>PASJ01000012.1 GCA_002711925.1 Pseudobdellovibrionaceae bacterium | reverse complement strand
TTGTCACCATATTGAGAGACTCATGATAATGGCAAATATCTTCAATTTAATAGGAGCTAAGCCAAATCAAGTTTATAACTGGTTTATGGAGATGACTGTAGATTCAGCAGATTGGGTGATGCAGGCAAATGTGTACGGCATGGGGCTTATGAGTGAAGGAGGTATTTTTGCGACAAAACCTTACATATGTGGTTCAAACTATATAATGAAAATGGGAGATTACAAAAAAGGTGAGTGGTGTGACGTCATGGATGGACTCTACTGGCGTTTTATTAAAGTGAATAAAAAGTTTTTTTTAAGTAACCCTCGAATGGCGATGATGGTGAGACTACTTGAAAAAATGCCAGAGGAAAAATATAAAAGAATAGAAAAAGCAGCAAAAAAGTTTATAGAAGAAACAACTGAAAGCTAACGTCTGTTGTTTTAGAGTAACCTTAGACAATGTATGTCATAAACTATTGGATAGTCTGTTATGATGAAAAAAAAAGCTATTATATACTTTGATGGGGCTTGTCACCTTTGCTCGAGGGAGATAAATTATTATAAGAAGTTAGATAATCTAGAGAATATTTCTTATGTTGATATTTCAAAAGAAGACTTTGATCATGAAAAAGAAGGTTTTGATAAACAGCGGGTGCAACAGTTTCTTCATGTAAGAAAATCTAATGGAGATGTTGTTACAGGAGTTGATGCTTTTGCTCATATATGGAGTGTTTTAGGTAAGTTTAGACTTTTAAGATTCTTAATTGATCATCAACCTAGTCGTTCTGTTGCACATTTTTCTTATTATATTTTTTCTTTGGTTCGACCAATCTTACCTAAAAAAAAATGTTCAACAGATAAATGTTAATTTTATAATAGGGATAAAAAAAGTGGAAAAATTTAACTTAGAGTCTATCAAAAATGTTCTAATTATAGGGTCAGGACATGGTATTGGTTTGTCTTTGACTGAGACTTTATTAAAAAATTACCAAGATTGCTTTATTTATACAACTTATAGAGATGTTTCAAGGTGCGATAGTTTAAAAAATTTAGAAAGTCAATATCGATCACGTTTAGTTACAAGTCTGGTCAACCCCTTAGATGAATCGAGCCTTGAAGAATTTACCAATGAATTAAGTGAAAAAGTTCAGCATCTTGATCTTGTTATAAACTGTGTTGGAGTTTTACATAGTGAAAATATGAAGCCAGAAAAGAGTCTTAATGATATTTCAATGAAACAACTTTTGGATTCTTTTGCTATTAATTCTATCGTTACGCCCTTACTAGCGAAAATGTTGCTACCACTTTTACGACCAAAGCCTCTATCAGTTTTTGCAAGTTTATCTGCGAAAGTTGGAAGTATAAATGACAATACTTTAGGTGGCTGGTACGGTTATCGAGCTTCTAAATCTGCTCTTAATATGTTTATCAAGACAGTTGCTCTTGAGTTTATAAACCGTAAGATTCAATGTTTATCCCTTGCAATACATCCAGGGACAACACAAACTGATTTATCAGAACCTTATTTGAAACACACAAAGCTTAATGTTAATTCACCGGAAAAAACAGCCTTAAATATACTGAATGTTTTAAATGATCTAAGTACTGATGCAAATGGTAAGTTTTTAAACTGGGATGGTTCGGAGATATCGTGGTAAAGAAGACAGCAATTTTATGGTTAAGAAATGATTTTAGACTAAAAGACAATAAAGCTTTGATTGAAGCATCCAAGTACGATCAGCTTATTCCTATTTTTATTTGGGATGAGAATCTTTGTACTGAATGGAAGGTTGACGGAGCTAGTAAGTGGTGGCTACATTAGACATTATTAAAATTTAAAGAATCCCTTCAAGAAAAAGGATCAGACTTAATTCTTTTCAAAGGTTCAACTGTTGACGAGATTGAAAAATTAGTAAAAACAACATCTTGTGATGTGGTTCTTTGGAATAGAAGCTATAACCCTAAAGAATCAAAAACTGTAAAGCAGCTCATTAAAAAACTTACTAATCTTGACGTTCGTTACGAATCTTTTGAAGGATCTCTTCTAAAAAATCCGAAGTCTTTGACTAAATCTGACGGCACACCTTATCTTGTATATACACCATTTTGGAATAACTTTTTAAAGCAAAATCAGGAAAAAATTTTATCATCTCCAACAGTTTTGCCACCATTGCCAAAAAACTATGAACATCATAATACTAGTGTTGAAAACTTAAAAATCTTAGGAAAAAATTCGTGGTATAAAAAGTTCCATGAATTTTGGACACCAGGTGAAAAGGAAGCCTTAAGAAAAGTTAGCGATTTTTTAAAGCATAAAGTTGGTCAATATCAAAGTTTAAGAGATCTTCCTCATAAAGATGGAACATCTTGTTTGAGTCCACATCTTCATTTTGGTGAAATTCACCCCCAAAGGATTTTATCTCTTGTAGAGAAAAATCATGGGCCAATTGCTAAAATTAAGGACCCAAGTATTATCCAATTTTGTAAAGAGATTCTTTGGAGGGAGTTTTCTTATCATCTCTTACAATTTTTTCCTCATACAACAGATCTTTCTTTAAAAGAGAAATTTTCTAGTTTCCCCTGGCGTAAAAATAAAACCTATTTTCTAGCTTGGACAAAAGGGCAAACGGGTTACCCTATTGTCGATGCTGGTATGCGTCAATTGTGGCAAACAGGTTGGATGCATAATCGTGTTAGAATGATCAGCGCTTCTTTTCTAATAAAGCACCTCAATGTACCATGGCAAGAAGGAGCAAAGTGGTTTTGGCAAACTTTACTTGATGCTGATCTTGCAAGTAACACTCAAGGTTGGCAGTGGACTGCAGGTTGTGGCGCTGATGCTGCACCTTTTTTTAGAATCTTTAATCCTATAACTCAAGGGCAAAAATTTGACCCTGAGGGTAATTACGCAAGACTATGGTGTCCAGAGTTAAGTAAACTTCCTAGCCGATGGATTTACTCTCCATGGTTAGCTCCAAGTGAAGTTTTAATTAAAGCTGGTATAAAACTTGGGGAAAATTATCCTAAAGCTATTGTTGATCATAAAACAGCAAGGGAAAAAGCTTTAGAAAATTATAAATCAATGTGACTTGTAAACTTTATTCTAAGGAGTTTAGACAGTGGTTAGACATATTTATTTTGTTTTCGTTTTATTTATAGGAGGAGCTTGTGTGTCTAAAAGTACAAAGTATCAAGATGTAACTGTAAAAAATGTTGATATTGATAGGTTTATGGGCAAATGGTACGTGATTGCTTCTATTCCAACGATGTTTGAGAAAAATGCTTGTAACGCTGTTGAAACTTATACTCGAAAAAGTGACGATTCGATTCACGTAGATTTTACATATCACTACGAGAAGCCTTCGGGAAAAAAGACTCATATGACTCAAACAGCATATGTTGTAGATGATGAGACTCGAGCTCATTGGAAAATTCGTCCCATATGGCCCCTTTTATTTGATTATCTTATTATTGACTTGGATCATGAAAACTATGAGTATACAACTATCGGTCGACCTAATAAAGCAAACCTATGGATTATGGCAAGAAGTCATGAAATTTCTCCAAAGCTTTATAATTCTCTTGTGGAAAAAGCCGTTATAGCTGGTTATGATAAAACAAAGATAGAAAAAGTTGAGCAAAACTGGTCAAACCCTTAATACTTCCTCCTTGTTTCTTCAAATATTTTTTCTAGTTGAGCTTTTTAGAGATTAATTTTATTGTAAATAAAACACTAGAATTTATTATTAAACTCAAGCTTTTAAGGCTACTTTATGAATCGAGTCATAATTTTTACATTACTTATCTTTTTTTTCGCCTGCAAGAAAATACAAAGACCTGTGACTTTTATTACTGATTCAGTAAATTATAAAGTCATCTTGAAAGAAGGACAAATTCCAGATGTCGATTGGGATCCTTATTTAACGGAAATAGAAAATGATTTTATAATTGAGGCAAAAAAATCAGGTGTAATCATACCAGAGAAGACGAGAAATAAGTTAAGACACTTGAAGTTTGTAGAAGAATTTTCGACTCCAAAGGAAAAAGGTGTTGCTGCAACATGTACACGCTATTCTGTCTATGATCAATACATTTCAGGCATTACTCTTACGAACCAAGAGAAGAAATGGTTATCTATCGAGGTGTTGCGACCTGCTTTAGAAAATTATACTAAGAATTTAAATGAAAATGAAAAAAAAAGAAAAACATATGAACTTATTTTTCACGAACTTTTTCATTGTTATCTCGATAAAGGGCATCTACCACAGAATTATGATGGTGTCATGAATCCTGTGCTCGACAGTAGTTCTCGTCGAGCTATAGATCACTGGGATGCTCTAGTTGAAGAAATGTTTTCTCCTACCTATTTATCGATCATACCAGATGTCGACCTAGAAGAATTATAATTTAGAAATATTTGTTGCGCTTGATTTGTGTGATTTTTTTAAAACCTATAATATAATGAAGAAGAAAAGATTTTTTATATTGTAAGTAGCAAATATTTAACATTTCGTTTTACTTATAGAAAGAAATAAATTTAAATATTTAGAGGCAACAATTAATTTACAGCTATAAAGAAAGGTATGTAGTATGATAAAAAAAATAATCTTTTTAGGCTTTTTTTTATTTTTAAACTTTAATATTCAAGCACAAGAGGTTAATGATAAAAGACATAATATAAATTGGGGTTATAATATGACCGCAGGCAAAGACAAGAGTGCGAAAAACTCTGAGGATGGTAACTATAATGGTTTTCATGTTCGTTACATATATGCACCAACAAATGGTTTTTACTTTGCTACGTTGGCAAGATTTGGTTTTGGTACAAGGAAAGCAAATGACGTAACTCTAGATGCAAGCAGATCTGATTTTAACATTAAATTTGGATATAATGCTCAAATTAATGATGCTATGTCTTTAGCTATTTTTGCTGGTCCCCAAGTAACAATTGAAAGAACAAAACTGTCCGAAAATACTGATTTTGACGAGATTGAATCAGGACTGCTTTTTGGCCTTGATCTTCATTACATTGCTTCAAAGCAAATAAGTACGGGGCTTGGGCTTGCTGTACACCTATCCACTCTAGAAACACAGCTAGCGTCATCCGTGACCATCACTGTAGAAGAAATGAAGCAGATAGCTTACTTTACTTTAAGGCTACCTTTTAACTATAAGGTTAATGATAATCTTTCGCTCCAGTTTGTTTTAGAGCAAGACTTTAACCGTCAATACGATGAGGGGAAAAATCTTCGCGGTGTTGATTTCACAGATCTGGGTTACGACTTTAACACTTCTACTCTAAGTCTAGGTCTTAAACATCATCTATAATAAAATTTTTTATTTATTCTTGAATATTTTGGTAGCGGGGACAGGATTTGAACCTGTGATCTTCGGGTTATGAGCCCGACGAGATACCAAACTTCTCCACCCCGCGTTAAGGTAGATCCAATATATAAGTGTAGCCAAATAATTTGTCAAGTTGATTCATTCATTAAATAGTCTTTTTATTTTTTATTCGGAATAAAATCTAACTTTTTCTTACAGAAAAAAAAGATGTGAGCATTTAAATTAAAATGACTAACCAATCTTTATTATTAAGAAAAATTGTTTTTTTCTAAACAGTTATTTTATGGCGGTAGCTTGCTGTTACTTTCTTTCGCAGGCTACCGTTAAGGCAAGTAGGAAAGGTTCGCCTCCCTTGTGTTAAGATAATGCCCTTTATTTAAATGAATTGGCTGAATTTTCTTTAGAGATGGGTACGTAAAAAAGTTGAAGAATATATAGAAAATCTATGCATGCTTTTTTTTGAAAATAATGATAAGAGCATATTTTTTTTATGAATAAAATTTAAAAAAGATTAAATTATGCTTATAAAAACATTGAATGAATATAAAGACCTGATTGAGCGTTTTCCTTTTCAAGTTACATTTTCCATGAGTCATTACTTTTTTGGTGGTTTTGGACAAACGTTTTTCATAGCTTTTCTTATCCCTTTTATTCAAGATTCTTACAAGATAAGCAACTCACAGTTTGGGCTTTATTATGGTGCCTGTACCCTTTTAAGTGCTATTCTCCTTCCTTTTGCTGGAAGGTTGTATGACCAAGTGAATCTAAAAATTTATGCATCGATTGTTCTTTTCTTTTTATGTTTTGGACTTATTATTGTTGCTGCAAATATCTCGTTGTGGTCAATCTTTTGTGGGATTTTTCTTGTTCGATTTTGTGGTCAAGGTCTTTTTACCCATATTTCTTCAACTTCAACTGCAAGATTTTTTGATGAATCGAGGGGTAAAGCTCAAAGTTTAGCTTCTTTAGGAGCATCACTTTCAGAGGCGATTTTTCCTCTTTTCTTTATTTTTTTGACCAAGATTTTTTCTTGGCAAAAAACTCTTGTGATTTTTGCTGCTGTGCCTTCTTTCTTTTATATTTTCTTTTATCTTTTTGGTTTGAAGAAAACACACCATTTTTTTCAAGTTGTAGAAGACGACAAAAGATCAGGTAATAAAAGTAGTCAGTTTTTTCTTCCTTTAAAAAATAAATCTTTTACTCTTTTAGTTCTCCAATTTGTTCTTCCTGCTTTTATTTTAACAGGTCTTTTTTTCCATAAGATTGCTTTGGGAGAGCTTAAGTCTTGGAGCCAAGACTTTTTAGCATTTTGTTTTGTACTTTTTGCTGTTGCAAAAACGATTTCTTCAATACTGACTGGTCCACTAGTTGATCGTTATACAGCTAGAAGTTTAAGCCAATTTTGTTTGATACCGATGATCCTATCTCTTCTTATTTTTTATTTAAGTAACCACCCACTGGCAGCTGTTTTATATCTAATTTCATCAGGAATTACTATAGGGTTTGGTTCTTGTGTTCAATCTTCAGTTTGGGCTGAAATTTTTCCCAAACATCAGTTGGGATCTATAAAAGCTGTAATGATGCAGTGTATAATCTTATCTACAGCTCTAGCACCACCTATCTTTGGATGGGCTCTTGATATGAATTATGACTTTCATTTTTTTATACTTTTCTTAATAGCTTTGACGATGATTGTTTTTAGGTTTCAAGAAAAGAATCTTGATAAGATAAAGGCGTAGGGGATTGCAATTTTTTTATTTAAAATCTCATCGTAAAAAGTCTTTTTCTACAAGCACAGCTTTTAACGCCTTGTCTTGATTATCCGCAGTCATAAGATGTTGAATAATACCGAAATACTCATCTAGAATTTCTTGGTGTAGATTTCTTCTTATGCACTCAAGCAAACGACTTGGAGTGTATGCTCCACTTTGAAATAAGTCACTAGGGTCAAAATTAAGAAAAAAATTTGTAAAATGAGTTTCTTTCTTCTTTAGGCCTAGGTTTGGGGCATGTAAGTCCCATGTTGATGCTTTAAATGTTATTCCTTCTTGTTGAATGTCTTGAGCGCTATGTTCTTCTGCTTCTTGTTGTAAGATAAATTCTCCTACAACAATATTTTCTGCTTCTCTTCGTCTTATCGCTCTCGCATCATCATCTGTCCTCTGTGGATTAGAAGCTACTTGGTAGAGTGCATTAATTTTATTTTCAAGAATTTGATGTTTTTCTTTTGTCGCAAATAATTCCATTCTTTCTTCTAAATCTGAGGCAAGATCTTCTTGTAAATTTTCAAGACTTTGTTTTGCTTCAAAGTTAAATAAATTAAAATTGTCTTCTATTTGAGCTTTTTTAGCATCGCTGCAGTGTCGTCCTGCGTGCAAAAATCCAGATAGTAGAGTTTTTTTTTCGTTATCACTTAATGAGTCGAGCTTTTCATATATTTTATAGAGCTTGTAGCGACATTCAGCAAACCATAAATCACTGTTACCAGTTGTTTGGTAAGGAGAAATATTGTCGGAGTTTAAAATACTATATCCATCTATACTGAGGTCATCAAACATTTGATTTTTTATACGAGCCAAAAAAATAATTAAGCTATCTTGCTTCGCTTCATTATTATTATTGAGGTTACGATCCCCATCATCAGG
Source organism: Pseudobdellovibrionaceae bacterium (assembly GCA_002711925.1). GTDB lineage: Bacteria > Bdellovibrionota_B > Oligoflexia > Oligoflexales > Bog-1112. The sequence goes on along the minus strand of PASJ01000012.1, from coordinate 18,174 downwards.
AAACTCTACGTCAGACAAAAAAGGTGATAGTTGTTGATAAAAAGAAGAGTAAAAATTAGCATTAAAATTTTCTGAATTCATTAAATTAGACCAAAGGTCTACAAAGTTAAGGTATTTTACTTCTTTTATGATTTTTTCTTCCACATGCTCAAGACTTTCGATGTCTTTATGATATTTTTCCTCATTGTCATTCCATTTTTTCATGTGTTTATATGATTTTATGAGATCATTACATAAATTATCGGGTGTTGTTTCGCGGCTTAAACTTCTTAAAGATTCTTTTAGCTCTTCAAAAGATTGTATTTCTTCTAGGGCAATCATATCATAAAGAGGAAAATTATAATCTTTAAGTTTTTTTATGATTTCATTCATATCTTCATCTGTTGGATTTTTAGGTACTACACTTAGTTTGAATACTTTAGTTCTTTCATTAAATCCACTGCTTATATGTGCGTGTAAGCTGACTTGATTGGTTTCTTTGTAAAAAGGTCTTATTACTTGGCCTTTTTCATTAATAATATTTTCATTAGAACTCCACCAAGTAATAGATGCTCCCATAATATTTTCTTGAAGTTTTAAATCTCTAGTGATGTTTCTTGGGTCAAATTCTGAATCATCCTTATAGCTTAGTTTTAGCTTTTGGTATGCTTCTAATAATTTTTCATCTTCACAAAAGTGCTTTGGATTATAGATAAAGTCTTGATTATATTGGTAGTTGTTTAGTGGAAAATCACAATCTTTTTCTGTAAAGTTTGAAGTGTCTGGTGATTCTATATTTTGACTTTCAAAATGTTTGGTATTTTTTCTCTTATTGTCGTCTGATTCGCATGAGATTATTAAGGTTGTAAAAAAAAAGAGTGAGGTTAAAAAATATTTTGACATAAAGTAATCTTCCAAAAAACGTATTTTTTAAAATTTGTGCGGTTAAACTTAAGATAAGTTTAATATTTTACAACACGTGGCTATTTTTAGTCAATGAATACTTTCTTTTTTTGAAAATTCTTTGATGCTTTTTATGTTAGTGAAATCAGTTCTTTAGCCGTTTTTTGGTTTTTTGTTTTAGAAAAGAATTTGACAAATTTTTTCAATAAAAATACAGTTAAAATTTTAAATCTTTCTAGAAAGGTTACCTGAATTGGTTTTTAAGATAAACTCATTTTATAAGCTTGTTTTACTTCACACTTTTATCATTGCTCTAAGTAATTATTTAGTCCAATTTCCCTTCAATTTTTTTGGAGTTTTAGTAACGTGGGGAATGTTTACTTTTCCTTTTTTAGTTCTCGCCACTGATTTGACTGTAAGGATTCTTGGTAAAAGTACAGCAAGAAAAGTTGTTTTTTTGGCCTACATACCGTGTGTTTTAATTTCTATTTCTTTGAATTCATTTAGAGTGGGTTTCGCAAGTGGGTTAGCCTATCTTTTTGGTCAGCTTTTGGATATTTTTCTTTTTCAAAAAGTGAGGCAGAAAAGTAAAAAATGGTGGTCTGCTCCACTCCTTTCCACAAGCTTTTCAAATATTTTTGATACTTATATTTTTTTCTTTATGAGTTTTTACAACTGTAATAATGAATTTCTTAGAGAAAATTGGCTTCAAATTGCCCATGCTGATCTTATCTTTAAGCTAGTCCTTTCGACAATTTTTTTTCTACCCCTTTATGGTTTTCTTTTAAAAATTATTCTCGGAGTGGACAAGGTTTCTTCCAAAAAAGTAGTTATTAGCTAGTAGCTTGATTTTTTAAGATTGGGCTAGAAAAATTTTTTTCGATCTTTTTTAGTCAGCATCGAGACCATACTTAGAGTTTTTACCAAGCTCTTCTTCGATGCGAAGAAGTTGATTATATTTACAGGTCCGATCAGATCGACACGGAGCTCCTGTTTTTATCTGTCCAGATCCACAAGCAACAGAAAGATCTGCAATAATTGTGTCTTCTGTTTCACCCGAGCGGTGAGAAACCATATGAGTATAGCCATGTTTATTGGCGTAATCTATACATGAAAGTGTTTCGCTCAATGTACCTATCTGGTTTGGTTTAATAAGGATGGAGTTTGCTGCTTTTTCTTTGACACCTTGTTGAAGTTTATTGATATTAGTTACAAAAAGATCATCACCGACTATTTGAACTTTATCGCCAAGACATTTCGTTAGAGCAACAAACCCCTGCCAATCATTCTCATCAAGTGCATCTTCTATAGAAATAATGGGGTAGTCTTCAGCAATGTTATTTAAAAATTCAATCATCTCATTAGCTGAAAGTTTTCTTTTCTCGCTTTTTAATTCATAAAAATTTTTATCTTTGTTGTAGAAAGAACTTGCAGCAACATCTAGGGCTAAAGAAATATCGTTTCCGGCATTAAAGCCAGCTTTTTCAATAGCTTCAATTATAATCGCTAGAGCTTCTTCATTTGAAGATAAGTTTGGAGCAAACCCTCCTTCATCTCCAACTGCTGTACTAAGTTTTTTCTCTTGTAAAACACTTTTTAAAGTGTGGTAAACTTCTGCTCCCCAACGCAAGCCTTCTCGAAAAGATTTTGCTCCAACGGGGGCTATCATAAACTCTTGGATATCGATATTATTGTCAGCGTGAGCCCCACCATTAATGACATTCATAAAAGGAACAGGCAATCTATTAGCATGAACACCACCCAGATACCGGTAAAGAGGAAGACCGCAAGTGGCTGCAGCAGCCTTTGCGCAAGCTAGAGAAACGCCAAGTATTGAATTTGCGCCAAGTCTTGATTTATTCTGAGTTCCATCAAGTTCGATCAGCTTTTCATCCAAAGACTTTTGGTCACAAACATCCATGCCTAAAATTTGCTGAGCAATAGTATCACTGACATTTTTGACGGCTTTTAAGACACCTTTGCCTGAAAAGCGTTTTTCTTGGTCCCTAAGTTCATAGGCTTCATATTCGCCTGTTGATGCTCCAGAAGGTACGGAACATCGCCCCCAGTGCTGGTCTTTGGTCCCTATTTCAACTTCAACAGTCGGGTTCCCGCGTGAATCTAAAATTTCTCTTGCAGCAACAAAGCTTATTTGGCTCATATGATGTTTCCTAATTCTATTTGTTATTTCTTTTGTCTAGGCTAATCTTTTATGTTTTTATTATAATGAAAACAATATGGAATAAGCTTCCATGCAAGTTTTTTCCTTGGATTGAGCTTAAGTTTTCTCACCCTTTTTGTTAGCATACAGGCTCTAGTATTTAAGTCGGGGTCTTTAGCTTCAGGTTTGAACGCCTTATTTAATAAAAAAGAGACGCCATATTTTCATTTTGGGAGGGCAAGAAAAAGTGAAATTTAAGCATAAAAGCACTGATTGGCAACAGCTTCTTCCCCAAGCTTTTCAATGGCTTGAGGCTGCAAAGTTTAGTCATTCTCAAACGATTGATAAGGGAACGCATGTTGTCGTGCCAGTAGAAAAAACGCAGAGCTTGGGAAAAAGTATATGCAGCGGAGTATCCTCCCAAACTTTCTCAACAATGGAAAAGTTGGCAAAACAAGCTGGATGGAACTCCTCGTCGAGTAAACCTCTGACTTTGGTTCTTGATGGCATTGCTTACAGTTTAGTTGGTGTTTCAACTGTCAAAAGAAGCCCATTGCAACTTGCCCGTCAGGTGGGGTTAGATGCAGCTAAGCTTTTCAAACAAAATTATACTGTTGAAAAAATAAGTTTTTGTGACGCTGGTGATTTGACTGCTTTTGATATCTTTTCTGGTTTTGCTCAAGGCTGTTATTCATTAACTGGCTTTAAAAATAAATCGAGTTCTCTCAATTTACCAAAGCAAGTTGAATTTTGTTGTGCAAACTACTCGCAAGATACTCTAGAAGATCATTGTCAAATGCTCCAAGGCACCTTTTTAGCTAGGATGATTGCTGATGCTCCCCCGAATTGGTTGGATTCAGAAAAATTTGCAGAAATAGCAGCTTCAATGGCTAAAAAATTAAATTTAAAATGTACGGTCCTTGGTAGAGAAGAAATTTTAAAAAATAAGCTTGGTGCTTTCCACAGTGTTGCGGAAGGGACTACAATTGATCCCAAATTAATAGCAATTGAAATCGAAGGTGTTGATTCTAGCCGTTGTGTCAGCCTTGTCGGTAAAGGACTAACTTTCGACGCTGGTGGCGTCAACATTAAGCCTTCAGCTGGTATCAGTGATATGAAATATGACCTTTGCGGTGGTGCTGCTGTTCTCGGGGCTGCGTATTACCTTGGCCACAAAAAGCCTCCAACCAATGTTGTTTGTCTCATCGGAGCTGTTGAAAACATGTTAAGTATCAATCCGTCTCGCCCCGGTGATATCGTTCATACCAGAAACGGCAAGACAATTGAGATTCTTAACACCGACGCAGAAGGGCGCTTGGTTTTAGCTGATCTTTTGCAATACTCGATCGATAAATATAAGCCAGAGTTCATCATAGATATTGCGACCCTTACTGGAGCTGTTTTGATGGCTTTAGGATCTGTCGGTTCTGCTTGCATGAGTAATGATCAAGCTTTTGCAGACTTCGTCATGTCTTCTGGGAATAAGTCTGGTGAACCTTTATGGCAACTTCCTCTGTGGCCAGAGTTTAACAAAGAGGTTAAATCAGAGTTTGCTGATTTAAAAAATATTGCAGGCCCAAGTGTTAAAGCTGGAACTATTATGGGCGGAGCCTTTCTACAAGAGTTTGTTGGTGAAACTAAGTGGCTTCATCTAGATATTGCAGGAACAGGTTGGGGCTGCACAGCTACTGGGTTCCCTAGTCATGGTGGTTCTGGTTTTGGGGTAAGGACCTTAAGTTCTGCTTGTATGAATTGGGAAGGTTAAATTTTCTGATCTTTTTTATTTAAACCTTTCTTGCAACATTATCACTTGACCTTATGTTCTTCCTTTTCTTTATAATAGTCTATACTTAAACCGACATTTTAAAAGAAAAGGGGGAGCTATGAAAGCCAAACGAAAGTATCTACTCGGTCTAACTTCTTTTTTGACAATTTTATTCTCGTTTGAAAGTCTTCATGCAAAAGAGCCGCTTGTAGAAAGTGAGTGGATAAAATTCAATGATTCTCTTGTAGAGTCTATTGAGTACAGTTTAAATAAAAATAAAAGTTCGAATCTCATAAAAAAGGGAAGCTTATCAGCCTCTTTAGGCCCTATAGATAATCTTAAACGTACTTTCCCTTTAACATTTCTATATAAGCTGGAGATTTACGTTTTAAAACGTAACGGAAAAAAAGTTATACATTTACCGGAAGCCTTTTTTGAAGATAACTTTATCAAAATTTTGAGAAAACAAAAAGTTTTTGAAACAAAAGATTATTATATTTATTATAAGGGCATTGAAGATATAAGTGATATATCCGGTGTTGACTATCCCAACTGTGATCATCTTCTTGTGAAAATGAAAGATAAAGACGATCCTTTGAAGGAAAATGACCTTTTATCACGTCGTTTCGAGCTAAAAAATATTGAGATCCATCTTTATGTAACAAAAAATCTTCCCCTTCTTGGGGCTGTTGAAATTGCTTTGACAGGAAAAATCTTATCGAAAGATTTCGTTGCTGTCTTTGATTTGAAATAAAAAGATCTTCATATGACATAGGTGGATACGCATCACAATTTGTCAAAGCTGGCTGCAAATAGTGGAATAAAAAATTAGCTTATCTCAAAGCTATCGTAAATGAGACTTTTCGTCATTATCATAGAATTTGACTCAAGTTTCATAAAATCACTTGTGGTGGAAAACGAAGCTTTTCTAAATACTTCTTTGTAATATATAAAAATAATAACTTAAAGTTAGTTGTGGAGCCTTTCATGATTTATTCAATAAGTTTTGCATGTTTATAAAGCATGCTGTGAATATTTTAATCTCCTAAACGAAATGCTAAGCCGACTCCCCACTCAAACCCTTGGATTTGGCTTGTCTTTGTTCCGCGCCAATAATCTAAATGAGTCCATATACTAAATGTTTCGTCAATAAAGTAGGATAGATTAGAAGAAACTGCTAATGAGAGTTCAGGTTTAAGTTTGCTTTGACCTGATGCATCATTTTGAGGCTTAAGTGGATAGAGATAATTTGTTTTCAAACCGAAAGCAAAATAGAAAGACTTATATAAAGGAAAATTTCTTAAGCTTTCGTGAGATAGATTTAGTATAGGATATTTTTCTAGATTTTCTTTTTGTTTAAATATTTTTTGTTCAGCTGAAAGTCCAAAAATCCATATTTCTTCATATATATAACGATAAGTTAAGGAGTAGTTAAAATCACCCAAGGGAAAGTTTTCTTTGGTCCGTTTTAAAGGAGAGTTATGATTTAAAGAGAATAGTAAAACGTGTTTTGGTAACTTCGTTAAGTTATTTTTTTTTTCATTGCTTTTTGTTGGATCAACATATGCAAAGCTTGCGAAAGAAGATAAAAATAAAAAGCTAAGGTAAAAATATATCGCCATAACCTTAATTTTTTTCAGAAACTTAAAAGCGTATGCAAAAAATTTAATCATTTTAAATGTAATCATCTTTTATCATCTAGAAAATTTAGGTAATTTAATACAATATCAAATTCACTATTGAAACACAACTTGTCGATTATATGAACTTAAAAAAGAAAGTAAAGACTTATTAAGTACTTTTTGTAGGCGAATAAAAATTGATGTTTTGTTCTTAGTTTATGATCTTTGAGCCGTCTCCTCTTACGGTCACATAAAATTTAGTTTATACTGAAGTCAGTTTTCTATAAAACTAAAATATAGAAATTAATTTTTTTTACTTAGGTCATTTCATTTTTTTTTGAGGTGTTTTGATGTTTTTATCATTTAGATTTTCATTTTTTTCTTGTTTTGTCTTTTTTAATTTATGGGCTCCACAAGCTTTTTCTAAAAATCTTTTCCGCTTACATAGTTTGTCAGAATATTTAGTAGATAACAATAACTTTCAACAAGAGGATTTTAACGAAGAATATTTTAATCTTGATGGTGAGTCGGAGTACGAAAATAACAATGAAAACTATAATAACTATGATGAAGACAAAAATAATCAAGAAAACTATGATAATGAAAACTATGATAATGAAAACTATGATAATGAAAACTATGATAATGAAAACTATGACGACGAGAATGACTACGAGAATGATAATGAAGACTATGACAATGAAAACTATGACAATGAAAACTTTGATAACAATGAATTCAACGAGCAAGAATATTTAAACGATAATGAAAATAATAAAAACGATGAAGAAAATTTTGAAGATGCTCAAGATTTTATGAATAATGATAATTTTGAAATGAACTTTTTAAACAACCAAGATTTCAATTTCAATGAAAAAATGAATTTATTTGACCAGCAGCCGGACTTTGAAAATGTAGAATCCAACAGCAAAAAAAATCAAGATATAGATAAGAACAACGAAAATAATAACTTTAAAATAACAGATGAGGTACAGCAAGAAAAAGAAGATCTTGATCTAGATTTAAACGCAAGCGGAAATATGTTTATAGGAGTTCCTCCAATACCTGGAGGCAGAAGGGCACTGACTCCTTTTGAAGCGCCTGAAGAGTATGTTGTTGAAGACGGAGATACTTTATACGATATTTGTGATCAGCTCATTGGAGAACCTAATTATTGGCCCAAACTTTGGGCAATGAATCCTTATATTAAAAATCCACATTTCATTTGGCCTGGCATGCGTTTGAAATTTTATCTTGGTGATGAAGAAAATCCTCCTTACTTAGAAATTGAAAAAGAGGAAGATTATATTCCTGTTGAAACGATTGAGCCAACAATGCAAAAGATACTATTTGATAATTTAGTCTATGAAACCCATGAAAAAAAACAAGAGAAAATAGAATTTCCATTATTTGATAAGGTCAAAGCAAATAAAGATTTGTTCATCTATGCCGACGATAGTTATTTATCATCTGAAATCGAACTAAGTGTTCCTGGCTTTATTTTCCCTCAGTCTCAATTATCATTATGTACTATTCTTGGTGGAGGACATGGTGAATCTTTGAGCTTTCTTTACGATCAAGTAATTTGTGATGTAGAAGAAGGAGTGGAGCTTTATTCAAAATATACAGTTCTTCGCTATAAAAAATATATTTATGATCCAATATACGGTGATTTTATTGGTTACTTGTACTATAATATCGGTACTGTTGAAATAGAAAAATTTATTGATGAAGAACTTTCAGCTCTCGCTAAAGTAACAGAATATAATAAAGAAGTTATGGAGGGAGATATCTTAGTTCCATATATTTCATCAAAAAGATCAGTGTATAAGTATCCTGATCTAGATAACTTTGTGGATCTTGAAGCTCATGTTGTTGCGTTTAATGAGGCTGAACAAAGTTTTAGTACGGAAGGCTCTGTTCTTTTTATTGATCGAGGGAGTCGTTCTGGTTTAAACGAGGGAAACATCCTTAGGATATTTAAAAATCGTGCGAACTTTGGTGAAATTTTAGGGTCTTTTTCTGTGCCAGAAAGCTTTGAGGAAACAGGTTATTTAATTCTTATTGATGTTAGAGAAGAAGGATCTGTTGGTTACGTCATGCAGAATAAAACAGAGATATATGTTGGTGACACTATTGGTAAAATTCCACAGGTGCTAAATTAATTTTATAAAAGAAGTTGAATCATAATTTTTGCCTCTTGATGACAAATTCAAAATAACAGAATGTTATCTATGAAAGGTGAAAGATATTATGACTGCCTATTTTATCCTTGCGCATTTATTGTCACAATTGACTCGTAAGTATCAAAAATTTGAACTACCTTGCAGTTTTTGTCTTTATGATTCAAAAATTAGTTCATGGTGTGATGAAGATTGGTTTGATTTTATCGACTTTTGCGGAGTTTTTTACAAAGATAGTTTTCCCTCCCTAAAAATCTTCTTAGAAGACAAAAAAGCTAAAATGAATCTCGTTGGTGAAATTAAAGATCTTTATGAAAGATCCTATCGTCATAACTTTTCAATTATCCCTTTATGTAATTCTTTTTATCCAGCTTTTTTAAAAGAGATACCAGATCCTCCCCATTGTCTTTTTGTGAGAGGTGACAAACAAAAACTTAAAGGACAAATGCTCTCGGTTGTTGGGGCAAGGAAAGCATCGTCTCACGTTATTCGAACTTGCTTTGACCTTGGGTCTAAAGTTGCTGATCTTGGCATAAATATTGTCAGTGGAGGAGCCTACGGCTGTGATATATCTACTCATATTGGAACTTTAAAAAGTCGTATGAACCCAGCAAGCACCATTGTCGTTTTACCCGGGGGGCTCAGCCATAATTATCCTCGAGGAAATAAATACATATTTGATAAAATTATTGCAGAAGGCGGTTGTCTTGTCTCAGAAAAATTGTGTAATACCCAAGTCAAGCCATATGATTTTCCCGTTAGAAATAGAATTATTAGTGGATTTTCCATGTGTACGATTATCATGGAAGCTGGGCTCAAGTCAGGAACTTTACTGACTGCTAAATCTGCTCTTGAACAAGGTCGAGAAGTCCTTGTATACGAACCCAAACAAAAATCTTATCTTTCAGAAGGAAGCTATCAGTTGATTTTAGATGGTGCTGATGTTTTTTCTTCACTTGAAGAGCTTTTCACCTTACGTTTAAATGATATCTTTGAGTAAATTCTTTTTTATTAAAAAATTATATTTGAAATCAAATTTTATTAGATAATTTTGCACAACTAATCTCGTTCAATTAAAGGCCCGAATAATGTGGATAGATGATCTGTGTCAAAGTTTGAAGTGGCTCGATGCAAATGAAATTTTTTTAAATGGACCTCAAAAAACCTTTTACATAAAAGATGGTATTTACCATGAGCTTAAGTCATACTTTACTTGTAAGAAAAAGATGACAGAAGTCATACAAATCTTCTCATTTGAACAAAATATTCGACTCGATCCCTTGCACCCTTTTGCTGGGGGAACATTTAAAAATAATGCCTACAGGTGGCAAGCGGTTATCGAACCAGCATGTTTTGATGGACCTTTTTTTTGTTTAAGACGACATCGTTTTGATAACTTAAAAACAAATGATTTTGAAATATCTGAGGACCTTCTAGGGAATTTAAAAAAGGACCTCATAAAAGGAGATCATCTTATTATTTGTGGCCCCTGTGGGTCAGGTAAAACAAGTTTTCTTTGTGCTCTTTTAAAAGAGCTTTGTAAACATATGAGAGTCGCTATCATAGAAGATTATGAGGAACTACCTGTTTTTTTTCCGCTGTGGTGCAAGATGAAAACAAAGGTTGAGGGTATTGAACATGGAAAAGAAATTAGTTTTAAAATTTTAATCAATGAGTCTTTACGCCTTCACCCCGATAAAATAGTTATTGGGGAAGTTAGAGGGGATGATATCTTGTTTTTTTTTCAATCACTTTTTACTGGCCAAGTTGGTGGAATGACAACCTTACATGTTAATAGTGTTGATGAGCTGAAAAGAAAGTTAAAAAATATTTGTGATGTTCATTCATTTGATCTTAATTATTTATATCAAAGTGGCAAAATTTTGTGTCTTTTCCTTGAAAGAGGAAATCCTCCAAAGGTGACCTCATTAGAAAGACTGTAGTGGGTTTTATTGAAATTTTAATGTTATTTATTTTTTTTCTTTTTTTTCTTTTTTTTCTTACCTTTCCCTTGTTCTTGAGACCTTTGACTCTTTGGTTCTTTAAGTGATTTTTTTTCAGTGAGTCTTAAACTTTCTCTTTCTTCTAGTGTTTTAGAAACATCTTTAGTAAAGCTTAAAAGATCGGTAAGATATGAGAAAGCTTCTGGGTATTTGATAACGATGTTATCTTTTGGATTTTTAAAAATAGTTGTTTTACTTTGGCGAAGTAGATAACGTCTTTGGTGGTCAATATTTTTTGCAGCATCATCAGCTAGAGTTTTCAAAATCATGTTGTTCTCTTCGCAAGATTCCTCGTCATCTAAATATTCTAGAAACTGAGATTTAAGACTCTCGTGATTAAACTCTTCCCATAATAAATTGTCGAGATTCTTGCTTGATAATAGACAAAAAATAATATTTTGTACCTTAAATTTACAAGTATCACCAAGACAGAAGGTTTCACCGTTACAAAATTTTTCAAAGGCTTTTTGATCTCTTTGTTCTCCCACTTTTCTAGCTATTTCAGCTCGCTCTAATCGTGGCCCTTGTTCTGTTGTTTTTCCTGTTTGAAATTCCTTCAACTCTAGGTCATCAATATCGAATGCTTTTTTTAGACGAGCATCAAAATCATGATGAGTTTGTTCGGCTCCTGTAGTGTAAAAGCTAAATAATAATAATATGTTAATGAATATTTTTCGGATCATGGTTTCCTCAACATGAATTTAAATACGATTATTTTAAAAAGTAAGTTACAGTATTTAATGTTTTTTATCAAGTTTTTATCTTTTGAAAAGAATCTTTTTTGCTTTATTAGACCGGTTTGGTGGAGACACGATCTTCTTATATAAAATACCTTGTACCAATAGTAACTTATAATAAAGAACGATTTGTTACTATTTTCAATACGTAAAACTATTTCATTTAATAAGATTCATTGTTTTAATTTAAATTTTGAAAAAATACTAAATTTTTCCGAAATAAAACCGATAAGCACAAATTAAAAAGGTATCTTATATTTTTAATTTAACGAGTGAAATTTAATGAATGAGGAGGTTTTTTATGAAGTTTCTAGTTAATCTCTTTAAAAAAATTAGAATTTTCAAAAATAACGATAAGTCTCATAACTTGGAAGATAAGTCAGATAAATCTACTAAAAATAATCATAAAAAAGAAGATAAAATCAAGGTGAATAAAAAAGACGAATCAAAGAATAAACATACTAAGGGTTATTCCCAAGATTTTATTGATTACGATGGAATGGGTGACCAAGGTCGATTTAACGATATAAATAAAAAAAGATAATTTATTTTAATTGCTTAAAACCTCAGACTCAAAGGTTTCTACTTCGTCGCTGAAATTATCTTTGGTATTTTGCCAATATTCTAGGCCTTTTTGAAGCTCTTCTTCCGTTAGAAGACAGTTATTTAGCTCTAAAGTTGCTTGCTCTTTATTCATATCTTGTCCAATTAGTACAATTTCTTGTTTCCGGTCACCAAATCTTTCATGCCACTCACTTTCAAAATCTTTCTTTTCTTTATCGTTTTCAAAGATCCACTGATCCTCTGGTATACAAGCGAACCATTTACCTTCAAAGTGAGCGGAGCATGCTCCACCAGCTTGAGACCAGACACCTATAGATTCCGGTCTTGTGGCAATCCAAAAACGCCCTTTGGACCGTATAACACCTTTCCACCGTCTTGATATCAGATCCCAAAAACGATCAGGGTGAAAAGGATACCTATTCTTATAGACGAAGCTTGAGATTCCAAATTCTTCTGTTTCTGATTCTTTCGAATCAAAAGGATTTTTCATCCATTGGGAGTGATCTTGAATTTTATCAAGATCAAACATATTTGTATTAAGTATTAAATCAGAATCGACATTACCGAATTTGGCCGTAATAAGTTTTGCCGAAGGGTTTATTTTATTTAATATTAACTCTAGCTTAGTAAGGTCTTCGGAAGGTATTAAATCTGTTTTATTTACTACCAAAACATTAGCGACTTCTACTTGCTCAATCAGTAAATCGGAAATCGTTCTTAAGTCTTCCTCGTCGACTTCAAGGTTTCTATCACTCAGGTAGTCTGCTTCATCAATTTCAGTCATAAAGTTTTTTGCGTCAACGACTGTGACTAAAGTATCAAGACGTGCAATATTATTTAGCTTTTTTCTTGAATCATCTTCAAAAAAGAAGGTTTCTGCAACCGGTAAAGGTTCCGAAATACCGGTAGATTCAATGAGAAGATAATCATATTTTTTTTCATCGGCGATTCTTTGAACCTCACTGAGTAGGTCTTCTCTCAAAGTACAGCAAATACAACCATTTGACATTTCAACTAATTTTTCTTCTTTTCTTGATATTTCGATGTTTGATGATGTTATGTCTTTTGCATCGATATTGATTTCACTCATGTCATTTACGATAAGTGCAACTTTGAGCCCTTTTCTATTCATCAAAATATTTTTTAGTAAGCTTGTTTTACCTGCACCAAGAAAACCTGAAAGTACAGTGACAGGAATTCTTGCATCTCTTGTTGTCATTTTGCCTCCGTAAAAAATCGATTATATTGATTAATTTAAAAAATAAGGGGAATTTACCTTCTAGCATTTAAGAAAAAAATCTTTCACACGAGATTGTGAAAGCTTTGTTAGCATTTAGGGCTAAAAGTATAACATAAAAAAACCTCTTTTGTCTATGGGGTAAGAAAGCTTTTTTTCAGAACCTGATCAATTCAGCTTCACACATAAGAACCGGTCTTTTCGTTTGGTTCTTAATGATTGAGGGGAGAAATTTTTTTTCTTTTAGTTCAAAAAGTTTTTTAAAACTGGTTTGTTCAATTGAGCCCCAAGTTTTACCGTTCAAAAGGTAGATAAGATTCATTTTAAAAAGAAAAAAACTTGTTTCTGTAATTTCAAACGTATTCTTTTTTTTAAACTGGGTTGAGTAACGATAAAACATTTTTGAACTGTAATGCTTGTACCAACTTTGGATCAGATAAAATTTATCTTCAGCTTTAGCAAGAGTAACAAGATGATTATCACCTTCCCAACTCGCATGAGAAAGGTAGAGGATAAGTAGAGCATTTTTCTCTTGGTAAAAAAAATGAAGTGCATTATCAACTTCATGTTGACCTTGAAATGAAAAATTTATGCTTTCTGGTCCAAATAAAAATTTCTTACCATCTGTTATGTACTTTAGAAAGCGGTCGCATGTCATTCCACAAGATGTTTTGATCCAAACAGTGTCTTCTTCTTGGTCTTTTTTGAGTGAAGAGTCTTGATCAAAAGATAATAGATTTCTCGTTAAGATCCTTGGATCGTGTTCTAAAGTATTTAGTCTATTAGCAAAAACGTTTTCTTTTAAAGAACTTGCAAGTAAGGTGAGATCGCAACTTAGGAAAACGACAAAAAATAAAAATTTTAGTTTGAAAGATATCATTATTTCTGCTCTTTTGCCCATTTTTTTGTACTAAAGTATTTTTCGGATATTTTTCTGATAAATTCAAAAAATTTAGCAAAAAGGACTCTCATACTTGATAGTTGATTCGTAAAATGTGAAGATAACAAAAATTATAAATTTTGTCAGGAAAAAAATATTCCAGTTAAAAATCGACCCCACAAGGAGTTTTCATGACACAGTCTTTAACAGATTCTTTAAGTGAACAACTCAAAAGTCTTCATTCACTTGGTCTGTTTAAAAGTGAGCGTATTCTTGAAAGTCCACAACAATCACTGATTCAAGCAGATGGTAAAAAAGTTGTCAATTTTTGTGCCAATAACTATTTGGGCTTAGCGAATCATCCAAAGCTGATTGAAGAGGCTAAAAAGGCTCTTGATTTGTATGGCTACGGTATGGCTTCGGTACGTTTTATCTGTGGTACCCAGTCCGTTCACAAAAAGCTTGAAGATGCTCTAACAAAATTTCTTAAAATGGAAGAAACTATCCTTTACAGTTCTTGCTTTGATGCTAATGCAGGTTTATTTGAAACGATACTTAGTGGTGAAGATGCTATTTTCAGTGATGAATTAAATCATGCAAGTATTATTGATGGAGTACGTTTGTCGAAAGCTGCACGGTTTCGTTACCGAAATAACGATATGAACGACCTTGAAGATAAATTAAGGGAAAACCAAAACTTTCGCCATAAACTGATCTGCACCGATGGAGTTTTTTCTATGGATGGCTACATCGCAAAACTTAAAGACCTTGTTGCCCTAAAGGAAAAGTATGGATGTTTACTGATGGTGGACGATTCCCATGCTGTTGGTTTTCTCGGTGAAACAGGAAAGGGAACCCATGAGCAAGCTGGAGTTCTTGGGAAGATTGATATTTTGACAGGAACTCTTGGTAAAGCTCTTGGGGGGGCTTCAGGAGGGTATACCTCCGGGAAAAAAGAAATCATTAGCTACTTAAGACAAAGGTCGCGCCCATATCTTTTCTCTAATACTCTAGCTCCTGTGATTGCTCACACAAGTTTAAAAGCCATAGAACTTATTCAAGACGATAACAGCTACAAAAATAAGTTGATGTCGCAAACAAAACAATTTCGCAGTCAGCTTAGATCATTAGGCTTTGACATCCTAGATGGTCAACATCCGATCGTTCCTATCATGGTTTATGATGCTGTTTTAGCACAAAGATTTTCTGAGCAGCTTTTAGAAGAAGGACTTTACGTCGTCAGTTTCTCTTATCCAGTTGTACCAAAAGACAAGGCGCGGATTCGAATACAAATTTCAGCCGATCACAGCCAAGAAGATCTTGATCAAGCGCTTCTTGCTTTGCAAAAAGTTGCAAAACGTTTAAATATCATAAAGTAAAAACATCCAAAACAAAGCATTTATTTATGAATATTTAGGAAGGGGAGATGTCTTCTTGATGAAATCCATGCCAGCTTTAGTTAAAAGTCATGCAGCAAAAGGGCTTGAGCTTATGAGTGTTGCTGTACCCGAAATTGGTCCAAGGGATCTTCTTATTAAAATCACAAAAACTGCAATTTGTGGGACGGATCTTCACATTTACAACTGGGACAGTTGGAGCCAAAAAAACGTGAAACCCCCAACGACTCTTGGTCATGAATTTGTTGGTGTTGTAGAACAAGTTGGACTTGAAGTTGAAGATTATAAGCCAGGTGATAGAGTTTCAGGCGAAGGGCATTTAGTTTGTGGACGCTGTCGTAATTGTCGAGCAGGAAGAAAACACTTGTGTATCCAGTATAAGGGGATTGGAATTCATACCAATGGAGCATTTGCTGAGTATATAGCGTTTCCTGCAAGTAATGCTTTTAAAATTGAAAATTCTGTTAAGGATCAGGTTGCAGCTATTTTTGATCCTTTCGGCAATGCTGTACACACAGTCTTAGCGTTTGATGTTACGGGAGAGGATGTTTTGATCACAGGAGCCGGTCCCATTGGACTCATGGCTGTTTCTCTTTGTCGCCATATTGGAGCTCGTCATATTGTGATCAGTGATGTGAATGATTACCGTTTAGAAATTGCTCGAAAGCTCGGGGCAAGTAAAGCTGTTAATATAAACCAAAGTAGTCTGTCTGACACCATGCAAGACCTCGAGATGAAAGAAGGTTTTGACGTGGCTTTTGAAATGTCAGGGCATGAAGGAGCTTTCGAAAATATATTGTCTTCTTTGATTCATGGAGGGAAAATAGCTAGTTTAGGGATTTTTCCAAGCAAAGTAACCGTTGACTGGAATCTTTTGGTGTCAAAAGGAATTGAAGTCAAAGGTATTTATGGTCGTCAAATGTATGATACGTGGTATAAGATGTCAAGTTTACTGTCTTCGGGCCTTGATATTAGCAGTGTTATAACTCACGAGTTTTCTTTTGATGAGTATGAAAAGGCCTTTCAGCTACTACAATCTGGTCAAGCTGGAAAGGTTGTGTTAGATTGGGCAAAATAAGGAAAATTTCTCAGACTTAATTTTTATGTATGTTTTAAAAGGATTATAAGTTGGAGCATGAGCTTGAAAAGTTTTTTTATTGTCCCTACTGTGGAAGTCAGATATCAGTTTTAATTGAAACATATTCAGGGGGGCAAGAGTATATAGAAGACTGCGAAGTTTGTTGTCGTCCTATTCAAATTGAGTTTAAGGTCGAAGGAGGAATGTTAACTTTTTTTAATAGTGAAAGGCTTGACAGTTAGTATGGAAGAAGGTTCAGATTACTACTTCAATGAGGATGGTTTATTAGTTTTTACAGCTAAGTATCTACGAAAAAGAGGATATTGTTGTAAAAATAATTGTAAGCATTGTCCTTACAATAAAGATTAAAATGTGACTAGTTTCCTAGTATCTCATCACATGATGTGATGAAATCCTCTTCAAGACAAACTGGACTAAGATTAAAGCTTGAGGAAAGACACATTTGGCATTCTCTTGTACTCATGTATTCTGTGACACAGTCTTCAAAATCTTTTTCATCTTGAGACCAAACAAAAAGCTCACTTAAAATATTACCATTATCATCAAGATACTTTGAATCTTGAAAATTTCGTTCTTTATTGTAAAAAAGGTCAGCCAAATTTTTGCTGTAACAGCTTATAAGCTGCTTATATGGAGTAGATTTCAGATAAAACTGATTGAGAGTTTTTTTTATTGCTGTAGTTTTTTCATGCTCGATTTTTTCTTCAGAGGTAAGATAAATACCTAATTGTGCAGAAGCTCCCAAAAGTATCATTGCACCACCTATGGCTAAACCAGCATATCCTCCCCTTTGCTTTGTATTTACATCTTCAAAGTCAAGTCTTTTGTTACTTGTATTCGTTTTGACTTGATCTGGATTCAAGAAAGAAGAAGACTTACTTGAAGAAAAAAAACTCCTCGTAGGTGGTACAGATACATTTTTTACAGCAAAAGAATTTTTTGTGAACCAAGTTCTTGGATCAAAGGTAGTTTTTTTTATCTTAAGTTCTGGAACGTTCTTATTCTTAGCATTCTCGAATACTTCGACATCTTCATACTTACCAATATTTTCCTCAACTAATTCATCAAAATTCACACCTTCAATTGCTAGGTTTTTTAGCTGATCATTGACACTGTTTCTTTGAAAGGCGTTTAAATTCTTGTAAAGTTCCATATCAATTTTTATTTTTTCATTATTTTTTCTTACAATTTCTTGGGCATTTATTTTAATAGGTTGAAATTCAGAAGGTCCTTTAAGTTTTTTTTCATTTATGGCTTGAGCGGCAGATACTTCTGCAAGATATTTTTTTTGTCCATTTTCAAGGGCCTTGTTATAGGTATCAATTCTGGAGACTATTTGTTTGATATTATAAAGAGCCATTAAACCCCCACCTATCATAAGCCCCATAGAGCCTCTTTTAAGGAAATTTCCTGAAGATCTTTTTGCTGTAGTAGAATCATTTTCGCAAGTGTCAGCATAAACATTTAGATCATCAAATGCATTTGGATCATCACAAATGTTAGAACATAATTGTGTTCCCCAATTGTTGGGATCGATGCAGTCCGTATCAAAATATGAGCTTAAAATATTTGGATCATTTAGATCAGTATCTGTTTCTTCTTCGTCTTTGTCACTACCGGTATCATCATAGCTATCATAGCTAT
>PASJ01000011.1 GCA_002711925.1 Pseudobdellovibrionaceae bacterium | reverse complement strand
TTTCCATGAACCTTTATAATGTTCTAGAAGCTTACGATAAATAAAACGACAAACAGGGCAAAGTTCACCTTTAATGCGAACGTGTGCTTCTTTACTTTTTTTATGATTAAGCTTTTCAAGGAAAACAGCCCTTCTATCGACAGGAATCAAGTGAAGGGGGTCTTCATGAACAGGACAGCTCATTGTATCTTCCATCTTGAGAATTTCACCAAGATTTGTCCAAGTATAAGAATAAAGAGCGCCTTCTGGACGATGAGAATAATGCTCTAAACCTTTTTTCATCATTCTGACAATAGTTGACTTTGACGACCCAACAGGCCCATGAAGTAAAAGAACTCTTTTTTCTGGACCATATTCCAAGGCACCAGCTTTTATAACATTGACCAACTTCATTAGATGAATATCTAGGCCAAAAACACCATCTAGTCCATTATCAATAGGATCATCAAAGAAGTTCCAATGAACAATCTCTTTTTTATACTCTTTGTATGTATGAAAACCATAAGAAGCAATCATATCATAGAGTCTTTGAAAAGCTGTTCGAGCAACTTGAGGCTTATCAGCAACCAGAGCTAAATACTCTGAAAAGGATCCTGTCCAATTCACAGTCTGATAATCTTTTTGAAAATTATCCTGACAAATGAGATCAAAAAGCTTTTCTGAATCCATAAGCATCCCCTTTATTGATAATAGAGACTGGTCAATTAAATTTGATTGTATATTTAAGACTATAGCACAAAAGTCAGGATGAGCTTAATATATGGAACCAAGCTTTATGAAAATATGTTGAAAATGCCCAGGATTCCTATAAATCAAAGTTAATAGGCTTTAACGCGGAGCAGGCTACAAGAAAAAAAAGATCATACACAAATACCATCACAATTTAGGTCTTTCTCAATTGTTTTTCAAGAAATCCATAAATAAATGAGTTAAGTTCTCCATCTAAAACAGAAGATGGATCCCTAGATTCGTGTTCTGTCCTGTGATCTTTAACCATTTTATAAGGGTGTAACACATAACTACGAATCTGACTTCCAAATCCTATTTCTGCTTTTGAAGCTTCCGTACTCTTTTGTTCTTTTTTTCTTTCCTCAAGCTGGAGTTCATAAAGCTTGCTACGTAAAATTTTCATTGCTGTTTCTTTATTCTGGTGCTGAGATCGCTGACTTTGACACTGAGTGACTATGCCCGTTGGTAAGTGAGTCAGTCGAACTGCACTATCAGTTCTATTTACATGCTGACCTCCAGCCCCACTTGCTCGATAGGTGTCCACCCTCAAGTCATTTGGAGCAATGTGGATTTCTATGGTATCGTCAACCACAGGCGCAATAAAAACTGATGCAAAACTTGTGTGGCGACGTGAATTGGAATCAAATGGACTGATTCGAACAAGTCGATGGACCCCAATTTCTCCCTTAAGTAAACCAAAAGCAAAAGGTCCTTGGACCTCTAGAGTCACACTTTTTATCCCGGCTTCATCACCACTTTGCACATCATGTAGCTCGACTGACCAGCCTTTTTGCTCACAAAAACGAGTGTACATGCGCAGCAACATAGCAGCCCAATCACATGATTCTGTTCCGCCAGACCCTGCATTAATAGTCAAAAGAGCGTCTTGATTATCAAACTTGCCTTGTAATGTCAGCTCTATTTCAAAGTCTTTTAAACAAGTGCTAAGTTGGATAAGAAGAGCTTCAGCCTCATTAAAAAAATCTTGACTCTCACTTGCAAGCTCTAGAGCTGCTTTTAGATCCTCGCCAAGAGTTCGGATTCCATGAATTTTTTTTATCTTGTCCGATAATTCTTTCTTTTTTTTTAAAATTTGGCTGGATCTTTGAGGATCATCCCAGAAATGTGGGTCGTTATTGATTTGGTCGTCAAACTCAGCCAAATCTTTTCGGAGTGCCTCAGTGTCAAAGTAACCTCCATATTTTGCTCATTTTTTCTTCTAAATTTTTTTCTTGCATCTTCAACTGACTAATATCCATAATAAACCTTTTTTTTCTTTGGTAACGTGAACTTATTGATCAAAGTAATAAGACGAAACCTCTTTCAATGAAACTCGCCTCTATTATTTGTTGGAGGGTAAAATAAAGTAGTGAACACTTTTTTTCAATTTAAAACTCTACTAAGAAAAATAATTCTATCAAGTAATGATCCATACTTAGCTTCACTTGAAATATAATTATTGTTATTAATTAGTCTTGTAGCTTAAGAAAAAAGAAGACAATAAGTTCTCTTAAAAAGCGGCGTCTACTCTAAAAATTGTAGTTTAAACCTATTCCCCTTAATGATAATATTTTATAATCAAGAAAAGACAAGTCGGAACCGAAGAAAACGGCTACTTCAAATGAGTCATTTATAGAATAATCGAACCCTATTCTGTTTGACCAACTATAATAGTTTGAATAGTGTATTTTGTTATCATTTAAAATCGATGACTGAACTTCAAGAATAATAAACGACAGACCTGATTCAACAAAAAAACGGAAAAGAAAATTTTTATTGAATCTAATTAGAGATTGAAACGCATAATAATCATCCTTTATATCAACAGAACTAGGCTTTTTAATATTATCTGGAGAAAATACTAGGTTAAATCGCATATGAAAAGAATCATGAGGTTTAAAAAGAACACCTAGTGAGTATCCGTTCCTCTTTTTAATTGTTCTATCAGACCGATCTTCCATCATTTCTAGAACTGAAAAATTAAAGTTTCGACACTGCTGACCTTGAATTGGTCGACCAAAACACCGACTTGAACTAAAAATAAGAATTATGGTTATAACTATTTTTACAAACAATATTCTTCCGCTTTTTTTATGTTTATAGTATCATCAAACCATTTTCGAAAAGACTGACAAACTTTTGCTTTGTTTTCCGGTCCAGCTTGATCGTTAATTCTTTTTAGAAGATAATAAAAATCGAAAGAACCAACATCTTTTGTAGCTTGCCAATCTTCTCTTAAATTCAATATTGCTTCAAAAACCCAGGAGCTAACGGTTTCTTGCGAGATGGAATGTTCAAGAGTCAAGTCCAAGAGGAAACTAGCGACAACACTTCCTTCACAATAAAAACCACCTTTACACCCAGCATGATTGAAACTTGATTTTAGATCCTTATTTGTAAACTTTGCAGGTAATTCACGTTCATCAAAGTCACCAAGAGAAGAAGAATAGCCAGACAGATCTTGACTGATAGCCCAAGCTGAATGGTCTGCTAAACCTTCATTGATTGCGTTAAGTCTATATGTATTTTTTTTCTCTTGAGTTTCATAGAAAGAAAGATCACCCTTTGAAAAATTCTTATCGAAAACAACATGCATAAACTCATGAGCTAAAACAGATAAGTTCATCTTCAAAGGAATTTCCTCAATACTAGAAGTTTTAAAAAACCAGAGATTGTTGTAACCTGTTAAGTAGACTGCATTTAACTTCAACTGAAGAAATAATTCTTTTTCACTATCTTTACTAACAAAAATTGGATCATAAACAATTCGAATCGGTTGATTCTCATCAGCTATATAATTTGTATTTTTTTGCCAATAGGAAAGAATATTTTCTAAATTATAGAACATCGTTAAGACACACATAGTTTCAAAGTTATTCGCAAGGTAAATATCGCCTGCTTTCTTTATATTTAAACGAAAGGACTTTCCTTTATCAAAATATATTTCATCTAAATTCGGAACAAAGGAAACTTCATCATATTCGTATTCTGCATTAATCTTTGCTGCTCCAAGGAAAAAGAAATATTTTCCTTTAGCCTTAGTCAAATCTATTACAGTCTCTAGTTCGACTGTCTTTCTTTTGTATATTCCTTTTTCTAAGGCTACAATTTCAACTTTAACAGGTGACTTAATTACATCTTGACCACAAAAAATAATAAAGAGAAATGATAAAATAAAAATTATATTTCTTTTTTTTTTCATCAGCATTAAAAGGACCATGTTAAATTCAAGAAAGGGCTTTGGCTAGCAGCAAAGGAAAAAAAACCAAGTTCAGCCGAGAGCCTAGACCATTTTTTTCGCAAACTTAAAAAAAAATGATCATCATAAGATTTTTTTAAAAGTTCGAATCTGTAATAAAATATTTCTTCATAAAGATCATAATCAGAACTATTGATATTAGACCAAGACCAAAAGGGTATATAAGTTGAAATCAGAAAAAACATTTTCTCTCCTAATCTTGCTTCAGCAGAAAACTGTAGTGATAACGTTTCGTCAATATACAGACTTTTGTCATCTGAATATAACTTAGATACTTTTGTATAGTTTCCCCCAAGTGTTAAATAAAAACAATTATTCATTTCCAGGGTATGTAAAATAGAATGATGAAAAAGATCTAAGTAATTGTGATTTTTCTTACCTGAATCAAATTCAGTAAAAAGCACCAAAGATGAAAAACTTGTTATGTTATTTTCAAAGTCAAACATTTTATGTTTCAAATAAAAATTTGGAGCATTTGCAGAATATAAAAGAAGGTTTCCTCCAATTAGAAAATTTGAGAATATGGTATATGATGAAATTCCAAAAAGTGAAAGCTCGACCCGCCCACTTTCTGGTAAATGTGAGTTGAACAGACTTGGAAATACTGACTCTGCATCACTTCTAGCAGACAAACTAAAGAAAAAAAGTAAAATTAAAACTATTCGGCAAAATTTTTTCATACCAAGTAACTTTGAGTAAAAGTCAAAAACAAAACCGCCAAATCAAGACAAAAATAAATTTATATTAGACGTATTATTTTAGCAAGAGCACCTTAATCCACTTTACTAGAAGCAAATAACTCGATAGCTCTAACTGCTTTGATCCATCCAGCGTACTGGTCTTCCCTAAGTCTTTGTGCTCTCAATCCCTTTGTTGCCGTAAAGATTTTAGCAGAAGACTCTGGTGATAGAACCCTTTCTGAGGATATAACTTGAGAACCTAGAACAGCCATTTTTGCTGCTCCGCGAGCTGTTGACTCTAAATCGAAGGATCTTTGAATATTTATACTGCTCAAATTAGCTTGTATGGTAAGAAGAAGATCATTTGATGCAGCTCCACCATCAACTCTGAGATCTGATAAACTTCGACCTAAATCTTCTTTAAAAGCAAGAAGAAGGTCGTTTACCTGAAAGGCAATACCCTCAAGTGCTGCCCGTAAAACTTGCTCTTGCTTTGTTGCTCGAGTAAGACCTAAAAATGCTCCTTGAGCTGAAGGGTTCCACCACGGAGCTCCAAGACCTGAAAGAGCTGGAACAAAGTAAATTTCTGGAGCTGCTTGGAAATTTTCTGCTCGTAAAAGATCCTTATGTGAAGAAATAATCTTTAAATTATCCCTCAAAAATTGAACAGCGGCTCCAGCGATAAATGATGCTCCCTCAAGAGCGTATGAAACATTACCTTTTAAAGACCAGGCAACCGTAGACAGCAAACCGTGCCTTGAACGCTTAATCTTCCCCCCTGTGTTTACCAACAAAAAAGCGCCGGTACCATAAGTGCATTTTGCTGAAAGCTCCGAGAACCCCCCTTGTCCAGCCAGCGCTGCTTGCTGATCACCTAAAATTCCACAAATTGGAATCGCATCCGGTAGAAAGGTGAGGCCATTTGTATATCCAAACTCATCAGCTGAATTTTTTATTTCAGGTAAAACAGATTCACTGGGAACTTTCATATGCTTAAGTAAGAATGGATCCCAAGACATTGTTTCAATATTAAACAATAAAGTTCTTGAGGCATTACTTGCTTCTGTGACGAATGACCTCCCCGAAGTCAAACGACTGACAAGAAAGGAGTCTATTGTACCGCAA
Organism: Pseudobdellovibrionaceae bacterium; assembly: GCA_002711925.1. Lineage (GTDB taxonomy): Bacteria > Bdellovibrionota_B > Oligoflexia > Oligoflexales > Bog-1112. Next base: position 29,912 of record PASJ01000011.1, on the reverse strand, counting down.
ACAAGTTTTCCTTTCTCAAGGCCTAGCCTAACAGGTTCATTATTTTCTATGAGCCAACGAATTTTACTACCCGTAAAGTAAGGATCAAGAACTAAACCTGTTCGACGACTAAATTCATTCTCACCAACACGACTTTTCAACTTTTGACAAACAGCTAAACTTCTCTTACATTGCCACACAATAGCTTTACATGCAGGCTGCGTTGACTCACGATCGTAAACACACAAAGTTTCTCTTTGATTCGTTATTCCTATAGAAATAATCTTTTTTTTAGCGAAACCAAAAGGTTTAGAGGCTGCTTCTAAGCAGGCCTGTTCCACCGACTGTTCTACAGATCGCCATATCTCGTTTAAATCGTGTTCAACCCAACCTTCTGCTGGATAATGCTGCTCGAAAGGAATAGTTGATCGACCAAGAACACTAAGCTGTTCCTTTTCATCTAAAAGAAAAACTACGGATGTTGTACCTGATGTCCCCTGATCGATAGCAAGTATAAATTTATGATTCATAAAAATTATCCTAAATTTCATATCAAAAAATATACAGGGGCAAAAATCATGCCATTTTACACAAAACCCCTAGTTCTCAGGTTTAATGGAAATAGAAGACTTTTGCAAAGCTCTCAGCTAAACTCTTGAAACAGATGATTTTTTAACTTTTGCGGCAAGAAAATCCACCTTCTATAGACAAAAATCAACGATAAACCCTAGCATAAAACTTGTTATTGTATATAATTTATGGCAAATGCGGCAGGGGTCTTTATACTCCAAATTTCAATATATGATTGAATTTTATCGGAATCATTGTTTTTTAAAAATTCAGCTATTTTGTCCCAATCATCATATATGACCTTTTCTCAACATAAAATAAAGTTAGTTAGGTAAAAATAAAATGCGTATTATTTTTCTGGGTTCACCTCAATGTGTTGTACCCATTTTAGAGAACTTACTAGACTTGAAAAGTTACCAAACTGTGGCTGTTATTAGCCAACCAGCAAAATCAAAAGGTAGAAGTAAAACACTTGTTGACCCTCCTGTGGCCCTTTACGCAAAAGCAAAAAAAATAAAGGTCTTACAACCTGAAAAAACATCAGACGAATTTTTCCTAAAAGAACTAAGAGAACTTAAACCAGATATCTGCATCACAGCTGCTTATGGGAAAATTCTTTCGAAAAATCTTCTTCAAATTCCAACACGGGCAACTATAAACATTCACCCATCGCTTTTACCTAAATACCGCGGAGCAACTCCAGTCCAAAGTGCTCTTTTTGATGGTGAAAAAACAACGGGTATCACTATTTTATTTACAGTATTTGAACTTGATGCTGGTAATATAATTATACAAAAGAAGTTTCCTATTGAAAATAATGAATGTTCTGAAGATCTTTTGGCTCGATTATTTAGAACATCATCACCTATGCTTGAAGATGCTCTCAACACATTAAGTAGAGATAACAATTTTAAAGGTATACCTCAAGAAATTAAAGACGTAACCTTTTGTCATAAAATCGTAAAAAATAAAGGTGTAGTTAACTGGAACCAAGAAAATACAAAAATTTATAATCAGTATAGAGCCCTTAAACCGTGGCCTGGAAGCTATACTTTTTTTAATAAAAAACGAATTATTTTAGAAGAAGTTAAAATTGAAGAACTAGAAACTAACAACATTGAAAAAAGAGGCCCGGGCTCACTCCATTTTATGGTAAAAACAAAAAATCTACTTGTTGAAACTAAAAACGGGTTCATTAGAATAATAGCGCTAAAGCCAGAGGGCAAAAAGAAAGTCTCCTCTACACAGTTTTGGCACGGTCTTCAATCAAAAAAACAAACTCACTTTAATTTTGAACATGAATAAATAGACTGATTGAAAAGTCGACAAATAAAAGGTTACCAATGAATTTAAAAAATCGAATGATGCTCTATCGTAAGTTCTTCTTTAGGTATGATGAAAATACTCTTTTAGTGATTTTAGGAGCTAAATAATGACTCAAGCCGGTATTGTTGTTGCAGCATCTGGAACTGGACGCTCCTTAAGCTACCTGATAGAGAAAAAAAGCCTTCTATACAGAGTTTCTGGTGTCATTTCTTCAAATAAAGCAGCAAAGGCTAATCAAATAGCAGAAAAGTATAACTTACCCCTTTTTATTGACTCGTTTAACTCTAAATCAACAACCGCTTCGCCTAATTTACTTTTGTGGCTTAAAAGGCTAAAACCACAGTGGTTAGTACTTGCTGGATTCATTAAACCCATGCCGACAATTTTTTCAGGGCTGGAATATCTGAGCTCGCGAATTATAAATATTCACCCATCACTATTACCAAAATTTGGTGGAAAAAATATGTTTGGCTTGAATGTCCACAAGAGTGTTATTACTGCAAAAGACTCTGTAACAGGTGCAAGTATCCACTATGTAAATGAAAAATATGACGATGGACGCATCATTTCACAGATAACTTGTCCTGTTAAACCTGATGATTGTCCTGAATCACTGGCTAAAAGAGTCTTTCAATGTGAACGTAAAATTTATCCTAGAACTATAGAAGATCTTATCAAAGGAATTCTTCCATTGAAAGATAAACAAATTTATATTTATAATGAGAATAAGAAACTATGAACAAAGAAAAGACTAAACTTATCACAGAAGATAACTACATTAATTCATACTTGCGACATAATACACGCCAAGCAGGAATTAGTCTAGTTTATTCTCCAAATGAAGAAAGATACTATTACAATGTCTATTGTATTGAAATGGATCTTTTGAAAGAGTTAATGTCAGTAGAAGTTGAATACTTATCCGAAGCTATAGATTTAATTAACTCTGAATTTGGAACTTGGGAGTTAAAAGACTATGAAAAACAAGAAAAATCGTGCTCAACGTGTAAAAAGTAAAACTAAGAAATTACTTATCTTGCTTAATATCATACCTTTCTTATTTCTTTTCACTTCACATGCTTGTTGGGCAAAAAAAATACGAAACAAGGGCAAAGAAATAAAACTTTTAAATAACTTCACGACAAAAAAAGAATCTTCTCAATCTTGCTCTACGTACAAAGATCATCCATACTACAAGAACGATAAAACAATCATTAATAAAGATGTAAGCTTAATAGTTAATCAGTTGATAAGCTTCATGAAAAAACCCGATAGACTATCAATAAAAAATCTTTTCCACCCAAGACTAGGAATTACAGACCAAGACATAAAACACATCATTAGATCCTTAGAAACAAAAAACACGGGACCGTTAAATATTTCACTTTTTGATGCTTGGTTGGTAAATACAGGAAAGAACACTCAGAAGATCCCGTGTAACACTGGAAATATTTCTATTTGGCCTCACTATGGATATAAAAAACAAATATTTGTCTGGCTTCAAGTCATGGGTCAAAAAGAGTTGAGTCGAGTCTTCTTTTCTATTGTTACTAAAGATGAAAATTATTACATCGGTTCTTTCCACACATCGCAATGGACACACGATGGAAAAAATTATAAAGATTGGTTAAAAGAATCATCAAAAAGTGCAAAATCATCGAATCTTATGCAAGCATACTTACAAGTAGATATTGCTAGAAAAATCATGAGCAATACAAAACTATATTTATACAATGAATCTGAAAATTTAAACTTACTTCAGAAAAGTATTTTAACTAAAGAAAAATTCCACACAAATATTCAAGAGACAATAGGCAAATATGATCTAGCTTATGTTGCTTCAATTTTTGTTAATAAGGGTATAGGTTTAACTATAAAAATAAGAGACGATGAAGGACGATCACCTCTTCTGAATCAAAAAGTTTGTAAAGATATTTTCAAAAAAATTAATATATCTTCACTCGGAATAAATCTAGAAGGTTTACGATGCTCATTTATTAACTCAAATCAAAAAACTGAAAGACCTTCTCCACAAGGCTCTTTCCTTGTCAAAAAAATATCATAAGTAAAAAATTCAGCAAACCTAGTCAATATATTCCTAGTTCTCTTCGCATCAAAAAAAAAAATAATATGGTAGTATAAAATAAAAAACAGAGAGAACTACTATGAAAAAATCACAAAAAACAACGAGTATTTTCGAGCTTCAAAATTATTTATATAATCATTTTTCAGAAAAAGCAAAAAACTTAATGGGTGAAAAGATCACAACTATTTCAAATTATTCAAAATCATTTCACAACTGTCTGCCTCAAAACTACTGTGTTGTAAAAGAAAAAAAAATATTAGAAAGTCTTGACAAAAGTGATGTTTGTCTTTTTGGTGACTTTCATACACTTACAAAATATCAAGTAAATTTCATAAAAATTATAGAAACTTATGCAAAAAAACAAGATTGTAAAGAAGTATCAATTGCTCTTGAAGCATTAAATACTTCTGATCAAGAATACATTGATGAGTACCTTGAGAATAAAATTAGTGAACAAGAATTCATAAAAAAAGTTGACTATTATCAAAAATGGGGCTTTCCATGGGAAGGATACTCCAATATCTTCAAGTATGCTAAAAAAAATAAAACACCAATTTTTGCAATAAACTACAGTAATAAATCTCTATTTGAGAGAGACCAACTAATAGCCAAAAGGATAAAAAATATAGCACTAAAATATGGTAAAAAAGTTTTTTGCCTCATTGGCGAACACCACCTAGCAGATAGTCATCTCCCAAGCTGTATTAACAGCAAGTCAGGGGGCAAAGAAAAAAAGATTCACTTAACAAGAATCATCTCAAATATTGAATATTATTATGCTGTAGAAAAATCAAAAAATAATTATTCGTCCAACGAAAATCTTGAATTGAAAAAAGATTTTTATTGTATTTTAAACACTGACCCATGGATCAAATGGCTCTCATATATTGCTTGGCAAGAAGGGAAAAAATCAAATCTAAAACTAAGCAATCATAATTATGATAATTCTTCTTTAGATTTACATGAGCTCGAACCAGAGTTTCAGTTTAATTATTTTGTCTCTATTCTTTGTAGATTCTTTAAGAACAAGGTTAAACCACACAAAATAGATTATTGTAAAATAATTTTTCATAACGAAAATATTTTTGATGCAGATTCAGAAAATGAAAAAAAAACATTACAATTGATTGCAAAACAAGATTATACTCTAAACAACCATCATATATGCAAACAAAATAAATTTATTTATATGAGATCATATAATTTAATAAATCTAACTCAGGCATCATCTACATTTATATTTAATATTTACAATAATGAGCCAGACATTGACTCATCAAGGAATTTCTCATATTATTATGTTGTAAAAACAGTTGTGACACACCTACTATCTTCAATCATTTTACCAACAGAAACAAAAATGCAATTTAGAAAAAAAGAGTATAATATTTCAAATCAAAAACCAGATTCAGCAACATTACATTTACTTATAGAAGCAAATTTGATTGAAAAAAGAAACATAAATCAAAATATAAAAAAATTAAACAATCTTCACATGATCGGGAAAATTTCAGCTGAAGCATTATTCAAAAAAATTTCTGAAAATGAAGACTTAATCGCAAATCATCTGATAAATAATATTTTAAAAAACAAAAAGGATGCATCCTACCCTGTTATATTTAATCGTTTAATTGAACTATGCTGTTAAAAATAACTTTTCATATTGATCATTTTTTATTCTAAACAACCTCCATTTTTTCTCGAAGGGATCATAAGGAAACCAATCAATAAATCTAGATTCGTCATCTGAAAAACCGTGGTAAGCTAAATTCCTTGCCCGACTTATTAGTTTTACAATATTATGGTTAAGAGAATCCAGCCTTCTTCTACTTGTAAAAACATTATTTTTTATAAAATATATATTTTCAACTAAATCATCTCTACTAACAGGTGTATTTTTTTTCAAACAAAAATACGAAAAAACCAGAAGCATTTTATTTTTTTTCTGCAACGATAAAAATTTATTATTAAAAACAAAATCTTTTTCTATTACCTCATACGTATAGCCTGAAAAATTTTTTTGATAATCAGCAATTATTCTCATTTTATCAACTAATTTTTGGTCTAAGAAAAAATCATCTTTTTCCGACAGATTAAAACTTTGCTGAAAATTACTAAGCTCCATTTATTTCTCCTCTTTTATAAACAAAAACTGTTAACATATGATTCATTTAATAAAAAAATATCAATGTTTTTTATTTATTTATTTTCATAGGCTTAAAGATCTTGAGCCGTATGCAATGTCCAATCATGTAATGATATTAGAAAAAAAAAACCTACGAAAATTCGTAATTTTTTCATTACCTCAAATCCAAAACAAAGCTCGCCAAATCATGTAGAGATTTTATAAATATACAATCTTTCAAGATTTTATGTATAATAAAATATAGTCTATATAGAATGGAGGAAGCATATAAAATTTAATTATCAATAGAGAAAGGTCGTTATGAATGTAATGGGTATAATTTATCGGTATTTAGTATTATTTATAATTTTATTTCAATCAAAAATATCATACTCAAAACCTATCATTATCTCTCTTGATGAAGATATCTATAATGAAGCCTATTCCAATAATTTGGTTTCTCAAACAATCACTCAACAATCAGGTATAAACTACGTTTATATTGACTCAGAAAATATAAATAAACTTTCTAGTTTAAGTCACAAAAAATTTCATAGATGTGGTGGTTTTATTGAAGAGGAGTTTAATTCATTATTTCATATTAATATTGAAGATCAAAAAAAATTTCAAGAAAAGATGAACATTAAGGATCTTGCTATAAACAGACCAAACATCGTTGAAAACTCAATAAAATATATCAATGAAAGAATCATTTTTGATAATATAAAAAAATTGTCTTCTTTTCAAAATAGATACTACAAATCTGAACATGGTTATAACTCGCAAATGTGGATCAAACAAAAATGGCAAGATAAAATAAGAGACAAGGAAAGAGAGAAAACTGAAACTTTTCATCACTCTGGTTTTACTCAACCTAGTATAATTCTAACATTAGAGGGAACGAAAAAACCTGATGAGATTATAATCATTGGTGGACATGGCGATTCAATAGCAGGCTGGAACCCAAATAATAAGGTTAAAGCCCCTGGAGCCGATGATAATGCATCAGGAATAGCAACAATAACTGAAATTATTCGTGTTCTTCAAAAAATAAGTTATAAACCAGAAAGAACTATAAAATTCATTTCATACGCTGCTGAAGAAGTCGGACTTAAAGGCTCAAACAATATTGCAAAGAATTTTAAGAAAGAAAAAAAGAATATTAAAGCTGTAATGCAATTTGATATGACAAACTTCTCAGGAAGCTCTTTTGATATTGTTTTGATTGAAGATTATACAACCCCAGATTTAAATCGATATCTGGTAGATTTAATTGAAATATACCTTCCAGACTTATCTATTAGTTTTGACAAATGTGGGTATGCATGTTCAGATCATGCTTCATGGTATCGACAGGGATATCCAGTAGTTTATCCTTTTGAATCAACTTTTTCTACATATAATAAAGATATCCACTCCCATAAAGATACTTTAGAACAATCAGATAACACGGCTGACCATGCCGTAAATTTTGTTAAACTTGGTTTAGCTTTTGCCATTGAATCAAGTTCTATATAAATTCAATCAAAATATTTTAGTTTATTTTTTTTCAAATCATTAAAATAAATCATAAGCTTATTTATTACAAAAGGGAGGTATGACCTCAAGACCAATCGAATTGAACTCATTTATTTTATTTCTAAGTGTTCTTAAGCTTATACCTAAAGTCTTTGCTGTGTGTGTTCTATTACCTTTATGACTTTTTAATGTTTCCAAAATAAACTGTGTCTCCAACAACTTTAATGTCTCTCCAATAGGCAAATATCGAATCCATTGCTTTTCTGACGAATTGATCAATTGATTTAGCTTGATATCATTTTCTTCGATTAAACCCGTATCTGTGATTGTTGAAGATTTCCTAATCGTATCTTTCAGCTCACCCACATTACCATACCACTTATGATTTAATAATTTATTCAAAGCATTATCAGAAATTCCAATTTTCCTACCTAAAATGCTTGAATTCTCATCTAAAAAATAGTTTGTTAGTAATGGGATATCTTTAGGCCTATCTCTTAAAGAAGGGACTTCAATATTTAAAACGTAGAGTCGATAGTACAAGTCTTGTCTAAACTTACCCTTTTTAACCGCATCAATAATGTCTTTTGTTGTTATCGCAATTAATCTTGTTTTTACAGGACTTCCGTCTTCATTTTTCATTCGACCGAGTTCCTTGTCTTGCAAAAACTTAATTATTTTACTTTGATTACTTAAACTTAATTCAGTAACTTCGTTAAGGACTAATGTTCCCTGATTTGCTTGAAAAAATTTCCCTTGTTTTGATTCTTTTTGATGACTATAATTTACTTGATTACCAAAAATATCAGCATCAAGTTCAGACGAAGATTTACCTTCACAATTAACGACTATAAAATCATTTTTTGATGTTGATGAAGAATAATTATGTATTTTATTAGCAATAAACTTCTTACCAACACCTGACTCTCCTGTTATAAGAACAGGGACATTTGTATGTGAGACTTGCCTGATGATCTCTTGTATTCTTTTCATTTTTTCATCTGCAGTTAAAAATAATGGATAAGTTTTTTCAGACATTCGATGTACTTTTTTTGACTTTATAAAATCAAGATAAGTACTCCCTTTCACAGAACTATTTTGGGGAAAAAAATTATTTTTTGACGGATCATTATACTTATTAAAAGACATTGTAGTTTCCTCCTCGAAAAATGAAATAGTTCTGTCAAAATCCTTTCTATCTTATTGAAAAGAACATTAAGTCTTAGACAAATTCTTCTACAAAGAATTTATAAACAAACAAAAAAATATCTTTGTAAATAAATATATCTAAGAATACTCTAACATAATTTTTCCACATGTAATAGAGGTGCTTTCCCAAACCTACTACATATGTTCTTCATTGTTTGTGTTTTTTTAATATTAAATACTAAATAAATTTATCATTTATTAAAAACATTAATCACATTTATTTACCACTAATTCAAAGCACTTAATTGAAATATGGGTAATAAAAAATTTTGTAAGAAAGAAAATGTTTCTACTTTATGAGTTTTAATAATAAGCCATAACAATGTAGACATAAGGAAAAAATAAAGAGACTTAATAAAATTACAGAAGTAAAATAAAAGAAATCACTAAAGACACTCACTGGATGAAAAAAAGACTTTGCACAAAGAATTAAACTCATTGAAATTACACCTGAAAATATTCCCCATGTCTGAAGTACTTTAAGTCTTATTGATAACTTAGAATAAGGTAAGGTCAAACCAAAAAGAATTTGTAAAAAGCCAAAAAGATTTGAATGACTGTGTGCACTTTTAAGTAGAACAAACTGCCAGGATAAATCATTTAAAGAATCTTCAAGTACTTGCTTAGTTATAGAATTTGCTAAAAAAGAACCAAAAGACGCTGCAAGTATAATTGTTAAAAAACCTAAAATGAAGTTTAAAATTGATATTCTAGGCATTTAAATTTCCCACCTCTTACTTAAGTTGCAAAAGTTTTAAACCTTGCTGATATGCTTCTTGCTTCCAGGAAACAATATTACTAAAAACGAAATCAAGGTCAACCCATTCAAGAGCAGTGAACTCAGGAGAACTTGCTTTCTTTAAATCAAAAGAAAAACCTTTGTCAAACTGACATAAAAACCACCTTTGCTCTTGCCCTATAAATCTTTTTGTAATTGGTGCCTTTAAATCTAAAGGGAACTTATAAGAAACAAGTTTTGGTGCTTGAGAAATAATAGAAAATTGATCTGAACCAATTTCCTCTTTCATTTCTCTAAATAAAGCCTGTTTTTCTGTTTCCCCCTTATCAACTCCCCCTTGGGGAAATTGCCAATTTTTTAAGTCAGACCTTTGCCCAACAAGAACCTTTTTCTTTGCATTAATAAATACTGCCAAAATACAAGATCTATAGGGTTTATTTATCATTAAAAGATAATCTCCATCTTTCTTTTTTATTTTAATTAAAATACAATTAGAAAAACTCTAAACAACTAATATAATTAATTCAAAAAAATAAAAGTTGAATTCTAATTTGACAAATGTTAAACTAACCAAAATATTCAGATAAAACAAGGAGGTTTTAACTTGAGAAAAATACTTTGCTTTTTCCATCCAGAATACAAAGGAACAGGAACCCCTCATTTTAATTGTAAAACCTGCTGTAAAATGTATTTAAATAAGATAAAAAAAAATAGTAATGAAGTAAAAAAACTGAAAAAATTGCTACTTAAATAGAAACAAACTAAGGACTAAAAAATCCTACACGTTATAGTCTTAGGTTTTCTAATATCATAGTATTTGACTCACCCCCTCCGATGCAAATACTAGCGCAACCAAAACGTTCTTTTTGCAGATTTAAAGCATTTAAAAGAGTTACTAGAATTCTAGCTCCACTACATCCTATAGGGTGTCCAAGAGAAATTGCTCCTCCCATAGGATTTACAAATTTGTGAGAAAGAGATAAAGCTTTTATTGCATGCATTGGCACAACAGAAAAAGCCTCATTGATTTCAAAGAGGCTTATATCTTTCAAAGTTAAACTCGATTTTTTTATACACTCAATTATACCTTCAACAGGCGCTGTTGTAAACCATGAAGGCTCATGGGCAAAAGACTGAGAAGCAATAACTCTAGCAAGAGGCTTTAAAGAAAGCTCTTTTGCTTTTTTTGCACTCATGAGCATTAAAAGAGCAGCACCATCACTTATACTTGATGCATTTGCAGCAGTTATTGTTCCATCTTTCTTAAAAGCTGGTTTCAAAGAGGCTATCTTGTCAAACTTAACCCGAAAAGGCTCCTCATCTTTTTCTACGAAAGTGTAATTTTTACCATGTTTTGCTTGAATGGGTATAACTTCCTTGACAAATCTTTCTTTTTCCCATGATTTCTGTGCTCTTTCATAGCTTATTCGTGTGTATTCATCCTGCTGCTCTCTTGTGAAATCATACTCTTTTGCACAAAGCTCTCCGCAATAGCCCATCCCAACATTTTCGTAAGGATCCCAAAGCCCATCAATTTGCATATGATCCACCAGTTCTTTATTACCAAAGCCTAAACCCGCTCTTGAGTTTAGAAGTAAATGTGGAGATCTAGACATATTCTCTTGACCGCCAGCAAAAATGACCTGAGCATCTTTCGCTCGAATAGCCTGATCGGCAAGAATAACAGCTTTTAAACCACTACCACAGACCTTATTAACTGTCGTGCATGGCACACTATTGTCCAAGCCTCCGTATATAGCAGCTTGCCTGGCAGGCGCCTGACCACAGCCTGCAGTTAAAACTTGCCCCATGATAAGCTCATCGACAAGTGAGCTTTTAAGTTTTGAAGTCATAAGAGCGTCTTTCACCAAAGAAGCACTAAGCATTGGAGCTGAAACTTCCGAAAAAGAACCATTAAATTTGCCAATAGCTGTTCTTTTAGCGTAAACAATAACAGAAAAATCACTCATAAGTAGGTCCTTTATTATTCATAACCAATCTAGTCATGAATCAAATATATTTTTTTGTGCTTAACTTAATTAACTCCGCTAAGAGACAAAAACTCGATGCCAGAAAAGATAACACACTAAAAGAATTTATAAATATTTTTTTACTATTGACTTTTTTTCTGATTGCTTTAGGACGTATAAGTACCTACACTAATGGCGAGGTAGCTCAGCTGGTCAGAGCGCTGGATTCATAACCCAGAGGTCGAGAGTTCAAGTCTCTCTCTCGCCACCATTAAAAAAAAGCAAACCTTAATCCAATCAATTTAAATATTTTTATCGCTGGTGAGCACATTGTAATTGTGTAGAAAGTTGTTCTAAAAAGGCTTTTGGTTGGTCTATATCTTTTTCAAAAACAAGATCAGCAGATGCTTTTTGTTTTAGCCCTGCTAGTTCCGTCTGGTTTGTATCAAAAAAATAAGGATGCTCAAGAATTTTATCTAAGGATAACCTATCTTTTGGTGAATATTTCAAGATATTTTCTAAAAGAGAAAACTCTTCAGAAGTAAAATCGTTTTTTATAGTCTGCAAAATACTAGAGCCTTTCTCTTGAAGGATTTCATCCATAAATTGCCTTATGATTTGCTTTTCTTTTTCTTCGAAAGAGCCCTTAGATGCACCTAGCTCAACTTTCTCACTAGACCCTTTAGGCACATCTACCAAAGCAAGAATTAACCCAAACTGCTCCTGATCACTATCTCCAGGTAGTAGTGGATAGTTCCTGATTAACTCGGCGAAAATACAACCTAAAGACCAAATATCAACAGACTCATCGTAATCCTCTGCTCTAATAAAAAGCTCAGGCGCCCTGTACCACCTAGTAACGACCCAATCAGTGTATTTAGCATGAAAAAAAGCACTTTCTTCTCTCTCTGCAGAAGCTTGGTGTTTTCGCTTCAAAGGCTTTTGAATAAAACCTCTTGTCATGCACCTTGCTAAACCAAAATCACAAATTTTTACATTTAAAAATCTGTCAAGAAGTATGTTTTGAGGTTTTAGATCTCTGTGCATAATATTTGCGGAGTGAAGATACCTTAGTCCCGTTACTATCTGATACAAAGTCTCTTTTTGAAATAATGAATTTACATGATCTTGAAAGTCGATCATAAAAGAAGATAAATCAGAGCATAACTTTTCCATAACAATATAGACCTCAAGATTCTTTCCTGAATCGAAAAACCAGCCGTCGAGAGAGGACAAAAGATTAGGATGAGATAATGATTTTAAGAAAGTCAGCTCTCGAAAAATCATTTTTAGATCACTATCAGCATCTTTATTCTTATTCGGATCATAATTTACTTTTATTTTTTTTACAGCATACCTTTGCACTTCGTCTTCTTCGTTACCATTGCGAGCAATAAAAAATACTTGACCATAAGCACCAGATCTAGATGATTCCAAGATGTCTCTTGTTCGAAAAATTCCAGAACTTTTTTCGTCTCTAAAAAAATCTTCAGACACTTTTTGAGTGACAGAAAGATCATCTAAGGACTCGTGACATAGGAGGCTAGTAGCAAAAACATTGGGAGAAAAGAAGCTTATAAAAATGTGGAATAAAATTTGGTAAACAAAAAATCTCGCCTGATTTATCAATATACACTCCACTAGACTTATTCATAAAAGTATCCACAACAGGCTTTTCTTATCATAATAAAAAAAAAAAAAAACTGAAAGAATTCTAAAAGAAGCAGCTTAGAAAAAAATAACCAATGATATCAACAAACTAAAAATGACCAGCCGACCAAAAAAATTCAACAAAACCAAAACAATTGATACTATTACTCTTTTTGTTTGTTTTTTAAAAAAAATTAAAAAAACTTAAGATTTGTAAAAAAAAACCGATAATAACTTTAAAATAAAATTTAGTATAAAAGCATATCTGTCTTAAAAAAGACTGGGAGGTTACTATGTATAATAAACAACAACGAGACAATATCTTAACCCATTCTATTCTTATCTTGTTATTTCTACCCTTAAGTTTCAACACCTTTGCCTTTGAACAAAGAAAAAAAAGACCTCACATTATAATTTGGGACACAGGTAATGTTGTAGAAGGCTCGCATGAAGAAGAAACTTCTCAAAAAATAAGTGAAGACAAGTCAACAAATATAAATATAGCAGACCCTAACAAGACACAAACAAGCTCTTTATCATCAAGTATCAAATCAAACCAACTCCTTTTCGATACATCAAAAATTTTTATACCTACAGAATCTGATTCTAGTGGATCAAGTTCTTCAAACTCAAGTACAACTGATGATATTGAAATTTTTGCAACTTGGCCAAGTATAGGAATTGATATTTTCATTCCAGACCTAGGAGGCCCGCCAAAAATCACCATACCAGATGACACCAAGCCTATTAGTTGCAAAACCCAGAACTATCATATTATTTCCGATTGGGATGATTTTGGAATTTCACCCGGCAGATACCTACCAGGAAACCCTGGGGAGCATGAATCAGTAGCCTCACCTTTGTTGTCTAGAGGGGTTTTTTATAACGTTTTTCATCACCCTAATGACTTAAGTTTATCAGGGTCTGCATTTGTTGATTTCACCCCCTTTGAAGCAACGTCTCCCACGGGAAACGATATTATGCTGGGAGCCATGTCAATCTCAACAGATTTCTCAAGTGCAATATTTTTAGATAGAGCGGTTAAAGAGATGCGCATCGATATACCAGAACCAGGACAGTGTTCTGGTGGATCTTTAATGAATTATTTTAATATAAATGGATCAATAAGCCATGCTTTTCATTTTGATTCAGCAATTGGTCGTTATCTTTTTTACTCGACACCTGGATCTTATGACGTATTAGAACCTTCAGAATCTATTAATATTGGGGGAGTTGACCTAAGATTTGATTATGAAAATAACTATTTCCACTTGGACGGAATTATAAACTCAATTGAGTTATGGGGGGCACAATGCTCCACTAGCAATTGGTGTTATAAGTTAGAAGAAGAACAAACGACTGAGACAAACAATTCTTGTGGGGAAAAAGGTTATAGCGTTGAAAGTATCTGGGATGATACTTTTGATGAGTCTTACTTCACAGGAGAAGAATTCGAATCTGGAGGAGTTACGTATCATGTTTCTAGTGAAAGTGCTATAGGGGGAGAGGTAAGCATTACAGATGAACTAACATATGGGCCTATGGATGATTTATGGCTTCAAGGCACTATTCGAGTTGAAGCTGACCTTACAAGTGATATTTTACATGAAGAGTCTGATCTTTCCGGAGTTTCAAGAGCTTTGATTGACTTTACTGAAGAACCTTCTTGTTATAATGGAGGAATACTTTCTGTCAATGATGAAAAACTTATGTTTGATAATCTGGAAGATCTAGAAGACGTAGACTATCTTGCTGGTATTGCATTCTACTATAGTGTCCATGACGGTATTTTGGAATTGCAAGGTACAGCTGAAAACCTAATCGAACAACTTAGTCTTTCCACACATCCAAATGGTTCTGACTGTAAAACAAGCCACTGGTGTTATGACCCGTACACATTTGACTTTAATCCAATAGATGATTTTGATTTTGGTTTACCGGGAACAGGGTCACAAGGAACAGTTGCCCCTGGAGATGATGGTGGTAATGGAAATCAAATGATTGAAAGCTTAATGTGCCCAGCTGATTTAATAAACTGGGAATCACTTGGAGTTGGAGTTCAATACGATACAAAACAAGGAACAATTAATAAACCAGACTCATTTTTAGATAGTGGTTATAAATTTAAGGTTCATAGTTTTCTTCACCCGAACGGTCTAACAACTATTGATATGCCTGATGTTAGTTATAGACCTATATCAAAATCTTTACATCAAAATGAAAACTTTATTGAGCCAAACCTCATTAAAAATCCCCAAGGTTACAATGGAGCATACTTTGATATTGGTGGGGTTGAAGAAATTAGAATAAAAATAAATGGACAAACTATTTACTCACCAAACTTACAAGGACTTGAAGCAGCATTAAATGCTCACCCTGATATTGACTCAGATGTTGAAATATTTATGGGAAGCCAAGAAGGTCTCGTTAAAATTTGGAACACCCAAGGTCAACCCAAAATTACACAACTTGCAATTGGAAGAGAACATGGGGTTATAGGGGATTTATGCCTTATCCCAGACCTTATTGACGAGGAGATCACAACAAACGAAGACGGTGTTTGTGAAGATATGCCCTTGCACTATCAACATATAAACAACCTTGATCTTTATGACCTTGACCCTTCTACTGCTTTACCAGAAGGTGGAAGCATCCAAAATATAAACCATCAGACTCGAACATTTAGTTATCAAAATGGGTCAACAACAAGTGGTGGTATTGTTACAATAGAGCCAGCAACGCCCAATAGTCCAGAAGGACTGTATCCAAACAATATAAATATAGAACTTGATGTAAAAGATCAAGAAACAAGCTGTTTAAGCTTAGACTATATTGATCAAGGAGGAAATGTTAATCTTGGCCTTGACACAAGTACTTCATTCTACAATGGAAAAAAACCTAGCGGGATAAACAGCGGAGGGAACTCTAATATTTTTGTTGACGTAGATATATCAAATCAAAATTTTGAGACTGGTACTATCTACTTTTATGATCAAGCTAGCACACTAAAAACAATATTATTTGGTGGACAAGAAACGGTTTTCAATAATCTAGAATGCTGTGATGCGGAAGAACTGCTTGAACTTATTAACGGTGAAGAAGAAACTAAAGTTTGTGAAGAAGGCTCTATATATGTCGGTCAAACTATAGAAGGTAAAATTGCTTGCTGCGGTAATGGTGCGGTAGAAAAAATTAACCCTAATAATCCACAACATCATGAACAATGTGATGATGGGAACACAGAGCCAGGTGATGGATGCAGTGCATCTTGTATGTGCGAATATGGGCTTAATATCAAAACAGGTGAATGTAAGCAAGAGCCTGAAGGGTGCTCTTCAGAGATCTGTCCTGATCATGAAAATTTAGTTCTTGGAACCGAGTACGGAGTTGGAGAGCAATTTATAGAAGATAGCGGTATAGAATATACTGTGCTTGATCAAACAGTAAATCTTCCAGAGAGAGGTTTTGCAAGAATAGCACCAGACCCCCTTGACTTTAGTAATGCTGTTAAACTCGAACACTTGAAGCTCCAAGCTACTTTCAAGGGAGGAGCAAACTTTACAGTCTTTGATTGCCACGATAATCAAGTACGATTGGAACTGCATGATCTTTTTATTTCACAAGATGACTTCACAGCAGTTGACACTGTAACTGGTGACGGTACTCAAATTACAATTATACCAGAAGGAAGTTTTAAGTTTCAAGGTGATGAGTGTAAAGTATCAACTATAGAAATCTGTCATCCAAGCCCTGAATATAAAATTGACCTTATATTCGGTGGAAATGAAATGTACTTAGATTGCCACGAAGATGATGAAAGTGGAAATGAAGGTAGTGGACATGGAGATGTTAACAATGATGGTTTTGTAAATGTAACAGACATCATCCTAGTTATTAATGTCATCCTTGGAGTCTCTAACGATAAAGATTTTGAAAAGTTGAAAAAACACGATATCAACAAAGATGATAAAACAGATGTTCTAGATATTATTAAACTTGTAAACATAATACTTGAAGCTAAATGAATCTTAATCCCATGACTCTAAGAGAAAATCTTTTCTCTTAGAGTTGCAAAATATTTTTCTCTTGTGAATCTTTTTACTTCTTTCCCAAAAATCTTAAGTTTATTTCATACTCTTTTACAACTTTACCTTGCTTAATGTGTCTTTCCAAAATTTTTTCAATAACAACTGGTGTGCAAGAATGATACCAGACAGCATCAGGATAAATGACAATAATTGGACCTTTAAAACAAAACCTTAAACAATTTGCTTTTGTCCTTAGTACGTTAATTTTTTCTTCCCGCACGAGCTCTGCGGTCCTATTTTTAAGATAGTCCCACGATTTCATGCCATCTTCATATGAGCAGCATTTTGCTCTTCTCTGATCTGCACACAAAAAAATATGTTTTACCCCAGGCTTTATTTTCAATTTTTTTACGAGTGATTGAAAAGGATCGTTATCCATAAATTTTAACCTTAATATACAAAAATAACAGACTGTTATAATTGACTTTTCTTATCAAAAAATTTCAACCATTTTAGTTTAACAAAAAAAATTAAAAATTGTCATAAATTTACTTTTTTTACTTAAGAAAAACATGAACAAACCGATCGATAACTAATAGTTAAATGTAACTGTGAGGTTTAAAATGAAAATATTTCGTTTCATATGCATAAAAAAAATATTAATGAATTATAGAAATTTTTTATTTCTTCTAACTTTGGTTAGCTGTTTTTTTAACTCTTCATTAATAGCCAAACCTATAAATGAGAACAAAGCACAAGAAGTTGCAAAAAATTTCTTTAAAATCAACTCAAAAAAAAGATCCAATGTATCACAGAATAAAATTAATCTATTCAAAACAATAAAGAAGGAAAACAATCCCCTATACTACATTTTCAACTTGAACAAGAATGACGGATGGGTCATTGTTTCAGGAGATGATAATTATCGACCTATCCTTGCACATTCAGGAAAAGGGAACTGGAGTCAAAAAAATTTAATTCCTCCAGTTCAAATGTGGTTGAAAAAAATTGGAAATGAAGTTCATGATTTTTCACAAAGAAAAAAAAGAGCGAATACTGACAATATCAAATATTTATGGAATAAGTACTTAGGGGAAAAAACAACTACCATCGCTCCTAAAAGATCCATATCATATCACCCAGCTCAAGATGAAGGACTCATTAAAACACAATGGGGACAGGGTCCTGGTTACAACAGTATCGTTGAAAAAAACCTATTCAATCAGATTGACTTAGATCCTGACTATGCGTGCTGTGAAAAAAACACCAATAATGATTGTATTGGGATTGTACCTACAGGCTGTGTATCAACAGCAATGGCACAAGTGATGAAGTATTTCAATTATCCAGTAAAAGGACTTGGTAATACTGAACAGTCTGAATGTGTCGCTCCACCCGGATGGGGAGGAGCATGTTCAAACGAATGCGGGACATTATATGCAAACCATGCAAGCGTTCATTTTAACTACCCTGAAATGAATTTTGATAATGCTAGTTCAGAAGCAGCGCAACTTATGTGGCATGCTGGCCAAGCTGTTAAAATGAATTATGGAGTAGGTGGAAGCTCTTCGACACCAGGCCCTGCTAGAAACGCACTAAAAGATCACTTTGGCTATAAAAATGCTGAGCTCGACTGGAGAGTTAATGATACGGCCTCATCTTGGGAGGTAAAACTCATTAACCAACTTAATAAAAATCTTCCTTTGATTTACTCAGGAGGCAGCCTCAGCGGAGGACATACATGGGTTCTTGATGGTTATAAAAATGACTCAGGTTCATACTCCTTTCATATGAATTGGGGGTGGGAAGGTACAAGCGATGGTTACTTTGCTATGGGTGAAATAAACCCAGGTGATCGAAATTATAATCTTTTTGAATCTTTTATAAAAAACATAAAACCAACAACGGATCTTATTGCATCAAGTCGCTCTTTTGAATTTAACAAAATCACAAATGAGCTTGAAATCAATGTTAGTGTAAAAAATGATACCTCGGGAGGAGCTTATACAAGATCGAGTGATCTACGATATTATCTCTCAGAATATCCTAATTTATCAAGTGGAGGTTTAACCTTACTTGAACTTGACACGATAAAAAGTATGAAATCAAATGAATCAGATTCTCACTCACTCAATATTGATCTTGACTCTATTTTTGATGATGATGATTTTGGCAGCGAATTTTACGTGTGTATAGAAATTGATAAGGGAGAAACGGTCTGGGAAAATGATGAAGACAACAACCAATATTGTTGGCCTAATAAAATTACTTATGATGATCGTAGTTTTGTATTTGTCGATCCGGATCTAAGTTCATCTTTAGTTGATTCAACGATCCAAAATTTTCGTCCCTGCTCTGGGCGAGAAATATTAACATCTCCTTTTCTTTCCTTTACAGACGGAAGTTTGTCGCAAAACTATTGGAAAAATTCTCAATGTGAATGGTTAATAGATGCAGGCTCAGAAAAAACGATAAATTTAAGTCTTAAGCTTTTAAAACTAGGCGAAGGTGATACCGTTGAGGTTTGGGCTATACCACAAGACAGAAGTAACAATGAAAATTTCAGCAATGAAGACCTAAACACCAACTTTGAAAAACTAGCATCATGGAACCACCAATCCTTATTTTTAAGTTCTAATATTTTAGTAAATCCTAATTTGAATAATATCTCAAAACCAAGAAAGAAGAGAAACCTCCAAGATGTGGAGTCACAAACGGGTAAAATGCTTATCCGATTTACCAGTGATGCAAACGATGAAAGTCAAGGTTTTGCTTTCAGCTATAGTTTTCTTGCTGATTTTGACATAGGCTTAGCCAAAACCGTTGATCTATTGCCTCTAAAAGAGCAAAATGAACTGTCAGCGATTATAAAAAATATAGAAGAAAATCCGACCTTCGTATTTAAATGCCTCGACGATTCAAGTTGTATTGACAATCTAAACTTTTCAGTTGATAATATTTTGAATTCACTCATGTCTGATAACCTTTCACAAACTATTGCTGCAATCGACCTCCCACCTGGGCTATGGCAATTAGATAATTCTATCGGTCAACAAATTATCGAAGTAAATAAAAACGAAGGCTGTCTAGACACAAAAGCATTTAATTTTGATTCACAAGCTAATTCCAATAAAGTAGAAAAGTGTATCTATGAAACTGCAGAATTAAGAATTGAAAGTATAGAGCTAATGTATGAAAACGAACGAAATCTACCAAACATACAAATTGAAATGAATTCAGATAAAAACATGAAATATAATTACCCTGATTACATAAAGATAAGAGCTAGTAATAGCGGAAACACTGATGCTGAATTTTCCTACAACGACAAGAAAATATCTCCAATAGTTAGCTTAAGTTCAACAGAACCTGGGAGTACCAATAATTTTTTCTTTACAGACAAAGTTATTTACTTAGACAGAAAAATTGAAAGATTGGGTCCAGGTGAAACAAAAGAGTTCATTTTTAATTTTAAAGAAAAAACAAGTCAAGGTGTCATTGAAATCACACTTGACCCTGAAGAGTTTGTAGTTGAAAGTAATGAAAAAAACAACAGTATAGCTCTAAACTTTTCTGATGAAGAAAAATATGATTTTATAAAAGGAGATGTCAACCTAGACCAACAAATAAATATCAACGATATAGTATTACTCGTGAATCATATCCTTGGGGTTAAAAATATTGACGAAAAAAATATTTATCTTTTAGATTTTGATAAAAACAAAAACCTTGACTTATTTGATTTAATTTCACTAGTAAATCTTATTTTAAGATCCTAACGAGTTTAAAGATGCAAGAAATTTTTTATACTGCTCTTAACATTTTCTTGGATGTGTTACACCTTTTTGTAATAACATTTAATTTAGTAGCTTTAACAAAAAAAAACATGCGTCAGTATCACTTTATCCTAATAAATATAACAGCTTTTTCCTGGTTGATCCTCGGGTATTTTTATGGTTGGGGATATTGCTTCCTTACAGATATTCATTGGTATATTAAAGGTGTTCTTGGTGAAATAAATTTACCCTCAAGCTATATAACTTACCTTATGTCTTGGTTTTCAATCAGTATTAATCAAGATTTTGTTGACCTTGTAACAGCTCTGATTTTTTCTTTATTATTTTTTACAAGTTGGATATTTTTTTTAAAAAACAAAAAAAGCAATTTTTAAAAATTCGTTTTTCTTAGAGTGAAAGTAGAGTTTTGTGCTTTAATAATTTCTTTTCTTAATTTGAGGGGATAAAAAATCTCAAAATTGATAGGAAAACTCTTTGAACGATTCTTAGAAAAAGTAGAAGGAAGTATGTCAGGGTTATACTCTTTAAATACCTCTTCTGAGATTGGTAAGACACTAAGTATTTCTTCAAGACTAGACGGTTTATTCAAGATGATCGATAAAGGCAAATACTTTTTTGTCTTTATCTTATGAAGCTTTGTTTTCATTAGCAGCTCATAAACTTCACTTGCTGCTTTAACTTCTGAAAAGTAATTTTTACTTGCATATCTGAAACCATCGTTCTTATAGGTTTTTATAATCTTTTCTAGCGATTTACTCTTTAAGGATTTTTGTGCAAAATATATACCTGTTAGGCCATGGTTATAGGAAGTGACAGCAAGTGGCCATGATCCAAGTTTTTTCCAGTTTTCTTCTAACAGCTTAGCTGCAGCCCAAGTCGATTTAAAAGGAGAATTTCTTTCATCAACTAAATCATTTACGATCATATAATGCTTAGCTGTTACTTTCATAAACTGCCACAGACCAGATGCACCGACTTTAGATTGCGATTTATTGTTAAACATAGATTCAACAAAAGGAATACAAGTCAACTCTTTTGGTAAATTATAAATAGTAAATACTTTTTCCATGTAGTTTAAATATTTTTGTGCTCTTTTTGACGCCGCTAAAAACTCATCTGCTAAGCCTTGTTGGCTATGGAGCATTACTTTACCTGATAAAAGACGAGACAAACTCTTTGTTTTTTTTGAATAGAGACTGTAAATTTTATTTTCTAAAGACTTATGAACACCTTCTTTTCTTCTACTACTAGAGGTACCCAAAAGAGCTTTGTCATAAACTTTTAATGTTTCAAATATGATTTTTCTTCTTCCTTGTAAATCAGGAAGTTTCTTCCACGCTTTATCACGAGCCATTTGTCTAAAATCAACAATGCCAAGAACAAGACTTTGATCGTCAATATCATGAATTAAAGTTGTGGTCATAGGATACTTAAAAAAAATAGACTTCCAAAACTTAATCTGATTATTGACAAATATACTTTGTTTTTCTTTTTCTGGAAGAAAAAAGGGATTTTGCCACGCAAAAAGAAAGTGCGTTTTAAAAACTAAGAAGAAAAAAATAATCTTCTTCTGTGTTCTTTTTGCTCTGACTATAGCTGTAAAGCTTAAAAGTATAATTACCTCTTTATTTATCTAAAGTAGCTTAATTATAACTGTGAGCGATAAAATGCAGCAATAGGCAAAAACTAACCACTTTGTTGACTAATAAACCTTTATTTGTTAGACACAAACCGTTTGTAAGTCATTGCGGGGTGTAGCGCAGTCTGGTAGCGCGTACGTCTGGGGGGCGTGAGGTCGCTGGTTCGAGTCCAGTCACCCCGACCAAACAATTGATTTTAAATGTTTTTTTCTTTCTCCCCATTAAATTGCTTACGCCAAAAGGGTCTCATATAGAATTTCCCCTTGAATCTTTTGTGCCTCGGATTCTCAACAAGAAAACCTTGCCCTCTATCATCATCAACCCAATCAATTATTGAGCCTTTAACAAATTCAAAAGTTTTTGAGTCAACTAGAAGTAATAACTTCGAACTTTGCTTGAATGGAAAACAAAGATCATCATCAGCTTTTTTATCAAATGTCACTCCATAAATGAAACCATCACAACCTTTGCCTTCAATATACAGTCTTAGAAACTTATCTTTGTATGCAGGTGTTTCTTCATTTAAAAATATAGCTTTTTTTTCCGCCACAGCTGATAAACTAACTAGATCAAACGTATCGTTTCTTTTATCTTTTGAGTTTTCCATGTAAAATAGGACCCTCCTGGTATTTAAGAATACTGCCAAATATTTGCAGCATAAATTACAAAAATCATAAAGATCTGAAATATATGATAAATTTAACACTTGGGGCTATAATACCATAAAAATCACGATCCTCTCTAGAATAAACTTTATTAAACTGGTAAACATTAATGGCTGGAAGACATCTGATAAAGCAAAAAAGTAAAGTTGATTCCAAAATCTTTAGACTTTGAATATAAGAAAGTAATCAATAATGAGTGGCGATAAAAACTCCTTCAGAAATGAAGACTCACAAGCTATTAATGAGAGTCCATCGGACTATTTAAAAATGCAACAGTACAAGCAAGGGTTTGTGACTTCAGTGGAAAGTGACACGTTTGCAAAAGGCCTGTCAGAAGATGTCATCAAACAGATTTCAAAACGCAAAGAAGAGCCAGAGTTTTTGCTCAACTTCCGCTTAAAGGCATACAAATACTGGAAAAAACAATTTGAACCACAGTGGGCTGACCTTGATTATCAAAAAATTGATTTTCAAAATCTCAGCTACTTTTCTGCACCAAAAAGTACTAAAAACGCACCGAAAAGCTTAGATGAAGTAGACGGTGAAATCTTAAGGACATTTGAACGTCTTGGAATTCCTTTGTCTGAGCAAAAAAGATTGGCCGGTGTTGCTGTTGATGCGGTTTTTGACAGTGTTTCAGTGGGAACAACTCATAAAAAAGAATTAGAAAAATACGGTGTTATCTTTTGCCCTTTTTCAGAAGCTGTAAAAAAGTATCCAGACATCGTAAAAAAATATTTAGGTTCAGTTGTACCGTACAAAGATAATTTCTATGCTGCTTTAAACTCAGCCGTTTTTAGTGATGGCTCGTTTGTATATATCCCAAAAGGGGTGCACTGCCCTATGGATTTATCCACTTATTTTCGCATCAACGCAAAAGAAACAGGTCAATTTGAAAGAACCCTCATTATCGCTGACGAGGCAAGTAAGGTGAGTTACTTGGAAGGCTGCACAGCACCTATGCGTGATGAAAACCAACTCCATGCTGCTGTCGTTGAACTCATTGCCTTAGAGAAAGCAGATATAAAATATTCAACGGTGCAAAATTGGTATGCTGGTGATGAAAAAGGTAATGGGGGTATTTATAATTTCGTAACCAAAAGAGGTATTTGTCAAGGACCACGTTCAAAAATCTCGTGGACACAAGTTGAAGCAGGCTCAGCAATCACTTGGAAATATCCAAGCGTGATTTTAAAAGGTGACGACTCTATCGGTGAGTTCTACTCAGTTGCTTTAACAAATAATAAAATGCAAGCTGACACGGGCACCAAAATGATTCACCTTGGTAAAAGAACAACAAGCCGAATTGTGTCAAAAGGTATCAGTGCTGATGAGTCGAAAAACTCCTACAGAGGACAAGTAAAAGTTTCTCAAGAAGCCCAAGATGCTAGAAACTATACTGTTTGTGATTCTATGCTCGTGGGAGGGAAGGCAAAGGCCAACACTTACCCCAAAATTGAAGCAAGAAACCCAACTGCTATTGTAGAACATGAAGCTTCAACATCAAAAATCAGTGCTGATGAAATATTTTATTTTAAAGCAAGAGGTATTGATGAAGAGCAAGCCATTAGCTTACTTTTAAGTGGCTTTTGCCAAGAGGTTTTCAATCAATTGCCACTTGAGTTCTCTGTTGAAGCTGTAAAGCTTCTGGAAATGAAGTTAGAAAACAGTGTCGGTTAGTAACATTTATTTTACATGTAATAATTAAGTTAAGGAAGCGTTCTGCATCATGTTAAGTATTAAATCTTTAGAAGCAAAAATTGATAACACAGCAATATTGAAAGGGATTGACCTAGACATACAACCGGGAGAGGTCCACGCTATAATGGGACCAAATGGCTCTGGAAAAAGCACCCTTTCAAAAGTTATAGCAGGGCACCCCGACTATGAAGTTACAAATGGCTCTGTTGAATATGATATAAACTTTAAGAAAAAAAATATCCTTGAACTTGCCCCCGATGAAAGGTCTCGAGAAGGAATTTTCCTTGGTTTTCAATACCCAATTGAAGTGCCAGGGGTCAGCAACTTTGAGTTTCTAAGAGCAACATTTAACTCTGTAACAAAGCATCAAGGTGGAGAAGAGCTCGATGCTTTAGATTTTGATGAATTTGTGAAAGAAAAAATTAGACTTTTAGACATGGATGAAGAAACTCTAGCCAGACAGGTCAATGTCGGATTTTCCGGTGGCGAGAAAAAAAGAAATGAAATTTTACAAATGGCAGTACTATCTCCAAGACTTTCTTTTCTAGATGAAACAGACTCAGGCCTTGACGTTGACGCCCTTAAAAAGGTTGCTGAAGGTATAAATAGATTAAAAAGTGAAGAAAATGCTATTGTTCTTATTACTCATTATCAAAGGATTTTAAACTATATTAAACCTGATCATGTTCACATCATGATAGATGGAAAGATAATTCACTCGGGTCAAAAAGAACTAGCACTAGAGGTGGAAAAATCTGGTTATGAAAAATTCTTGACAGCAAAAGGGTCTTAAAAACAATGCTAGAAGATATCAAAAAATCTTTTTACAATTTTACCCCAAAGCATTCCGATTTTTTATTTGAAAGCATTGGAGAAGAAGAACTACGCTCTTGGAAGACCAAAAACTTAAGATTCCTATCAAGTGAAAAATTTTATCCACCTGAAAGAGAAATAGAAAATACACACGATGACGACTATGAAAAAGAAAATCAAATAAAAATAGTTTTTACTAATGGCGTATTAACCCTATGTCAATTAGGTGAATTTAAAGACCAGATAGAAATTGTAGAAGAAAAAGAAAAATTTCATTTACTTGAAAAAGAAAGACATTATTTTCAGACTCAAGTTACTCTGGCAGATCTTATGAATCAAACTTATTGTCAAAAAGCTTACGAAATTCATATAAAAGAAGGAACATGTATACCAGAGCCTTTGGTGATCATTAACCAAAACTTTGGTAGCAAAAACAAAGCTACAGCCCACATCACGCGATATAACTTTTTTGTAGGAAAAAACTCCCAGGTTAGTATCAAGGAAGTTTTAGTTGAAAATGAAAAAACAATTCAAAACAAAAAACTAATCAACCATCATGGAAATTTTTATCTTGAAAAAGACTCTTCTTGTAGCTTTCAGACAATAAACTTAATAAAAAATAATAGATTTTCAGTAACAACAAATCACTTTTTCCTAGAAAAAGGTGCAAGCTTATCTGGCCTCAATCTGATTACAGGCGGGAAATACAATAGACAAGAAAGTAAGGTTTTTCATAAAGGAGAACACTCATCTGCAGAGCTTGATGGCCTCTTTCTCGCCAAAGATGAAGAGAATTTGCAAATCATCAGCAATATATACCATAAAGCTAAAAAGACTAACAGTCATCAACTGTGCAAAGGTCTTGCTAAGGGGCGATCTAATATTTCTTTTGTTGGCAACATAAAAGTTTATCAAGATGCTAGCCTCACAGATGCTAACCTTCTCAACAAGAACCTACTTTTGAGTGATACAGCTCAGGTTTCAAGCGAACCAAACCTTAGAATTGATCATGATGATGTAAAATGTCATCACGGAGCAACAGTAAGCCAAATAAGAGAGGAAGAACTCACCTATTTACAAACCCGGGGTCTTAGAAAACAAGATGCAGAAAAAATACTCTCTTTAGCATTTGCTTGTGAACTCTTAGAAAAACACAGATGTAAGGGTATTATACGCAATACCATAAGTCAGTTTTTTACAGATCAAAAGTAAAGGAATTTATGAATAACCAAATAGCACTTTATCAACAAGTTATCCTTGATCACAACAGGAACCCAAAAAACTTTAAGAAATTATGCCCGGCAAGTCATTTTTCAGAAGGCTATAATCCTCTTTGCGGTGATCATCTTTGGGTTTACCTGAATGTATGTAAGAATAAGACCATCTCAGATATCAGCTTCAATGGGGAAGGTTGCGCAATCTCTAAGGCTTCAGCATCTTTGATGACTGATATAATAAAAGGGAAATCGATAAGAGACGTAAAAGAGCTGTCAGATATTTTTTTAAATATGCTTAAAGATCCTAACAACAAGGATCTTCAATTAGAAAAAATTGGAAAACTCAAAATTTTTTCTGGCGTCAGCAAATATCCAAGTCGCATCAAATGTGCAAGTTTGTGTTGGCACGCTTTAATAGGAGCTTTAAGCTCAGACCAAAAAGTAAGTACGGAAGAATAAGGATAAGAGAATATGCTACAGATTCGTATGCAGGGAACACCTAACCCAAACGCAAGAAAATATGCTCTCAGCGAAGAAATAAAAGCTGAGGGGAAAGTTACTTACCAAAGTGCGGAAGAGTGCGAACATATTCCTTTAGCCTATGCTCTGATGATTTCAAAAGAGATCAAGCAAGTTCACCTATTTGAAAATATACTGACAGTCACAAAAAATCCACAAGAAGACTGGAAAAATATTGATCAAATTGTACAAGATATTCTTGATAATCATATTTTAAATCACGATATTTTCTTCCAAGATTTTATTGCAGAAGATCGAGAAAAAAAGCCCCTTACACCAGAGCTACAAGAAATTGATAATATAATAAGTGAAACAATAAGGCCAAGTCTTCAAATGGACGGGGGAGACATTGAATTGATTGAACTTGAAAAAAACATTCTAACAATAAGCTATATGGGAGCCTGCGGTGACTGCCCGAGCTCTATGACAGGAACCTTAGACGCTCTTCAATCTATTCTCCAAGACCGCTATAACGAAAACATCCAAGTTGCTGTTGTTTGAGAAAAATAATGAACTTAACTGCAAAAAGTCGCTATGCATTAAAAATTCTTCTCCACCTTGAAAAACAAACAAAGACATCTCCTGTTCAAAGAGCTGCTCTTTCAAAGGCAGAGGGTATTCCAATAGAGTATATGGATCAAATTATACCTTTGCTAAAAAAATCATCTCTTATAAAGACGAGTCAAGGTCCTAAAGGAGGACTTTTACTACAAAACTATGAAAAAAAAATTAATATCTGGCAAATATTTACAGCAGTAGAAAAACACTTATACCCTGTTCAATGTCTTGAAAACTCTAATTGTACTCAAGATCCATCCTGCTCTGCCCAAGCAGCTTGGAAAATAATTTACTCCAAAATTAAAAAAGAACTTAGTCAAATAACTCTTGATCAGATAAACAATATAGACAAGAAAACAAAGCTTAAAATAAAAAAAACAAATAACAACACACATACAGCGCGTTGTCAAAGCACCAAAGATTACTTTCAATAATTCTTGTTCTCCTCTTATCTTTTTTTTAATATACTTTAATAAGTCAAATAATTATTTTAATCAAACATAGGGAAAACTATGAAATTCATCTTGTTTTACACCTTGCTTGTCTTATACGTCACCTTATCATGTCAAAGTAAGAAATCTTTAAAAGAAAAAAAAATAGACCAAGCTTTTCCAATCGAAAAGAAAGAAGTTTTCAGAGGTTTGGTTAACTGTGGTAACTCTTGTTACATAAACTCAATTTTACAAAATTTTCTTCATATGGATGGATTTATAGATTTTTTTCTAAACTATGAAGAAACCGAGTTTTCAGGAGAAACGACAAAAAAGTTATCTAGATTATTTAAAGGTTATTATAACCTGGAATCAAAAGATCCTTATAACCCAGAAGATCTTATTTCCCACATCTGGGATAGCTTAGGGAATGAAGGCGAGTTATTCCTGGCAAGATCTCAAGACGATGCAGCAAACTTTATGTCGTATCTTATAGGTAGATTAAGAGAAGAAAACAACTTAAGTCTGGAGGATGTAAAAAAACAAAATATTTTCTCACATAAAAAATTTGGGAAATATAGTAAGAGATTATATACACCTAAATTTTATTTTGGTGACGCAATACTATCCGGTCTGAAAAGAACCATAACAAGATGTTATTTAAATAACTATATGGTTTTCGAAAAAACGGGATCTTACGAACTTTCTGAAGAGTTCAGACTATTAACAGATGAAGAAGATGAAAATAAACTCATCAGTATAAATGAACTTCTAAAAAATTTAAGTCAAACTGAAACAAGAAATGAGCTTAGATGTCAAGAAGAAACATATACGGATAATAATGGAACAATCCAATATCGAGATGCAATCGAAAAAGACAGCGTTGAAGTCACACCACAGTATTTATTTTTACCAGGAGAGCTAAGTAAACAAGATGGGTACCTCTTCATAATCCTACCAAGGTTCAAGCAAGATTTTGATCCCCTAAGAATGACCGTTATTCCAAGAAAAACAAACTATCCTATTGATGTTAATGAAACTATAAAACTAAAAAGTATTAATAAAGAAAAAATATATACTTTCAGTGGTATGGTGCTCCATTCAGGAACTTTAGAAAGCGGCCATTATACAGCCATTGTAAAAAGTTTTAATGAAGATAAATTTTATCATCTTAATGACAGTAGAGTAAACCTTATAAAAAAAGAAGAGGTTTTTAAAAATAATCAAAGAAATGCGTATATATTATTTTATAAAGAGATTTGACAAATAGTTATTAAAAAAATTTAGCACAGAAGACCTCAAAAATTTCTAGTATTTTTACCGATGAAAAATTTGAAAATTAATATTTCGTCAATAAATTTAATATAATAG
>PASJ01000010.1 GCA_002711925.1 Pseudobdellovibrionaceae bacterium | reverse complement strand
TTTTTGAAATTTGAATTTTCTGCACCCAGTGTTTTAGCAACATTTGTCATGTTTTGAGCAAAAAAAGACACACTGCCAGCCAAGCCTTCAGCTATAGCAACTGAAGCATCGTTCCCAGATGAAACAATTGTGCCTAAAATCAGTTCCCTAACAGGCACATCTGTGTCCACCTCGATAAACATCCTTGAACCACCTTGTCGCCAAGCTTTTTTACTTACATAAAATGTATCATCAAGAGTCACACTCTTATTCTTTAAAGCTTGAAAGAGAAGGTAGATTGTCATAATTTTCGTCATGGACGAGGGAGTCATTTTTTCATGCATGTTTTTATCGAATAAAACTGTATTAGTATGATAATCAAGTAGAATAGCCTGCTCAGCTTTTATATTAAAAGGCTGACTTGAAGCAAAAACTGATTGGTGTAAAATGACATTGCTGACAAAAGAAAAAAAGATACAAAAAGATATGGTGTGTCTTTTCAAACCATTTATCCCTTATTTGAGATATTATTAAAGAAAATCCATTTACTATATTCTATTACTTTGCTTTACCTAGATAAACAAGGCTTGAGTGACTCCAAATGTAGCTAAACTTCTATAAAAAAATAAGAAAGGCTTGTTGTGCTTAGAAAATCTATGACTTTAATACCAAGATGGATTTTAACGTTCTTGATTCTATTTGACAATAAGGCGATTTTTTGTCAACAATCCCTACAAGAAATCTCTAGCACTACACTAATAGATTCTCGCCAGAAGGTGTCAGCAAAAGTCCATACGGAAAAAAAACAAGTCAAAGCAGGTGAGATTTTTTCTGTAGCTGTCACCCTAGATCACCAAAAATCGTGGCACACCCATACAAACAGGCCTTTGATCCCACCAAAGTTTGGTGATACAAGTAATGTCATAAAAACAAATATTTTTATCAGCTCAAACTCAGAACAATTCTTTACACCTTTATACTCTCATATTGACTGGCCTGAAAAAAAAATAATCAGTATGAATCTTGGTAAAGGGGCTTTCGACTACCCGGTATTCTCCGATAAAGCCACCATATATTTGCCAATCGAAGTGCACAACTCAACACCAGTAGGCAGTTACCAATTAACGATTAAACCAACATATCAAGCCTGTAATGATAAGATTTGCTTAATGCCAACTCCTCAAAAAGAAGGTGATATCAATCGTTGGCTGGACTATGGGTACAATCTCAACATAGAGGTGGTGGAAGAAGCGACAATAGTAAAAAATGAACTTCCGGTAATCTTTCAAAATAAAATTTTCCGCCAAGGAACATGGACCTCTCCAAGCAACTTTGAAGAAAATAATGAAGCCATAAAGAAACAAGTAAAAAATAAAGTGAAAGTGGCGGAACAATCCACGTGGCTTGAAAGATTAACGTGGCTCCTTATTACTCTCCTAATATTAAGCGGAGTTGTTTGGATTCTTATTGGTATTTTCAAAAACAAAAACAAAGACAAAAACAAATCTAGTTTTCTTTTAGCAATATTTACACTTGTCATCTGTCTTCTCACACTTGTTTACTTAACTTTACATCACAAATTTCAAACCAACCTTAACTCGGGAAAAGAGTCCTTGAGCTGGATATCTTATTCAAAAAGCCGGTGGAAAGAGCTGTCCAATCAAAGTAGATTTCGACTTGTAAACTTCACCGCAGAATGGTGTTTAAACTGTAAAGTTCTTGAAAAAACTGTTTTACAATCAAAAGATATTATCGAAATTTTACGAAAAAAAGATGTGTTAGCAATAGAGGTTGACTTAACTAGCGCGGAGAACGAAGAAGGAGAGAATTTTTTTACCAAAATGGGGGGAATTGGACTACCTTACCTTCTTATCTTTAATCAAAAAAATGAGATCATCTTTTCCAACAATGATTTTTATACCAAGTCACAAATTATAAAAAGTTTCGAAGAAACTGAAACGGTAAAAGTAAATCAAAACCAGAACAATGATATTGTGAAATTCTCGCCTTTAGGTCAGAATTTTTCGATAAACTCCAAAGACTCTTTCGGGTTTATCTTGATGCTGATACTTAGTTTCCTCGCTGGCGTTATCTTAAACTTTACTCCATGCGTTTTACCTGTCTTGCCCTTAAAGCTTTTAGCTCTCAAAAAATACGCTCAAACACCAAGTAAATTGGCTCTTTTATGTAGCTCTACGGCTTTGGGTATAATTAGTTTTTGGCTCTTTTTAGCCTTTCTACTTTCAACGGTTGTAGAAACTAAACACGTAGGCTTTTTGTTTTCTTACCCTATCTTTACACTTTTTGTAGGTATTATTGTCTTTCTAATGGGCATCAGTATGTTCATATCCTCCAAACAGTATCTCCCCCAATGGATTTATAAAATAAACCCTGAACCTAATAATATACAAGGATCTTTTGCTTTTGGACTGATGACAACAATTCTTGCAACACCTTGCACAGGACCTTTTATGGGCACTGCCTTAACCTGGAGTTTAACAACAACAAGCTTTAACACTTTTAGTGTTTTCTTTATGATTGGTCTAGGGATGAGCTTTCCATATTTTGTTTTCTTTCTCAAGCCTAAGCTTCTACAACAGTTGTCAAAATCTAGTAACATCACCCCTTACATAAAAGAGTCTTTAGGTCTTTTCATTTTAGCTGTAGCAATCTGGTTTTTAGGTATCTCACTTGAACAGTTTCTAGCTTAATTTTATTGAAGTGACCTTAGGTAATTGGATTTTTCTACATACCAATTTGAAAATTTATTAGTAGATCACCAACATTGTCAACAAGAAGGGAAGTTCCCAAAAAATACCTTTTTCCTAAATGAGTTTCAAAACCGATAATAACACCAGGAAATGGTGGAAAATTATCAAAATCCCCACCAAATTGCTGTGTATATGATAAGCTCAACCCAAAATAAGGGAAGAAATTACCCAAAGAGTAAGCCGCAAGATAATTTACTTGTCCTGATGCAAGAAAACTTCCTTGATCCTCTTCGAACTCAACCTCATCTTCACTGATTCTAAAGCCGACACCAAAGTTAAAATCAAAAAAGCTTGTAAAAGGAAACGTTCTATTTTCAACTCGAGTCCTATATTTAGGGATAGCCCAGAAACTATTGATCCCATCATCATTTAAATAAAGAAACTCCCAATAAACTACGTTTAGATTCGTTAAATTTAAATCGAAAAATTGACTCTCTTTACTCCCTTGTTTATCATCAATATAAACAGAATCATCGTCATCTATTATTTTTTCATCATCGTCACTATCTTCTATATTATCGGCATCACCTGAGGGTTTTTCACCATTGTCCGCTAGATACAAAAAATCTTTATCTTGGTATTTTTTAAATTCAATTTTGTACTCTTTATCAATCAGGGGCAATGGCTTAATAAGAGCAAATAAATTAATATCGACAAGTCCTAGAGAAATAAGTAATGAAATACAAATTTTGTTTATCATAGTTTATCCTTTGTCATAATAAAACGTGGTCAACTATCAAGTGAAAATGGATTCATAATAAATATTAAATATATATTTTTTTTGACATAATTATTATATATGTATTATATATGAAATATAGTAATCTAAAAAAAAAAAGAGAGTTTTATGAAATACTACATCATATGGACCATCCTAATCATATTGAGTAACGTTTCGTGCAGAACAGTAAATAGAAAAGAGGGCGATTTTTATAATGTTACTGAAGTAAACGCAAGTTTAAAAACCCGAGAGGAAAAGTGCGAAGAAAGTAACGGTTTTTGGTCAAATGAGGTTTGTATTCTAAGTTCAAGCTTATCTCTTTCAACAGAAACCTGTCTAAACCCTCTTGGAGAATATGAGCCCGATAATAAAGGAAATTATAAGTGTCCTAAAGTCATGGTCGAAATAATGGATTGCTGTATAGATCTCGGACTTTGTCCAAACGGCAAGCCGCCGCAACAAGATAAGGTCAATAAGGATAATTTTATTTGCCCAAAAACTAAATAGAACTTTTAGTTTTTATATAAATAACCATTTTTCATTTCTATTCGAAGATTACACAAATTTATAGTTTCCCGGTCATGGGAAACAATAATTACAGTTTTATTTTTAAAAAAATTTTTAAATAAAAATTTAATTTTTTTATTGATAGTAAAACTTATATTTTTTCCTATTTCATCAATTAAAAAGATTGGTTTTTTTGACAATAACGCCTTTGCTAGGAAAAATAAGAAGGTTTCTGATTCATTAAATAAGTTATTATCCTTATCAAAAGAATGATCAAGGCCACCTTTTAAAAGTAAAATTTTATCTAGATTAAAAAAATTTAAAGTACTCCACACCTTTTCATCACTGTAGCTCCTATCGTAATCAAGATTTTCACGTATAGTTCCAACAAATAAGGATGGATTTTGTGGAATAACAAAAAATAACTTTCTAATATTTTCTGGCTTTGTATCTGTCCAAAGTGGGTAGTTGAGTCTAAACTTTCCAGATTCTACGTGTAAAAGCTGTAGTAAGCTATTTAGTAAAGAGGTTTTACCTGAACCACTCGGCCCACAAATGGCAATTTTATCTGCTAAATTGATTTGTAGATTAATATTTTTTAGTACTTGATGCTGTGATCCTGAATATTTTGCATAGATATTGTGGCATGAAAGTAAAAGATTGTTGTTGCTTAATATAAGACAAGGTGTTTTTTCATTTTTTTTATTAGATTTACAGTCATTTGATATATTTAATCTTTTTAGTGAAAAAATCTTGATATAAAAATCAAGACAATTATTCATCATACTTGAAAAGGAAAGCCCTAGCTCTAAAGTAAAAAAAATAAAGAGACTAAAATGATAAGGTTTAGGGTCTAAGAGTTCTTTGTAGTCATTTAAAAAATCATAATATAAGAAAAACAACAACCATGGTAGAAATAAAGAAGTTAAAAAAGATGGACTATTTGATAAAAAAAATAGTTTATAAGAGCTATGCTCAATCTTTTTTAAGATATTAAATATTCTTTTCTGATGAAATATCTTTCTCTGAAAAGGGTTCATTATATCTTGTGATTTGATAAGATCTTTAATGCGTTCAAGAAACAAAGATTGATAAGAATATAAATTCCATTTTGTCGTAATGAGATTTTTTCTTACAAAAATAAAAGCAAAAAAAGGTAAAAAAACAATTGAAAAAAAACACCTTAAAGAAAGGTCCGAAAAAACAAATAAAAACACAAGAAAACCAAAAGTTCTAGCAAAAGAAATAAGTAACCTATGAAAAGAAAATGGAAGAATTCTTTCTACGACTTCAAGGTCGTTAGAAAATTTATTTAGCAAACTTCCCGAAAAAAAATTTTGCTTTTTTGTATTAGTGTTAAAAATTGACTTGAAGAAGGTTTCAAACAAGCTATGACCATGCCACAAGAAATACTTAGATAAATACAAATTAAATAAAGAATAAGAAACGATAGAAAAAAAGATAAAAAGAAAAATAAGAACATTAGCTTCTGCGTGATCTGGATGAAGAAAAGAATGCAAACTACCACTTGTTGCAATAATAATATGGGAAAAAACAGGCGACAAAAGAGCAATTAAAGAAAAAAGGGAAAAAACAATTATTTTTAACATCAAGTTAGTATGCAATTTCTGTATGTTAAAGAAAGATTTAACGATAGATAAAAATGAATAATCTTCTTTTAAGTTATTTGAATACTTTTCTTTATCAAGATCATTCAAACTTATTTCTTCTTTTCTAATTGATTTTTTGAAAAATTTATTGCTATGTTGTTGGTTTTTATATTTAATTTTTATATTGCTTTGTTTTTTTTGAAATACCCATCCCCCACTCCTATCTAATTTCAGAATCAAATTAAAATATTTCAAATATCTTTGATCTTTGACCGACATGATAAGTATGTTTTTTTCATGAATACTTTCTAAAATAATTTTCATTACTTGATCAGATGTTTTTTTATCAAGAGCCGTCAACGGATCATCTAGAACATAAACAGAACTTTCTAAATTTAACGCACGAGCTATACATAATCTTTTTTTTTGCCCCCCAGAAATATTATATCCATACTCTGTAAGCATATGGGATGGGTTAATTGCCTTTATACCATGCTTATCTTCTGATAAAAAAAGGCTTTCTAATATAGCTTTCGAATTATTTTCTCCAGAAAAAACATTATTTTCTACTGAGTCTCGATACAAGTATGTGTTCTGCGAAAGATAAGAACAAGGGTTTGAAGGATCAGAGCATCTAATTATGACTTCACCTAGAAATTTCAACTTATTTGTTGCAATTGATTTTAGGATGAGACTCTTTCCTGAGCCAGAGTCACCATATACAGCAACCCGATCTCCCTCACAAAAAGTCAATGAAATATCTTTCTTAAAAAATTTATTTTCTTTATTTTTTAAAAAATTAAAATCATTTAAAAGAACATAACTTGACTGACTGTATACAATTGACTTATTGGAATCATTAGCTTTACTAGATGTAAAAAACTTTACAACTCGTATGCAAGATATTTTTGCTGTCCAAAAGACACTTAATAAATCAGCAAGATCTTTAAATGGCTTTTCGAGCATTGAAAAAATCGATAGCACAGTCAAAGAAACCGACGTTGTGAGAGATTTACCCGAAAGAGAATAAGACCATAAAGCTAAAGACGAAGTCACTAGAAGGGTAAAAAGAAACAAAACTCCAGAAATAGATTCATAATAAATCAATTTTTTTTTTAGTAAAATTTCTTTACAGCGTATTTTTTT
Organism: Pseudobdellovibrionaceae bacterium; assembly: GCA_002711925.1. Taxonomy (GTDB): domain Bacteria; phylum Bdellovibrionota_B; class Oligoflexia; order Oligoflexales; family Bog-1112. The sequence continues at coordinate 5,393 of PASJ01000010.1, read as the reverse complement.
TTGCTTATTTTGAAGGATTTTGAAATTTTCTTGATATTTATTCATCTTAATAAGTTGAACGAGTCTACTAGAATATTCTGCCCTCAGATCTTTTAATAATTGGAGTTTATGGTCTGAAACAAGAAATTTCTTCGCTATTTTTTTTACACAAAAACTAACAAAAGCAAAGCCCAACAAAGAAAAAACTGCTGAATACCCTAGAAGATCAAAAAGAAAATAAGTTGAAAAAAAAATTATAAAAAATAAATATACAAGTTCAACAAAGCATCCGAAAAGGTTAGCTATATTTTTCATATCATAAGAGACCATATTAATCGTTTGACCACAAAACCGCTTTCGATCATCAAGATCTCCTGAAAGATCAAAGACTAATTTCTCAACTAATTTCTTGTAAGTTTTAAAACTTGATATTTTTAAATATGAATAAAAAAAGTTACCGAAAAAGACTTTGATCGTAGTAAGAAAAGACAAAAGATAAAATAAAAAAAAATTAAATTTATATGACTTTAAGTTAGAAAAGCTTTCTATTTCCTCTAAAATAATAAATAAAACTTTTGTATGGGCAAACTTGCTACAAGCCAAAATAATTGATAAAAAAACCAAAAGAACATTTACTCTAAAGGACAGAAAAAAAATAAGCTTCCATCTTCCCCAAAAAGAATTTAGCTCTAAGAAAAAAAAAGGATTTTTTTTATATTCAAAAGATGAAAGTATTTTATACACAACATGGTACCAGTAGGAAAGGATCCACCCAGTTAGATGATATTTTTATTCATTTAAGTTTTTAACTTTCACAATAATTTAAATGAAAGTTGCCTTCTGTATCAGCATCAACCTTGACCTCACCACCTTTAACCAATCGTCCAAAAAGTATTTCTTTGGAAAGGGGTTTCTTTAAATATTTTTGAATAATTCGACTTAAAGGTCTTGCACCATATGCAGGTTCATAACCTTTCAGTGAAAGAAGATCGATCGCTTTATCTGTAACAGTTAATTTAACCTTATTTGTCTTGAGTTTCGTTCGTAGTTCTTCAATAAACTTGTGAACAACTTTTGTTACAACTTTTTTTGACAAAGGGTTAAAAGGAATAATAGCATCAATTCGATTTCTAAATTCCGGAGTAAAAGCCTTTTCTATTGATGATTTTACGTCTGATCCATTTTTTTCACTAAGACCAAAGCCAATATTATTTTTAGAAAGCTGATCCGCTCCAACATTTGTCGTCATGATCAATATTATATTTCTAAAATCTGTTTTTCTTCCGTTCGCATCAGTTAAAGAGCCATGATCCATAACCTGAAGCAGAATGTTATGTACATCACTATGTGACTTTTCTATTTCGTCTAGAAGAAGAACACAATATGGATTTTGATGAACTTTATCAGTAAGAAGGCCTCCTTCATCGAACCCAACATAACCGGGAGGAGCACCAATTAACCTAGAAACAGCATGTCGTTCCATGTACTCACTCATATCAAATCGTTGAAAAGAAACTCCTAGTGTTTTCGCAAGCTGTTTTGCCAACTCTGTTTTCCCAACTCCAGTGGGTCCAGCAAACATAAAACTACCAATAGGTTTATTTTCACTATCTAGACTCGATCGAGATAATAAAATTGCATTTTCAACATGTTCAACAGCATCGTCTTGACCATAAATAACACTTTTAAGATTATTACCTAAATTTTTTAAAGACTCTTTCTCGTTAGATTTAACCCGATCTAGTGGAAGACCAACCATCTCTGACACGATGTGCTTTATATCGCTAACGGATATTTTAGTTGATTTTTTTTCGCTTTTTTTCCCATATGCAGAAACATATGAACCAACTTCATCTAATATGTCGATGGCAGAATCAGGTAATTTTCGCTCTTGAATGTACCGAGAAGCCATACGAACAGACTCTTTAATCGCCTCTGGCGAATAGGAGACCTGATGAAAATTTTCGTAGTTTAATTTAATTCCATTCAAAATATCTATGCTATCTTGATCTTCGGGTTCTTCCAACATGATTTTTTGAAACCTACGCACCATCCCTGAATCGTTTTCAAAATGTTGACGAAACTCTTTAAACGTTGTTGAACCAATGCAGCGTATTTTTCCTTGACTTAAAAAAGGCTTAAGAATACCTGCAGCATCTAAACTACTACCACTAACAGATCCTGCACCCATAATATTATGTATCTCATCGATAAAGAGTACTATATTTTTTTTCTGTTCTAGTTCTTTAATAATACCTTTCAATCTGTTTTCAAAGTCTCCTCTGAACTTTGTGCCTGCTAAAAGTGAAGTTAAATCCAAACTATAAATTTCAGTGTCAAAAAGTTTTTCAGGAACTGTTTTGTCAACAATATGCTTTGCAAAACCATTGACCAGTGCAGACTTACCCACACCAGAATCACCGACAATTAGGGGATTATTTTTTTGACGACGACACAAGATTTGAGCCATTCTTCTAACTTCTTTTGTTCTTCCTATAAGTTGATCGAAAGCGCCTTTTTTAGCTTTAAGGCAGAGATTCTCAGCGTAAAGATTTAGTAAGCTGGATTTACGAGGAGGCTTAATCTGGCTTGAACCCTTATTTATATTTGGGTTGGTGCGTATAATAAACTGCCTATTTTCTTCCCCTTGAACTTTTTCGTTTAAAAGGTGCTTTTTATCTGTAGAGGATACGTCTTCGTCTTCTTTACCATGTGAAATATAGCTGATAACGTCGAGTTTTGTAACTCCCTGCTTATTGAGAAAAAAACAAGCATGAGAATGCTTTTCGGAAAAGATTGCAACGATAAGGTTATAACCAAAAATTTTATTTTTTCCAGAGGAGACAACACTTTCAGCGGCTCGTTGTAAGACTCTTTGAAAAGCAACTGTAGGGTAAGCTTGAGCTTGCTCCTTATTTGTAACAACTTCAACTTTATTACTCAAAAAATCGTCTAAACTTTCATTTAACTCATGGATTGAAGCTCCGCAAGACTCAAGGATTTCAAGTATCACTTCATCTTGTAAAAGTGCGTGCAAAATATGCTCAACAGTCACATATTTATGCTGTCTTCTTTTTGCTTCACTGACGGCAAGTGCCAGTGACTTTTCCAAGTTCTTACTGATCATAAGCTTCCCCTAAAAAAAAATCACTCTTCTTCCATAGTACATTTCAATGGAAAATCCATTTGCCGCGCCCTCGCCGAAACAAGGGCCTGTTTCGTCTCGGCAATTTCAAAAGGAAATACCCCACAAACACCAACCCCTTTTTCATGTACATCCAACATAATTTTGGACGCTATCTCTTTGTTTTTATTGAAGTAATTTTGAAGTATTTCAACAACAAAATCCATCGGTGTATAATCATCATTATGAAGAAGAACCTTAAACATAGGAGGCTCACTAACGGATGTCTCATTTTTTGATGCAACCATAGTGTCTTCACCGAATGAAACTTGCTCTTCATAGCTTTGATTATTTTGTTTTTCTGACATTCGCAATCTCCAGAAGCCTCGCGGTTTTATAGACTTTAAAAACATGAGGACTAAATAATAACAGCAAATAATTTAACACAATAACTTGTATCCAAATACAAAAAACTAGCTCTTAATCCAAACATGTTAATGATTGTAACTACAAAAAAATTTACAATAAAAGTTTAAGTCCCTCAAATTTTACCAAAGCATCGACAAAACCATACAAATTTGTAATAAAATCCAAAAAATACATTCAAATCATACATATAAAGAAAATATACCTGAACAAACTAAAAACATTTTTAAATAAAAAAAATATTTATAATCATTTTTATTAAAAAATTTTCATATGATTAAAATTTTCCTACCGCACTTATAAAAACAAAAAAAATGGAATATGAATAAAAAAACTAAACTCACGTTAAACAAAGGGTAGAAAGAAATTTTTTTTTTTTCTAAATGAGAATTCCCAATAATCTAAAAAAAAATCTTAGAAAAATTTTAACTTGTTTATAATCAAATTACATAAAAATCATCGAAATTTAAACTTATTGGATAAGTGGTCATTTTTTTAAAGACTTCATCTTAGTTTTTATTTCTTACAAGAAATTATTTCAATCATGATAAAGAAAGGAAAAATATGGAAAGATTTAAGAATAATTTAAAAGCTGATTTTACTGGTGGAATTTCTGCAGCTATCATAGCACTACCTTTAGCAATGGGTTTTGGTGTTTCTATCTTTGCCCCTCTTGGTCCTGATTATTCTGCAACTGGTGCTCTGGCCGGAATGTATGGAGCAATTTTTACTGGGATTTTTGCGGCACTTTTTGGAGGAACCCCTTCACAAATAACAGGGCCCACTGGACCTATGAGTGTTGTTTTAAGCGCTACCGTAGCAAGTTTAATGAAATTTCAGCTAGAAATAGGCAACGAAATAAATATCCCACTGATACTAACCCTTACTTTTTTTGCTGTTTGTATGGGGGGTCTTGTTCAAATTTTGATCGGACTCCTTCGTGCAGGAAGCGCTATCAAGTTTATTCCTTACCCGGTAATTGCAGGATTTATGAACGGTATAGCTGTTATTATTTTTTTAGGTCAAATTGAAACATTTTTTGGTATTACCGATGGAAAATTCTTTGAAAGTTTTTCTTTAATATGGCTCATAAATTCATCAAATAAATTGATTTTACTTGTTGGAACAATGACCGTTGGAATTATTATCCTCTCTGGTAAATTGGTAAAGAAAGTTCCCTCGGCTCTTGTTGGCCTTTTACTTGGATCTTTTTGTTACTTTACTCTTGGTCATTTCTTTAACGATAATCTTCTACAGTTTAAAAATAATCCTTTTATCATTGGAGCGATTCCTAGCGGATTTCCTCTACCCAAAAATATCCATGAATTTTCACTGATTTTGAAAGAAATCGATATTTCTATGCTAAAAATTTTAATACCTGCTTCATTATCACTAGGTATACTTGGGTCGATTGATTCTTTACTTACATCTTTGGTTGCTGATGTTGAAACGAAAACAAGACATAATTCTAATCAAGAGCTTATTGGTCAAGGAATTGGTAATATTGTTGCATCCCTTTTTGGAGGAGTCTCAGGAGCTGGAGCTACCGTAAGAACACTTGTTAATGTAAAAAGTGGCGGACGAACAAAAATTTCAGGCATTATACATGGATTATTTCTACTTGCTGTATTACTTTTTCTCGGACCATTTGCAGGGTGGATACCCATGTCAGTATTAGCCGGTATTCTAATAGTTACTAGTTACAATATGATAAATAGTTGGAGTTTAAAGCTTGTCAGCAAGAAAACGGCAAAAAAAGATTTCTTTGTTGTTATTGTTGTTACCACAGTCACGGTAGTTGTCGATTTAATGGTAGCTGTTGCAATAGGCTTTTTTGTTGCTACAGCTCTATTACTTTATGAAC
>PASJ01000009.1 GCA_002711925.1 Pseudobdellovibrionaceae bacterium | reverse complement strand
TGTTACTTTGGCTGATGAAAGCTATGCTTACCCAAATGCTACAATACTTCATCACCAGATGAGCTCTCGTCCGACAGGTGGCAATATGACAGATCTTTCAGATTCAATAGAAACTGCAAAGAAGTGGGAAAAACGAATATTTGCTCCATTATTGAAGAAACTAGGGTACAAATCTATGTCTTCATTCAAAAAAGATCTGTACAAGCATAATGCCCGCGGTGATTGGATGAATTTTGCAGATGAGGCTAGAAAGCTTCGATGGGTGAAAAATGTTCCTCATACTGTGAATGATAAAGGGGTAACTATTCATCCTGACGATCAGGCGGAAAAGAATGTTCAGCGTCCATTCGTTCTAACTTCTGCTAAAAAAGATAATAATGGCCTTTTTTACCAAGAAATTCCTGCTCCAAGGCCGTTTGATTTTTATTACTTATATAATCCCGGTAGTTTTTATCGACAAAACTAGTGGTCTTATAAAATAATAGTTACTAATATTAAATATAGTACGATTTTTATTTTTTTATCTTTGGCGAAAGCCAGTTCTTGATATTTTTTTTATGTTGGAAGGTATTGAAAACTCCACGATTCATTGATAATCTCTTTAAGAATAAAATTATCTAAGTCGTCTTTTGAGTATCCAAGTTCAAGTAAATATGAGCGAGTAGACTGACCATATTTTTCAGTTGGGTCTAGAAAATAAATATTAGAATTTTTCGATCTAACTGTTCTTGAGTGGAATAAAGTTAGGGGCAAACGAGAGGGGTGGCTTTTCGACCAATCGATAAAGGAATAACTTTTTGTGCTTAAATTCTTGATTTCCTCTTTTTTAACTGTGAATTTTTTTCTGATATCTTTGATTTTATTTAAAGGTGAAGCTGCAATATTATATTCTTTTAAAATATCGAGTATCTCTAATGATTTTTTTTCTTTAAAGTATTGTTCGAGATTTTTTTCAATATCATTATTTAATAATTTTTTATTTAAAATATTACTAAATTTGGACAGTTCATTTTTATTTGAGTCAACATAAACCCAAGTATCCTGACATTTATAGAATCTAGAAAAACTATTCTTACCTTGAATCATTCTGCCTGAAGGCTCGATTAAAATCTCATTTTTCTTGTAATAATGACAAAAAGGAATTTGAAGAAACCCACTCACTGCAGCCAATGATGTTCGAACTCTTAAAGTTTCCCCCGTTCGTTTTTTATGAAATAATGCAGATGCAATGCATAAACTAGAAGCAAATCCGCACATAACATCTAATAAACCGACATAACCGTGTTCTTCTGGAGTCTTTAAATTCCCTCCAAAGCGAGTCATGATTCCACTCACTGCTTGAATAACATCATCATAACCAAGGTGATTTGTCATCGGACCAAGTTTAGGTCCACCAAAAAGGTCAATATGACAAAAAACCACATGGGGGTTAATTTTTTTTATCGATGTTTTATCAAGTTTTATTCTTTTTATTTGATCATAGCTTGCATTAAAGACAACAACATCCACGTTTTCAATAATTTTTTTTAAGATTTCATAACCTTCATTTGTCTTTATATCCACAAGTATATTTTTTTTTCCTTGACCTGAATTCAAAGCAAAAAAGATAAAGCTTGGGCAGAAATTAGGTTTTGGAGGATCAATTTTAATGACTTCGGCTCCGTGACGAGCCAAAATATTCGTAGAGTGGGGGGCTGCAATAACATTGGAAAGGTCAAGGATTTTTACACCCTCTAACCATCCGTTTTTTTTGTTTTGTTTTGGCTTTGTTTTTGCTTTATTTTTTTTGCACCACGATTCAAGGATATCATTAGCTTTTATAAATTGCCGTGATTTAATATTCATTTGGTCATCAGACAATTCTTCGCTCCAGCAAACTGACCAAGGTTGTTGCAATTTACCATAGATAATATCGTTTACTTCTACAAACAAACCGGACTTTTGACAATGTTCAGTATTCATCCATTCTTCTAATTTTCGGTGTGCACCGCCTGGAGCCTTCGCTTTTCCTAAAATTATTTCCCATTCTAATGATTCCTTTTTTAGAAAAGCTTTTTCAAACTCTTTACTTATGATTTTTGACCACTCAGGTGAAACAGGATATGTTACATAGGACGCTGACTTTATCCATTTTTTTTTCTCAAGGTGAACATTCTTAGTGATTTCAAGTCCCATATCTTTTAGTTTTTTTTCTATGCTTTCAAATACCCCAAGCGCTTTCATAACTCGATCTGAGTGATCTTTATGAGCAAGACTTACTAGGTAATATGGTCTTTTGTCCTTACACATATAGGAGCGGTAAAACGGGTCCATATACTCAGAAGAAAAAAGCTCTTTATATTTCATATCGAAGGAAATGTTATTTTTTTCTCTTCTTTCGATCTCTTTTTCCCTGAGGTTTTTATAGCGTTCAGGTTTGTTTTTAAAGTCAAAGGCATTATAGGTAAAAATGCCTTCAGCTAATGCGGCTGCAAGGGGAATTTCGATAAGGTCTCCTTGCCCTGTCTTCTCTCGATAGTTTAGAGCAGCAACAATACTGTACGCACCTATAACGGCTCCGTAGCAAGAAGCTAAGGGTAAAGGGGAAAAGCTTGGCTCTATACCCATGAGTTTCCTGTTTTGTCCCATCTCCGAGAAGATGCCAGAATAGCTTTGAATGGTCGCTTCTGTTCCTTTGAAGTTTTTCATTTCCGCATCACTTTTTGAAAAAGCAGGAAGCGATAAAGCTATTATGTGTGAATTTTTTTCAACAATATTTTCAAAATCAATACCTAGTCTACTCAAAACACCGGGACGAAAATTTTCAATTAAAACATCTGCAGATTCAATTAATTTTTTAGCTATCGCAAGGTCGCTTTTTTTCTTCAAATCTAGACTCAGACATTTTTTCCCACGATCAAAACTTGCATCTTGAGGTTCATGTTGAACTTTTGGTTTTTTAACTTGAATGACATTAGCTCCAAGGTCAGCTAAAATCATTCCAACAGCTGGTCCAGCTATTTTATGTCCGAAATCAATAACTTGAATACCGGAAAGAGGAAGTTTTTTGGAGTCTGTCATCCCTTCTCCCTGTAATTTTAGATGATTAAACGAGATAATATGAAAACTCGGGGGTGTCAATATTAATTTTTATGGGTGAGTTTTCCTTATAATCTCTTGAGCGGATAGCTTGCCAAATTCTTTTCGAATTTCTGTTATTAGACCCTTATAAACAATGAAAGATAACGCAACAAGAGGTAATCCTGTTAATAAAACAATGGATTTTATAGTGTCAATATCAGCTTCAGCGTAGTTTAGCGCTAGAGGTAGCGCTAGTAGCAAAAAGCACCAAAATGTTTTGATTCCTCGACTAGGTTCTACACTAGAGCTTAAATTTCGAGTGACCACAGCAGATAAGGTAAAAGAACATGCGTCTAAAGTTGTTGCAAGAAACAAGATAAGTGCAAGAATATACAAAATCGTTGGGATATAAGAAAATGGTAAAGATTGTAAAGTTAAACTGGCAATATTCGATGCTTCTCCTTTAGTAAGCAAAAGTGGTACATCAAGTAAACCACCAGAAATTCGGATCGATTGTTGATAACCTCCAACAACCGCAAAAAAAATAGTTGTGCCCAGGCTACAGAAAATAATAAAAGCAATTAAGACTTCTTTTACTGTTCGCCCTTGGGAAATCTTCGCACAAAACATGCCTACGAAAGGACCAAAAATAAAAAAATATACAAGATAAAATCCTGTCCAATTTTGTGGATATCCACTTTTGAGGATAGGGTCTGTCCATAAGCTCATACGAAAGAAATCATTTGCTACAATGCCAATAGAGTTTACAAGGGAGTCAAATATAAATTGTGAGGGGCCAGCTATAAAGATAAAAAAAAGTAATGCTACTGATATATAAATATTCCAATCGCTTATACGCCTCATTCCTTTTTCAATTCCTAGTATCGATGAGAGGGTGTATAAAAGAGAGGTTAATAATAAAATACTACTGAGTAGCATAAAAGAAGGGTTTATATTCAAAAAGTCAGCCAGAGTAATCGAAATTGCAGAACTAGATGTTCCAGCTGTTATTGTCATAGCCCCAACTGTTGCAAAAATAAATAAAAAATCAATAACTTTTCCTATTATACCGTTCGCATATTTTTCACCAATGGCATACTTGCAAATCTGGCTTAGCTTTAATCGATCATCTTTTTTTAAGTGATAATGATATGCAAAAGGAAGAATAAAGAGACCTGAAATTGCCCACATGTTTGGACCCCAATCGAATATTGCATAGGCCAAAGACTTTTCATAATTAATTGCTTCGTTTGGACTAATTCCATTCGTCTGTAATTGAGCATTGAAATGATACCCCCACTCAAGAAAAACCCAGTATAACGTTCCAGCTCCATTACCAGCAAAAAACATCATAGCTGCCCAACTTAGAGTTGAATATTTGGGACTTTCTTTGCCAAGACGTATATTTCCGTATTTCGAAAAGGAGATAATTATTAGAAGTAAAAATGAGGAAAGTCCGATAATTTGCATCAGCGAGCCAAAGGTTAGGCTCATAAACTGAAATGCTTGAAATGCTGTTTGTTTACCCCATTCAGGTGACAATGTCAGACTTGAAACCATAGCAACTATAACAAGAACACTGACAGTTAATAGTTTGGTGTCATACCGTTTAGCAAGGTCCATAGTTTGTCCTTATGGTTTACCAGTCAAAATTATAGCATAATGATCAATCAAAAATGAAGAAAAGTATTTTTCTGGTTCTTGAAATCAGAAAAGATTATCTCTCAAGACAGGCATCATTTCTATGATTTAAATAATAAACATAAAAACACTTACAGTACCTATAATTAAGTCAGTTGATATTTTTATTGATATCTTTAGTTAATGTTAATTCCGCGTCTTTTTTTCTAATAAGTAGATTTTACTGTTAAACCATTAAATCTTATTATAAAAGTTCTGATGTGGGGAAATTACAGTAAACATTGTAATTTTTTATATTTTTATTAATTATAAACTTAAGAATTTTTCAAATGCAAAAAGAAAAAAAATTAATCATCGTTGGAATTGATGGTGTTAGAACAGATTGTTTTGAAAAAGCAAAAACCCCCAATATTGACTATCTTATTAAAAATGGAGTTTATTCAAATTGTATGCACATAGTTTCGTCGAAAGAAAAAATGGAAGGAGCTGACACACTGAGTGGTCCCGGTTGGAGTCATATCTTAACTGGTGTATGGCCTAACAAACATAAAGTAAAAAACAATACGTTTGAAAATCATGACTTAAATTCATATAAAGATATTTTTACCCGCATAAAAGAAAATAACCCAAAATCATATACCGCATCTTTTGTTTCTTGGAAACCTGTTTATGACAACCTGGTCAAAAACTGTGATTTGAAATTCCTTGAAGATTTTACTTCATATTCTGATAGTGTTGAGGACAAAGATGAACTTGTAGATAATAAAATCACAAAAGAGGCCGTAAAAGTTATAAGAGAAAATAAAGATCTAACTGCTGCATTTGTTTATTTGCATCAAGTTGATGCTATAGGACACCTTTCTGGGTTCTCACCTCAAAACCATCAGTATATCAAAGCTATTGAGAGATGTGATCACCACACTGGGCAATTAATTGAAGCACTTGAGTCAAGAAAAAATAATGATAAAGAAGATTGGCTTATTTTAGTTGTTACTGATCACGGTGGATGGGAAAAAGATCATGCTCAAGGCTCTGAAAAGGAAGAAATTACCAATGTTTTTTGGGTTTTAAATGGTCATAAATTTAAAGGAAAAGAACTTAAAACAAAATGCTATCTTACTGATATTGCACCAACAGCCTTAAGTCACTTTAACTACAATATTTCTTATAAAGATTTTGATGGTTCTGTACAATTACCAGAAGAAAAATAGATAGAAACCGTATGGATAATTGTCATAGTTTTTAAAGGCTTCAATAAAATTTCTTTCCTTTCTTTTTGATGTCTCTTCATAAGAATTTTTTTTTATACTTATGTAATAATCATCTCACCTAAAAAATCTTTAATCATTTTCCCTAGCTTTATTTTTTATTTTTTTTATTTTACAATATAATTTATACCTTCATTTTCATTTTCATTTTGATATGTGAGAATTTTATGAAAAAAATTATTGTATGTTTTCTTTGTGTTTTTTTGACACATGTTGGTTTTTCACGTGCTAAAAAACATAAAAGAAAAAGCAATAGGAAAAAATCCTATAATTACTTTTCTATAGGAGTTGAAAGTGGTTTTCCAAATTTTTTGAGCTTGAATTTACGTTATAAAATGAATAGAAGGTTTATACTTAAAGCTTATGCTACACCACCTTTAACGTTTAGCCAGGAGCAAAAAATAAAGTCAGATAAGATTTTTAAAAAAGATATTTTATTTTTAACTTTGAAGCTTAAAAATAAAGAATCAACAATGAATTTAGAACCTCAGCTTGGCCCAAACTTTGGATTTGACCTTATGTATAGAGTTTCTAGATATTTTTTCATTGAATCAGGAATATTATATCGAAGTTTATCTTTGCATGGAGATTCTACACTTGATTTGTTCTTTGAAGTTAATAATAATTCTATAGACCTTCCAATATCGTCGTATCCTTCTGTGAAAGTAGATTTTAAGGATTTGTCAGTTAAAGCAGCAGTTTTGTGGGAAAGAAAATTTTTCAAAAATAAATTATTCTTTTCTGTTGCTGGTGGTGCTTTATTTAGTGCCTACAGGGCTGAAACTTACGAATCTGAAATTCTTTTAAAAGCAAAGCTTGAGTATGAAACACAAGATTTAACAGATCTGTTCGAAACCAATATTTCTTCAAAAGAAGAATCAGTTGAGCAAGATTTAAAAGACAAATTATCAACTTTTACTGGGAAAATTTTACCTTATGCAAGTCTTTCTTTTGGTTATAATTTATGATTTTTTCGGAATATTTAGGCTGAAAATTTACTTTAAAATTTGCGATAAGAGTTGTGTTTGAAGAGTTAAAGATTCTTTTTGAATCAGTTTATTTACCACTTCCCCGAAAGCATTATAAAATATTTCATCACCAACTAATTGTTTCAAGTGGGATGTACTAAAAAAAAATATTTTTTCATTTCCCTCCTTATCGATTTTAACAAAAACAGGTGATGTACAAGATCGTGTACTCGAATTTTTTTCCTTTTCATCAAAATCTTCGATAAAAGAATCTATTTGTTTAATAGATTGAGTGTGCTCCATCAGCCATGGAGGTAGTTGCGAGTAGTATATTTCGAAGTTTTTATTCTTTCTGGACAATAAAGATAAATCTTTCACCTCGTCAAAGATGTCAATTATTTCATCCTTTACAACTTCTATAATTTTAGCTATGTCGAGAAAACTAAAAACCGAACAGCTGCAATCATCTCTTTGGCGAATTGGTGAACTAACGTAAATTTGAAAGGAATAACTACTGAAATCTGGGAGTGTCAAATTGAGAAGATTTACGACTTCTTCCGATCTTCTCTGTCCAAGTGAATCAATGAGAAAAATTTTAACACAGTTCATGGGAAATTTTCTNAAGAATAGNGAAGACATATGGGGATTGNGTTGAAAAATTTCGTTTTGAACGTTATGAACTNNNTTGTCTCCTGGAAATAAAATTAANCCCTTTTCTTCGTGATTNGANTTTANAAAAGTGAGGANAGTTTGTTNTAGATCNATAAAGGGTAAAATAGATATGANNTCTCCTAAGCATTTTTTTCTTTTATATNTTTCAAGACAAGAGAAAATAGCTTTAGGAGTAAAAAGNGGNTTCTTGTTATTTTGTCTTAGAATAAAATATTCAAAAANTAAGGGGTTTTTGCTTGAAATTTGCTCAAGAATTTTATTCATTAATTTTTGACTAGAAAAAAAATTATAGCGAGTTATAAGTTGAGCTAATCTCAACAAGCTTGAATTATCAAAATTGGCTAGGACTAAATCTACGGATCTTTCAATATCACTATTTTCTTCGGAGCTTAAACCCCTAGTTCTATTTATCAAAAATGTACATCTGAGTTTTTCTTCTAAGGTTTTTAGCGAAGGCTCCAATAAACTAGGATCAAAAGCTAAATCAAACTCTAGAGACTTTGAAATTTCTAGGCTTGCGCAATATAAAGCTTGATAAGTTGATAGGGTAAATACAAGCATCAGTAAAATATTTTTCATATCTTTTTTTTTCCATATGTATAATATAAACGTCAGTCATTTTATACAAAAAAATTATATTTTTGACCACAAAAACTAACCATAACCATTTATTTTGAAATAAGAAACAAAGCAAGGGTTTTTTGTAATATTTTTTCTAAACATTTCGGCTAAACTCATGAAAGGAAGAAGGCTTTTTCATGAAACATATCTTTATCGAACAACCCCGGTGGCTAGGCGATTCTATTATGACTAGCCCAGCCCTTGAAAGTCTTTCTCAGCATTTTCCAAATGCAAAATGGACAGTTTTTGGTTCATATGCATCTACGGCAATATTAAAACAGCATCCGAATACGGAAAAAATTATTATCGATGATAGTCGAAATTTTTTTTTTAGATCTTTAAGGCTTCAAAAGTTAACACGAGGTCTGAAACCCTTTGATCTTGCTATATCTTTTCGAAAAACATTTACAGCTAGCTTATTGTTGCGCTTTATCTCTGCTAATAAAAAGTTTTGCTATAAGCGTCAAAAATATTTTAATAATGTTCATTTAGTCGAGCACTATCAAAATTTTGTAAATCTCATTTTAGAAAAAAAGTATGTTCCCGGTGACCTCAAAATTTACATAGAAAAAGGATACTATTCAAAAAAGACTTTAGGTTTGAACCCAGGTGCGACCTACGGTCAAGCGAAACGATGGTATCCTGAGCGTTTTGCCCAGGTGGCGTATAGTTTGTGCAAAGACTTTGATATCATTATTTTTGGTGGAGAAAATGAAATTTCTATGGCCCAAGAGATTGAAAAGCATCTTGAGATAAATGGAGTCAAAAATTATAAAAATTACGCAGGCAAAACAACAGTCAAACAGTTATGTTCTGCAATAGGAGGACTTGATTTGTTTATCACAGCAGATAGTGGTCCTATGCATATTGCTGCTGCATACCAAGTTCCAACGGTAGCTGTTTTTGGCCCAACAAACCATATAGAAACATCTCCTTGGAGAAATAAAAACAGTACTCTTGTAAGAAAGAACGTTTCTTGTTCTCCTTGTATGCGTCGTCAATGTCCCAAAAGACATCATATATGCATGGACAATATAAAAGCAGCTGATATTTTGGAAAAAATTAGTTCTAGTGGGTTAGGAAATAATCTTTTTAACTAAATTATTTCTTTCTCTAAAAGAAGACAGGTTACAAAACAATGATTCTTTATAGCAAGGTTTTTATCTTCTTCGTTAGATCCGTCTTGTTCCGTCAAAGATGCCGGAGTATCTGTTCTAGGTTTGTGTCTAGCGCAAAATGATCGTTTCGGGCTTTCTTTTCCTTGGTCTGTAGTGTTAATTTCATTACTAAAAATTTTAAGTGACAAGCACCTCATCTGTTTTGGACTTCTAGATCCTATGTTACCCAAAGATAACAATATATCTAATTCATTTAAACTAGGACTTTTATGCATATTATTAGAATATGGTTTCAGAACAGTACATGATATATTACGCCTCGGTGTCTCAGATGCTGAAACTAATAAAGGACTTAGTAAAACTGATAACACTATTAATATATTTTTCATGACTCACCTCAAAGGATTTAGATAAATTAGAGTATTGCAAAATAATATACGGTCTTATTCAAAGAATGCAAGAGATTTAAATGAAAATTTTTACAAAATTTTCTCGAGGATTATAGATCGAGGAAAATATTATATTTAATTGGCTGAGTATTTGCTTTAAAAATTAATAAGCTTAAAAAATAGATTCTTATTTATCTAATACACAAGGATTTTTTTTATTTTCACTTTCATGTGCTTTGTGATCCAAAGTACATTTCATATAATTTTTTAGACTAAGTAGTTTTAAATAAGCGGTGTTTAGGGTTTTTTCAAGGTTTCTCCTTGATTCAAAGCTTACATCTAATTGCTTTTTATCTTGTGCCAAAGAACTCCTAAAATCTTTTATTTCTTCATTTTTTTTATTGCTACTGTCAGTAATTTTTTCTTTATTTGTTTCAATGAATTTAGATTTTTTTAATTTTTTTTTGGTGAAAAAGAATATTTCTTGGTGGTATTTTTTCACACTTTTCTTTATTTTTTTTGAATAATTAGACAAGACATTGATCATTGGTTTGTTTAAATTATTTAAAACATACTTGACTTCTTTCAACTGATTTATTATGGCGTCATTGAGTCCGCTTCCTGCTAAAAAGTGGGTGGTTCGCACGGCATCACCAGCAAGTATTGCTGGAGTTTTTACCATACTAGAGTTTTTAACCCACCCAGTTACTTTGTCTGCCTCTGTCAAAAAAATTGGAAAAGCCCTAGCATTTATTTCTCCAGGTAGGATTTTTTTCTTCAAAAATTTTATAGACTCTTTTTGTGATAGTTCAGTTTTGTTTTTTAACTTTATATTTGCAACACCATTTAAAGCTTTATCTATAAGCCATGATCTTCGTTTTTTTTCATTTAAGTTGATATATGTTTTATACTCTTTTTCACTAATTTCGAGTAGGATGTATGACTCTTTCCCGCTAACTAAAGCAGCCCCTTCTCTGTCATTGAAAAAAGAGTAGATTTTATAGTCAGCAACGCCACTAAATCCCACTATACCTACAATAGCTTCAGTGCTTACTTTGTTTTGTGAAATATTTAAAACTTTCCCTACTGTTGTGCGAAAGGAATCACAACCAATTATTAAATCTGCTTTGATTTCTTTGGTTTTTTCGTTGTGTTGGGTAAATAATTTATTGTTTTTTGTTACGACCTCTGTTCCTCGATAAAATTTATGATTATGCTTTGAGGCTTTTATCGCTTGCATAAGTTTTGTAGCTAAAGCCATCTCTAAATGCTTAATACCAATAGTGCCATATCCTGAAGGCTTTATTGTCATGTATTCATTTAAAGATAAATTGTCAAAGGTTCTTTGGCCAAAAATTTTTTTTAAAATTTGGATAGTTTTGGGCCATAAAATAAGAACTTGATTTCTTGAGTATGCTTTTCTTTTCTCAAAAATCTCAACTTTTAATCCTATTTTAATAGCTTGTAATGCGGTAAGTAAGCCAATGGGTCCTGCTCCAATTATGACAATTTTTTTATCTTTAAGATTTTCTTGTGTTTTTTCATATTCTTGTACTTTTTCATTATTAATTAAAGATTGAAGCTTTAACTCTTCGAGGTAAAGTGGGGTATTTAATACTTTAGCTCCAACAATTGATATTAGTTTATTTTTTTCTGTGTGGTGATTCCATATTTTTTTTTTTAATTTAATTAGAGGTTTGATTGAATTATCAGAATTGAAGTAATCATATAGGTCGGTTTTTTTACTGTTGAAATCATAACTATTTAGAATATCCTGTAAAATAACTTCAGGGTTCGTACTTAGAGGGAGTACAGATAAGTAAAAAGCAAGGTCATCCATATTGCTTAAAATATTTCTTTTCTCTAACCAATTTTCTGAAGCAACTTTAATCTCCTCAGATATTTTTTTGATTTCAGAAACGACCTTTTTTTCTCTTTTACCAGCGGTATTATTAAATCTGTTTTGTTTTGTAAAGTAGTTAAATTTCTGCCTTAAGTAGTGTAAATCTTCAGTATTTATGATGTCTTGAGGCTTTTCTAAAAAATATCTTTTTGTTCTTTCAAACGGCTCATTGTCTATATTGTATGGAACAATTAGAATATATAAAAAGAAGTGAATGAGAATTATATTTTTCATACAATGAGTTCATTTTTAATCACAAAAAATAATTAAGACCTATATATAAACTGTGAGATGCATGCTGGCCTATTTTTAATCTTCGGATAAGTTGAGTTAGCCGTAATGTCTTTTTGAGACATACCAAATTTGACCGTACTCCTACTATTCATGTGTGGCAAGGTGAATATGACAAATGACTTTTTTCTTAGTTTGAGTGGATGTGGAAGTTCTTTTTCCTAAGAACCCGTTGCTACTCATTAAAATGGGAATAAGTTCTTTTTTGTTTCAGCTTGTAAATAAGTGTTTAATTTGTAAGATTAAGTAATTTTTGATTTATTTTTTTTTGTTCTTTTTTATAAAAAATTAATTAATTGATTTTTTCTTGATTCTTTTCTCTACATGGCGTTTAAGCCGATTCAAAAAGTGCTGTTAAAAAATCATAATCTTTACAGTGTTTATCAAATATGAATGTTTCTTACCTTTCTACAACTAAGCCTAAAGATGAATTTGACAATAATTTTTTGAAAATATACTTTTCAAAGTGAAATAGATTTTAGCAGCAACTTTTACCGGTTATTTGTCTTAATTTATTAGATTTTTTGTAACATCATAAAAAAATTGACATTTTTTTTATCATGCAATAAATTAAGTATGTGTAAGAGTTAGAATAAAGGTAAGATATTTGAATAAATTTTTTTTACTTCTTTTTATTTTTTTCTCTAACATGGCTTATGCCTCAAAAAAAATAGTTTTCTTCCTTTTGTTGACTAAAACTAGTTTGTCTTTAACTTTGGGGTCACCTTTACAAGACAAGTATACATCTTTTAAGCGATGTGTTAAAAAGTTTGTAAGATCGAGAAATAACCAACAAATACAAAATGTTGACTTATTTTCTAGCTGGTCCCATTTAGAGCAATACGGAGTATCGAAAGCTTTGAGTGCCCCAGAAGTTGCACAAGTTCAAACCCTTGGTGCTGCATGCATAGCTACGTACGGTAAAGATTATCGTTTATCTAAGCAATTGAAAATGTTTAAAGAAAGTGAACATCGTGGACTAAAATGGAAGGCTTTTCACGATAAAAAAACAAAGAATCTTATTCTTGCCTTTCGTGGAACTCAAACATTAAGAGATCTTCATTATGATGGGATTCTTTTTCTTTTAAGAGGAAGAAACAACCGTTTTCTTTATAGAAATTCAAACATACTAGGAAATATCATTAAAGAGATTGACTCTGTTGTTGATCAAATGAAAGAGCTCTCACCTAAAAGCAAAATTTACGTAACTGGCCATTCTCTTGGCGGTCTTTTTGCTCAATTAGCATCAATACGGCACAATTTAAATGGGGTTACATTTTCAGCTCCAGGGGTTATGGATGGATGGGTTGATGCGTATGATCTGGACAGAAGGACGCAGGAAAGTGTTAAGTTCAAAAATTTTATTGTTTTAGGTGACCCTGTTCCTTTTCTTGCATCAAATTTTGGAGAACATCATGGTGAAGTTATACTTTTAAACCTACCAAAGGAAGGAATTTTTAATTCACACTCTATTTCACATATTACTAACGATCTTAAAAATCAAAATACGGTTGTAATTAAAGGAAAATTATCAGATGAGGGTATTTGTAAACTCATTTTATTCAAATTTTCTCTAAGTTTCAACCAAGTCTTAACAAATTAGAGTTTTATCCTTTAGACCTTACAAGCCTTGAATTTTAGCAAAATTTTTTGTATACTTTTCTATTTAAAAATAGAAATTTTAGAGGCTTTGGTGAATAAATTATTTTTTTATTGTTTTCTTTTCTTGAGTTTTAATACATACGGCTCAAGGAATAATCGTAAGTGTCGAAAAGCAGAATTTAGAAAGCAAAGCGTTGCTTTCTTCTTATTGTCCTTTTCTTCAAGTAATATTGTTAAACCTTTTCATTATCGTTCGTATTCTTTAGTCCCTTCTTATAAAATTAAAAATCGATTTAATTTATATAGCTATAACGATATTTTTGATGGGTATAATGAAGAAAATACTGGCAATGAAGTGATGAATAAATTATTACAAGACTCTTTTTATTTTCTAAAGGATGTAGAAAATACCGTTAATTTTAAAGCTCTTCGAAACAATGAAATTCTGATGTTTCGAGCTATCATGCTGGTTCAAAATGAATTTACTCTAAGTTTGTTAATAAAATCATACTCCCATTCAGAAAAAGATTTAACATTAGCAATAAGGCTTCAAACTTTACAGGCTCTTTTAAAAAATAGTGGTAATTCGTATTTTTTTTGCCAATTTTTTCATGACGAAATTCATTATCTCAAAAGTACTTTATTAGCATACTTCGATATAGAAAATGACGAGAATGTAGATAACACCATAATTTCATTACCCCATGACTTTAGGTGATAAGTTTTGTTCTTTATCTTTTTTATATTTTCATATTTTAGTAGTTTAATAAATAATTTTCCCCTAGTTAATAACCTATTATGATTAGTCTGTTAAAATTTTTTAATTTTATTTTTTAACGACCGATATTCGTCTGTAGTATATTTTCTTTGAAAATAATAATAGGATTTAGCTATGGTTAATTACACACCAAAAAGATCAATTGATTCAAAAAATAAAGAAACGAGCGGTGAACTCACTAAAACAAAAGTCAAAGATATTTTATCAAAATCTTTTGTTACGTTAACCCCTGAAGATACTATTCATGATGCACAAGAACAGATTTTAAAACAAGGTGTTCCTGGAATTACAGTAGTGGATCAGGATAATAAAGCAGTTGGTTTTTTATCTGAAAAAGATTGTTTGGTGCGTGTTGTAAAAATGAAGTATCACAATGACATTTCTGCTCACGTTAAAGAAATTATGTCAAAAAATTGTTTTGTCATTCAAAAAAATGAAGATTTAATGAAGGCAATAGAGTACTTTTCCAATAAGAATTTTCATATTATACCAGTCGTTAACGAGAAAAACCAAGTAGAAGGCGTACTGATTCGTCAAGATGTTTTCCGTTATGTTGTTAAATTAAAACAACAAAGTTGGTGATAAAACTTCGAAGAACCGATCACTAATTTATTTATATACTTTTTCTCTTGCAAATTTACCTTTTATTTCTCAAAATGAAATTAATAAATTAACGGCGAAATATTATATTATCGCAAGGGAGGTTTTAAATGATTTTTAAAAAATTTATTTTCGGCATTACAATTTATTTTCTTGCATCATGTACTTGTGAGAATAACAGTAAAGCCATGAAAAACACTGAAGGCCAAGGAAAACAAGATAAATCAACGGAGAAGAAATCTGAAATCGCTAGCTCTAAAAAAGGAGAAAAATCAGCCACAAAAGAAATGGAAGATATCGAAAAAGTTAAAGCCTTACATTTAGCTGCATCTCAATCGTGCAAAATAATTGTAGATAGTTCCGATCAGATGAAATATTCACAAAATGGCAAGGATTTAAAAACTCTCAAGGTACCTTCAGCTTGCAAAAAGTTTTACATTCATTTGAAGCATGTGGGCCAGCTTCCATCAGCAGCCATGGGTCATAATATTGTTATATCTAAAGAAACTGATGTTGACGACCTTATATCAAAATCACTTCGTGCAGGAAAGAAAGGACACTACTTACCAGGTGATCCAAGAAGTTTAGCGCAAAGTCATATCCTCTTAGGGGGGAGCGCTGGTGATGTGAAAGAAGACTTTATTGAAGTCGATATGTCTAAGTTTATGAAAAACGAAAAATACAAATTTTATTGTACTTTCCCGGGTCATTATGCAATGATGCAGGGTGAATTCATTATCGAATAAACCCCAAACGGTTCGAGGCATAAGTTTGATCAAATATTACGCACTGACGATTTGCCTCTCGTTTTTTCTAACTTCGCCCTGCAACGCAAATTACGCAAGCTTGTTTAGAGATCGCGGCTTGAAACTGGTGCATATTGCAAAGCTCAAAGATACTCAAAAAATATTTAGACACGGCTTACTTTATCCCAAAAAAACAAACTTTTGTAATGAAAACTTGAATAGTTTTAAGCCTTGTATTTACATGAGTTTAAGATCAAAGGAAGCTTTAAAAAATTCAATGACTACGCCACCACTGATGAAAACTGACAACGAAGATAGAGATGTCTTATTTATTTTCAGGCCCGAACTTCTTGACATGATTTCTTTCTCACAGATTATTTGTGATCAGACTCAAGGTGATTTTGTCGCAAGACCAAATTTTTATCGTGATGGTAAAGTTGATACGATTTCAAATTTTAAAACCGAGAAAATTGTTGAAGCTATAACTGATATAGATTACTCAAATGAAATTATTTTTCAAGATACTCCAATTCCTATTTTTGGTCTTTTGGAAAGTATTTTTTTTCCTGCAACTTTTTGTAGTCGAAGTCTAAAAATTTTGACACGCTAAGTTGTTGCTGCTTATAATACAATAGACTTTATTTCATTAATCTATGAAGTTTACTTAGATTTTTTTCTTGGTCTTTGTTCGAAATTTTCTTTGCGTATAAATCTTTTTCTATTACTGATTTAAATTCCATTATCACGTCTTTATTAATGATACCTTCTTCGAGTAAAATATTGCAAAATCTTGCAAATGTCTGATGTTTCTTCTTACTAATTTTAGAACCATTTTTTTTGATATAAAGTAGAAATTTATAATAATATTCTGGATATAAAGTGTCTTTTGTATTTATTTTTACTTTAAATCTAACAATTATCCAAATTGAGAAAAATGTTATTAATATGTAAACCAGTGATTCAAAAATATTTTCTGGAAACCGTTTGTAAACGTTTCCTGCTGAAAACCAAATATTTCTTTGGGTTGTTGCGTTGTAGTCAACTACGTATTTATTAAACCAGTAATTTAATGCTGTTCCATATTTCGATAATAATAAAAATCCTTTTAGAAGATCTTTTTCTGGTATCATTGGTGTCGGATCGAAAGTATACCATCCCTCTTTAGGTATAAAATATTCGACCCAAGCATGAGCATCAGATTCTCTTATAGTGACGATTTCTGCAAGTTCGTTATACTTTCCTCCTTTATAACCTGCAACTAACCTACTTTTAATACCAATTGATCTTAGTAGTAAAGTTGCTGCGGTTGCAAAAAATTCACAATGTCCATATTTTTTATCAGTTAAAAAGTCTTTTAGACTTTCTCGACCTTCAAAATTATTTATTAATGTTGATGTATAATTTTCTTTGAAAAATATTTCAATCTGTTTGAGAAGACTTGATATCTTGATTGAATTTTCAATTTGAAAATTATTTTTGAAGTCAATAAAGTAGTTAGAATTTTTCAAACTAAGAGGCAAACTACTCAAGTCGCTGTGGTATTTTTTTTTGTTAGAATAATCATTATTATTTATTACTTCATTCAAGGTTAGTGTTGGTTTGTTCTTTTCGGGCTGAATATTAATTTGATATTTGAATCTTAGAGCATTATCTCCTTCTCTTTCAAGGGTTTGCCTGAGAGGGTCGTAAAAAATATTACCAACGTTAGCAGAAATTTTGATCAAAGAAAATGAGTTTTTAGGTATAAAAATTACTTTATTGAACATTAATTTTGTTATGATTTCCAAATTTTTTAAATTTTTATTATCAACTTTATTCTCACCAATCTGATCATTTTTTTGGTATGGTAAAATTTTTTTATCAGATTTTGACCAAGATAATCCATTGAAATTTTCTAAGGTAGATCCTTTCATATATAGATTGTTTGCATTTTCTTTGAGCCATTTTTGATCATTAGATGCTATTTGTAAAACCAGTGAATTATTAATGTTAATTTGCCCAAAGTCTGCCAAACTAATATTTTCCGTATAGCCTGTTCTAAAATTTTTTTTTACAGAAAATGGCAGTTGAAAATTTAAAGTACTTAAACGAGGAAAAACTAAAAAAATTAAAACTGCACATACAAGACCTATTGGAAAAAATTTTAATATCGACATGAAGTATTTTTTATCAAGAAATTTACTTCTATCTAAATAGTTATTCATATTCTGATTTAAGTTTAATGCATTTAGACATATTGAAGATATAACAAGATATAAAATAAATAATATATATGATATCGCGTTTTCTTTGTATAGTATTCCCGAAAAAGATATGATTAATCCAAGAGCAAGTGATAATTGATAATATCTTGGCCGTAGTATTTTTTCACTTATTAGTAAAAGTTGAATTGACATAATGTCAGTAATATAAATAAAATCTTTTTGGCTAATCATTCGCCATAAAAGTATAACAATAAAACATAATGATACGACATATTTGAATATTTTTATTTTAAGGTTATTAGCATTATTAAAAACTAAAGAAGAAAATGATATGAAAAGAAGAAAAGATAAAATAGTTTTAGTTTCAAATGAGTAAATATCTGATAGCCATGACGTTGTAATCGATATTATAATAGCCAGCCAGATAAAAACAATATAATATTTTTTAATTGAAATATTCATTTTGGAATATCACTTTATCTTTTGAGACTAAAACACTCAAAGTATATTTTTTGTTTAATTTTTCTGAGTGTTTATTAATTGTAATTTCTGATTTGTTATCGGTACGTTTTATAGTAGATAGTGTTTTCATTATTTCTTTTTTTTCATTAAAAAAACCATATTTTCCCAAATCTATAATTATCTTATAATTCATTTTTTCTAGAACATAAAAACCAGTTATTATATTTCTTAATGTTAGTTCAAATTGATATTCATTGAAATAAAATAGATTTTTATCCACTTTTATAAGTATATTTTTTTCTTTTTTATCTGATGTATATTTTTTTGAAACCCAAAGATCAAAAGGGAGATTCGAGTTTTTTTTCCAATCGATTTTATTAAGAGGGGTCAAAAAGTTATATTTTTCGTGATTCAAAAAATCTGATTGTCCATCCAGGTAGGTAAACCAGGATGCAATTAGTTTTTTCCATTTTTTTTCTAGTTCAGGGATTATGCATGGTAAAATGTAAAATTTAGTTGCCACTTTGTCGACTTTGTATTTTAAGAATATTCCAAATGGAAAAGTTGTTTCTGTCTCGATATGTAAGGTTTTATAAAAGCCTCTTGTCAACTTTGAAAGATATATTGGTACTTTTCTTTTTCTGTTACCTTCTAAAATTCTTATTTTTTTTTCACCAACAATAAAATTGCTTGAATTCTTTGAATAGTTAAAATTAATTATTTTAATTGATATTGAATATAGATCATTTTTATTTTTGTTCTCGGTAAAAATATGAAATCTATTTGCAACTTTTTCGTTGAAAAAATATTCTTTATTTTCTAAGCTAATTTTTATTTCTTTGATGTTTTTTTCTGAGATAAGTCCTGATATAATAAATAACCCAAGACTAATACCTAAAAAAATGAACATTCCATTTATTCCAGTAGAAATTCCAAAGAAACCAACACCCAATGTTAGAATTATAAGTTGCCATCCCAACGTTGTTACTTTTAAACCTCTATTTACACTTTTAAAGTACATTTTTATATATTAACACTCTCGAATAATTTATTTAATACTCTCTCGTAATTATCTTCGTTGAAAAGCATCCTATGGGCTAAGCATTCATGAGCAATATCGATCAAATCATCTGGAATTAGAAAATTTCTACCTGCAAGCAGTGCAATTGACTTTGCTAAACGAATCCATAAGATTCCCCCTCGGGTTGATATCCCTGCCATTATATCTTCGTGACATCTACTCTGGTTGACTATATCTTGAACAAATTTTATAATTTTATCACTTATATGGACGGATTCAGATATTTTTTGAATTTTTTTTATATCCTCAATTGTTAAAATATTGTCTTCGAAGTTTTCAAGTGGATTGATAAGTGCCTTAGAAAATATTTCTTTTTCTCTTTCCTCGCTTGGATAGTCAAGTTTTATTTTAATTGTGAACCGGTCTAATTGAGATTCAGGTATTTTATAGGTTCCTTCATAAGATATAGGATTTTGTGTAGCTATAAGAAAAAATGGTTCAGGAAGTTTCATGGTAACTCGATTAACACTAATATTTTTTTCTTGCATACACTCAAGTAGTGCTGATTGAGTCTTTGGCGACGAACGGTTCAACTCATCAGCTAGTAA
>PASJ01000008.1 GCA_002711925.1 Pseudobdellovibrionaceae bacterium | reverse complement strand
GAACAAGTAAAATTTATGCTTCGGCAATCCGTCAAATGGATCTTAGGTAAGAGCGAGTTTCTTGGTACATAAACGAGAATGCGGCTTTTCGATTGCAGATAACCCTGGCCTGTGAAAGAATATAAACTCTTCAAACGATTGCGTTTCTGGAATCGTCCTAACCCATTTCTCTCATGCAAACCAGTAAGGAAAGTCAGGATGCGATTCATCGCATAGATCCTGAGAGTTCGGAGGAAATTTCCAGCCGATTCGATGTGTTGGTTGGTTTGCTAGAAAATGGGACGGATCAGGCAATCACTTCTCACTTGCAGGGCTTTCACCATTCCGACTTGGCGGATGCCGTGGGGTTGATAACCGGGAACTTGAGGAGACGACTGCTTGGATTGGTTAAAATCGAATTGGACCCGGATCTGCTCTTCGAGTTGGAGGATCATTTACGTCATGAAGTAACCGATTCCCTTTCGCCCAAGGAAGTGGCTGATGTGATAACGGAGATGGATTCCGATGAGGCGGTTCAAGTGCTCGAGGATATGGACGAGCATGAACGCGTCGAGATTCTCAGCGAGGTTCCGGATGAGGAACGCGAAGATATTGAGGTTGGGTTGGCTTATCCAGAGGACACTGCTGGTCGACGGATGCAAACCGATTTTGTTTCCGTTGGAACGAATTGGACGGTGGGGCAAACCATCGATTATCTTAGAGATGAGGAGGATCTGCCTGATGAGTTTTTCGATCTTTTTGTAATTGATCAGGACTCCAAGCCGCAAGGCGTAATTTCCTTATCCCGAATCTTGCGTTCTCCCCGGCCCACTTTGATGTCTGAGATTACCGATGAGACTCAAGTGATCGTGCCTGCTGAAATGCCCCAGGAGGAAGTCCCATTGCTTTTTGAAAAATACGATCTGACCACAGCTGGTGTGGTCAATGCACAGGGTCAGCTCATTGGTATGATCACGGTGGATGATGTAATGGAGGTTGCCCGTGAGGAGTTTGAGGAAGATGTTTTGCGATTGGGAGGAGTAGGCGAGGAGAATGTTGATGATGGAGTTATTCAAGCATCAACGAAGCGATTCACCTGGTTGTTGGTTAATTTGGGTACCGCCATTCTGGCCTCCATAGTGATTGGTATGTTCGATGCGACCTTGGAGCAAATGGTGGCTCTCGCTGTATTGATGCCCATTGTTGCTTCGATGGGTGGTAATGCGGGTACCCAAACCCTTACCATCACGGTGCGAGCTTTGGCGATGAAGGACCTGACGAAGTACAACACCTTTCGTACTTTCCGCAAGGAATTGATCGTGGGCTTTCTCAACGGTTGTGTATTTGCCTGCTTGGCGGGGATAATCACCGTTTTTTGGTTCTCTCATTTGGGGAATGCCAACCTTCTCGGAGCCATCATTGCGGTGGCGATGATTATTAATCTCGTGGTTGCTGGTGTTTCCGGAGTTGCTCTTCCCATTCTACTGGAGAAACTAAAGGTCGATCCGGCGGTGGCCTCGGGCGTGTTCGTGACCACCATCACGGATGTTGTGGGATTTCTCGCATTCTTAGGCTTGGCCTCGATCTTTTTGCTTTGATGAGTAAGGGGAAAAGAGTCTTTGTTACCGGTTCAACCGGATGTATCGGTACGCATGCGGTTGAATTGATCATGGAAGAAGGAGCGGAAGTATTTGGTTTTAATCGGTCCGCCCCCTTAGATCTTTCGGGTAAATCCCTTTACCATTACATCAAGGGTGATTTAGCGGATCAGCAATCACTGAAGGCGGCTCTCGAGGAAGCCCGTCCAACTCATGTTCTTCATCTTGGAGCGTTGCAGACTCCGGATTGCCGGGATTATCCGATGCGGGGAATGGAAGTTAACCTGATGGGCACAGCCCTTCTTTTCAAAGCCTGTTCGGATATGCAACTCCCCTTGGAGCGTTTTGTGTTTGCCAGTTCGAGTGCAGTGAACGGGCCTCGTTCTTTATATGGCCCGGAGGGTGTCCGCCCCGAAGACCCTTATCAGCCGTTCAATCTCTACGGTTATTGGAAGATCGCAGGGGAGGGTATGGCGCAAGCTTTTCAGCAGGCAACTCAGGTGCCTACCGTATCCCTGCGTCTGGCAACAACCTATGGTCCGGGGCGGGATCGTGGATTCACCGCTGCAATGACCAGTGCGATCAAGGCTGTGGTAAAAAGCGAATCCTATGAAATTCCTTATCGAGGACGGGAAAATTATCATTTCTCACTCGATGTGGGGGCGGGCTTTGCTCGGGCCACGCTTGATCCTTTTTCCGGATATGGTGTCTACAATCTTCTTGGGGAAACCCGTTCGGTGGATGAATTTATTGCCCTGCTTGGCGAGGAAGCGGAACAATTTGGTTTATCCGCTGACTTGATTGCTTATGCAGAAGATGCTGAGGAAACCCCCTTTATTTACGATTTGAACGATGATGCGACCCGCTCCGCTTTTCCTTCCATGCCTAAAACCAGTTTGCAGGCAGGCATCCGGGCATCCATCCAATTCTTTCAGGCAAAAAACTGAATCTTTGGTAAATCCAAAGATTCCTTACGATCTTTCCCTTCAGACCCTGGAGTCTTGTAAACAAGCGGATTAGCCGGCTTTTTTAGTGTATCCTTTTTGGTCTCTGAAAACGGAAATAATAAAAAATTATAAAAGTTTGTTGACTAAATACCTATTTAGTGTAAATACTCTTTTAAATCCCTTATTTAAATATGATCAATAACATTATCTCATTCGTAATTATCCTTAGCGTCTCATCAACTGGTTTCTGGTTTCTTACTCAAGTGTAATTGAATTCGTAGTCGTTCGATTCATGATACGCTCACTTTCGTGATGGACTTGATGGAAAAAAGTTACCCGGAAAACTTCCCTTGTTTTCCTGACTCTCACCTTCATCTGTTCAAGGGAGAAACGGTGGACTTTTATGTCTTCAACTCATCCTCAAAATGGTGTTGGAAAACCTTCCTTTTTGAAGGGCTGATGGAAGAAAAGCCTTTGGGGATCGTTAAAATCGACAAGTATCAGAACGACGAAAAACCCGTGGTTAAACTTTATTTAGCCCAATGAAAAGACTTTCCAATATTACTTGTTCGCGTCGACTGGATTCGAGCCAGCGATCTAGGCGTCCCGAACGCAGCACTTCTACAGGCTGAGTTACGACCCGTTGCTTAGTTAGTGGGAGTTCGAAAGCTCTCGAATATGTGGAAAACTTGACTTACCGAACCGAAAGGCAGGCGGCTTCCTCCGTGCTTCGGGCAAGGACCAGTCCGTCAGCTAGAATGGGAGTACTCCAACATTTCCCGCCAAGCACCTTTTTTCTGCCTAATTCCCGATAACGGGATGGAGAGGCTTCGACGACCGCAAGCTCACCAATATCTGAAAGAGCCAGTAGATTTTCCCCGGCAAGAATCAGGTTGCCTGGACCGAAGCCATCCTCGCTCCACTTGATCCTTCCGCTTTTCAATTCGATGCATTGCAGCGGACCGTTGCCATATTTCTTAAAACTAAACATTCCATAGAGATGACCCTTGTAATGAATTGGGGTGCTCCAGTGGTTGAACATGTCATTGGGCTTTCTCCAGACCTCTTCGCTGGAGAACTGACTGCCCTTTTTTGAGATCCGATAGAGTCCGGCTCCGACGCCATAACCTGCGGAACAGTAGACCAACTCACCGGCAACGACCGGGGAAGCCGCCGTCGAGACCTTGAAGGGGAATTTCTGTCTCCAAATCTCCTTGCCCGACTTGGGGTCCACCGCGACCAGTCCGGACTGACAAAAGAAAAGGACTTGTTGGGTGCCGTGAATCGTGGAGAGAATGGGGGTTGCATGAGTGGCGAGTTCGTCCCCGCTTTTCCAAACCAAATCTCCGGAGCTTCGGTCGAAGGCAAGAAAGCTTTGNCCCGCTCCTCCTCCNTAAACGATCACCAAATCATCGGTTACGAGNGGTGCGNAGGCNTTTTCCCACTTTGGGTTTCGTCCGGCGTGCTGCTTGAGCACATCCACNTNCCAAAGNAGTTTCCCAGTCTCCGCCGCNAGGCAGTACAACTTCATGTCNGAATCATAGGCCCAAACCTTTCCATCGAGCACGGATGGGGTGGAACGTGGCCCGTCTCCACCCTTGTTGTCGGGTGCGCCGGAGTTTCCGCCGCCTGATTTGTAATCCATCACTCCAAGCAGGGCACTCCAGAGTCGCTTGCCAGTTTTTAAGTCGAGGGCAATGCACACTTCTCTCATCAGACCATCTTCATCCTCTTCGGCAATCAGGGTGAACGCCTGTCCTTGTGCGGTGGTGAACGAACTAAAACCCAGGGGGGTGCTGGTTTTCCATTGCAGAGACTTCGATGATTTAAGCCAAGATCCGCTCCTCAGTGCTTCCTTGGTGGTGTTGTTGGAAAAAGGACCCCGGTGTTGGTTCCATTCTCCCAGTAACGAGGAGGTGAGGGCCAAAGAAGTGAAAGAAAGGAGGAAGGACTTGAAATTATTCATAGAATTTATCTGCTTATTTTTGTGGCGATATTCAAGAGCTAATCGTCCCTTGGCCTCGCTTTTTTTCCGAAGCGGAAAAGATAGAAGGTAATCATGAGCACGACCGTTGCCAGAAAATACCAGGGAAACCATCCAATGGCTTCGACGAAAATCGCATCCTGTTCGGCCATTTTTCTGCCCTTGATTGTTTGTGCCGTGCCTTGTTGTTGAATCCATGCGATCAAACCGGAGTAAAGGAGCGAAGCGGCCCCGTAGGAAAGGTTTGTGGAAAGACTGCGAAAGCTTAGGACCGTCGCACGATCTTCGGAAGCGGCCTCCTTGTTCAGGTAGACACTAACTAGGAAATTCATGCATTGCATCGTGAAGTAAAGCATCGCGGCAGGCAAAATCCCCCAATAAGGGATGACCTCACCAATCCCGAAGAGCCCGATAACCAGAATTACACAGAGAAAGAAAAAGTTTTCCCGGACAGATCTTTTATCAGCGAGAATTTTTGCGAAATAGGGAACGAAAACCCCCATGAGGGACATACCGGAGGCAACGAGACCAAAAGTCGCTAAAGGTAATTCGATCACCTTCCAATAGGCGGCCCCAATGGTCAGGAACTGCCGGATGACATTGTCCAAGACCATAGAGCCTAACAGAATCGCAAAGGGGAGAGGAGAGTGCCAGATCCATACGGCCGCCTGTTTGGTTTTACGAAATGATTCGTGCACCGTATCCATAGTTGAATGTTTATGTTCGCTTTGCATGCCATCCGTCATTCCCAGGGACGCAAAAAGTACGATGATGGAAGAAACCAAGGTTAGTCCAACTGGTACCTTGACTAAGGTTGCTGCATCGAAACGCTGATAAAAGCCGATCCATTCCAACAGGCCGTTGACGAAGGCCGGGTCATAAAAGGCGGAACCAGTCATCATCGCAAAAAAGAAAGCCAAAGAGGTGAAGCGTTGGACTTTTGCCAAGATCACGCTCCAGTCATTTTCGCGGCCCGCGTCCTTGAACGAGTCGTAAACGAGAGCCTCGTCGGCTCCACTCACCGCGGCTTCCGCCACTCCACTGATGATTCGGTTTAAAGCAAAAAGAGCAAATACCAATGGACTGCCATCCATGGGAGCCAAAAGCAGAGCAAGCATTTCAACCATCATGCAAAGGGCTGAAAAAACGATCAGCTTCTTGCGCCCAATGGTGTCGGCCAAAGCTCCTGAAGGCACCTCAAGAAGAATGATGGTCATTGCCCAAATACCGTTGAGAATGCCAAACTGTACCCAGCTCAATCCATGTTCCAAAAAAAACAGGGCGAAGATGGGGTAGTAAAAACGGGCGTGAAAAAACATCCGGATACAGATCAGTCGCCTGAGATTGGCTTCGGCTTTTCGGTTGGCTTCTGGTTGGTTCATTGGAGGGTCAGGATCATGCCTTTTTAAAAGTTGCTTGCAAACTTTCTTGCCAAAACTTGATCAAAGCCCTTCTACCTACTGTATGCAACCCACACCGAACATCCTTTGGCTTTGCACCGATCAGCAACGATTCGACACCCTGCGATCCTTTGGGAATCCATATGCCCAGACTCCTGCCCTCGATCGATTGGTGGCGGAGGGAACCAGCTTTTCGAATGCCTTTTGTCAAAGCCCGGTGTGTGCTCCGAGTCGGGCTTCCTTTTTGACCGGTCGATATCCTCGTACCACCCGTTGCCGACAAAATGGTCAATCCATTCCTCCGGAGGAACTTCTTGTTTCGAATCTTTTTAACCGGGCGGGTTATCGCTGTGGCTTGGCGGGAAAGTTGCATTTGGCGTCCTGTTCGGATGGCAAGGTGGAAAAAAGGACCGAAGACGGGTACGATGATTTTTCCTGGTCCCATCACCCGCAACCGGACTGGAAGGAGAATGCCTACACCCAGTGGTTGAACGAAAAAGGACAGGATTGGCATGCCCTACAAGGCCAGAAAATGAGCCCATATGTGCAGCAAGGACCTCCTGCGGAATTTCACCAAACCACTTGGTGTGCGGAGAAAACCATCGAATTCATTCAGGCAAACCAAGGTAAACCATGGTTTTTCAGCTTCAATTGCTTTGACCCCCATCACCCCTTTGATCCGCCGGCGGAATACCTTGACCGGTTCAAGTCACAAGACATGCCCTTGCCCTCGACGCATCCGTCCGAGCCCTCGGCGAAAACCAGTTTTCAGCGATTGGACCGAATCTGGGCTCACAACAACCCCGGCGAATTTCATACGGAAGCGATGACCGATGAGGACCGGAGGCAGGTTTGCGCCGCTTACCTCGCCATGGTGGCGCTGATTGATGATCAAATCAGTCGAATCCTCACCGCCCTCGAAGAAACCAATCAGGCGGAAAATACTTTGGTCGTCTTTATGTCCGATCATGGAGAGATGCTTGGGGACCATGGGATCTACTTCAAAGGTCCGCATTTTTACGACTGCCAGCTGCGCGTCCCGCTGATCATGCGATGGCCGGCGGGTGGAGTGGTGAAGAACCGGAGCATTGAAGGTCTCGTTGAACTGGTGGACTTGGCTCCGACCTTCCTTGATGCGGCGAACCTTGAGATTCCCGAACGAATCCAGGGCCGCAGTATGCTCCCCATGATCCAGGGCGGATCAGAGAACTTAGGATGCAGGGAGCAGGTCTACTCGGAATATTACAATTCCTGGACTCATGGAAATGCCTATGGAACCATGTTGCGCACCAAAGAGGAAAAGATCGTGGTTTACCATGGAACCGGGGAGGGTGAATTGTATGACCTACGCAAAGATCCCGAAGAATTTTTTAACCTGTGGGATGAGCCTGATGCCCATAGGATGAAAACCCAAATGCTCGCCCGGTGCTTTGACGCATCGGTGTTCACGATGGATCCGCATCCTCCCCGAATGGGCCCATTTTAGTGCCTTGGCGAAGGGATCGGTTTGAATTGGCTTGATCGGAGGCGTATCCACGTCAGTGTGCATTCTTTTTATTTCCTATGAACATTCACGAATACCAAGCGAAAAAACTCTTTGCCGATGCGGGTGTTGCGGTCCCCAATGGAACCGTTGCCCAAAACGAGCAGGAATTCGATCAAGCGCTCTCCCATTTACCGGCCGGACAGGCGATTGTGGTCAAAGCCCAAATTCACGCCGGCGGCCGAGGTAAGGGTACTTTTAAAGACGGTTACAAGGGAGGCGTTCATGTGGTCTCCTCCGCGGACGAAGCCTTGGAGAAGGCCAAGGCGATGTTGGGCAATGTTCTGGTTACCAAGCAAACCGGTGAAGAGGGTAAGGAAGTTCGCACCGTTTATTTTAACGAGGCCACCGATATCGAAAAGGAATATTATCTTGCAGTCCTGATGGACCGGGCCACCTCTAAGCCTGTGATCATCGCTTCCACCGAAGGAGGTATGGACATTGAGGAAGTGGCCGAGAGTTCACCCGAAAAAATCCTCAAGGTTCTGGTTGATCCGACGCTTGGCCTTCGCCCATATCAGGCCCGTCAAATTGCCTTTGGATTGGAGCTGAGCGGAGATTCCTTTAAGCAGTGTGTGAAGCTCGTCACCAGACTCTATGATTTCTTTTGGTCCAAGGATTGTTCGCAAGTGGAGGTCAATCCATTGGTCACCACTCCAACCGGAGATGTTTTGGCCTTGGATGCGAAAGTGAATTTTGATGCCAACGCTTTGTTCCGTCATCCCGATGTGGTTGAATTGCGTGACCTTACCGAAGAGGATCCCAAGGAAGTGGAGGCATCCAAATTCGACCTCAACTACATTGCCTTGGACGGGAATGTTGCCTGTATGGTGAACGGAGCCGGTTTGGCTATGGCTACGATGGATATCATCAAGCATTACGGAGGGTCACCCGCCAACTTTCTTGATGTCGGAGGAGGAGCCACGGAGGAGCAGGTGGAGAACGCCTTCCGTATTTTGGTTTCCGATGACGCGGTCAAGGCAATCTTAGTCAACATCTTCGGAGGAATCATGAAGTGCGATGTCATTGCCACAGGCATTGTGAATGCGGCCCGCAAGTTGGAAATGAAGGTTCCTTTGGTGGTTCGTTTGGAAGGAACCAATGTCGAGGAGGGTAAGCAAATTCTCGCTGACAGCGGATTAACTCTCGAACCCGCCGATTCCCTCGCCGAGGCGGCGGAGAAGATCGTTCAATTGGCGGCTCAAGCCTAACCCCAGAAAAGGAAAGAATTTCAGATGAGTGTTTTAGTAAACAAAGATACGCGCCTTGTGGTTCAAGGCATTACCGGAAGTGCCGGTAGCTTTCATACCACCCAATGCATGGAATACGGCACCAATGTGGTAGCCGGAGTCACTCCGGGCAAGGGCGGGCAGAAATTTCAGGATTCCGTCCCCGTATTCGATACGGTTCAGGAAGCGGTGGATAAGGAAGGGGCAAATGTTGCCGCCCTTTATGTACCTCCTCCGTTCGCCGGTGATTCCATTCTCGAAGCCATCGATGCGGAAATCCCACTGATCATCGCGATCACTGAGGGAATCCCGGTTCGTGACATGGCGGAAGTGAAGGCTCGCTTGGATTCTTCAAACTCTCGATTGATTGGGCCGAACTGCCCGGGAATCATTACTCCCGGAGAATGCAAGATCGGGATTATGCCCGGATACATTCACAAACCGGGGAAAGTGGGCATCGTATCGAGGTCGGGTACCCTGACCTACGAAGCGGTCTGGCAAATCACCTGCGCCGGACACGGGCAATCCACCTGTATTGGAATCGGAGGCGATCCGATCAACGGGACAAGTCACTTGGACGCAGTTCAACTTTTCAACGAAGATCCTGAGACCGAAGCAATCATTCTCATTGGAGAAATTGGTGGAAGCGCCGAGGAGGAAGCTGCCGCATTCATTAAGGAAAATGTCGACAAACCCTGTGCCGCTTTCATTGCCGGACGAACCGCTCCTCCGGGCCGCCGTATGGGGCATGCCGGAGCGATTGTATCGGGTGGCAAGGGAACGGCCGAGGCGAAGGTTGAAGCCTTGCTGGACGCAGGCATTTCAGTGGCCGAGACCCCTTCGCACATCGCTGAGGCCCTCTTTAAGGTCTGGAATCCCTAGATCTTAAAGTGAATCAGATACTTTTCCCCGAGCTCCGCTTCGGGTAGGAGTTCGTCCAAATTCCAAATCTTAGCCGGATGCAGACCGGAGGTCTTCAATTCCTCTGTGTAGTCGCCTCCTTTTAAATAGAGGATTCCGTTGGATGGGGAATGCTTACCCCCTTTGGCAATTTTGTCCTGCACCCATCCGAAAAAGGTGGGAAGGGCGGTGACTGCTCTTCCGATCACAAAGTCATAGCGCCTTTTTCTGGGCAGCTCTTCCACTCGTCCACGCCGAACCTCAATGTTATTCAATCCAAGTTTTTGGATCATGTCTTCGACCACCATGACTTTCTTACCGATTGAATCAATCAAAGTGAAATGGGCTTGTGGGTAGCAGATGGCCAAGGGGATTCCAGGCAGTCCGCCTCCGGTGCCAACATCGAGTAGGCGGGCCTTGGGCATCAGGCGAAGGAACTGGGTGATGGTCAGGCAATGAGCAAGATGCTTCGTCTCCAAACGGTCCGTATCCTTACGGGAGACTAAGTTGATTTTGGCATTCCACTCGCGGAGAAGTTCGCAGTACTCTTGCAACCTTACCCATTTGTCTTCCTCAAGATCAGGGAACCAGTTGCTCAAGGTCCCCCATGGGTCTTGCGAGTCGCTCATCAGGTTATTCGACCACAACCGTATCCAAGCCCTTGATCAGATCGTCGATGGCCTTTGCCTGAGAGAGGAAGGTTTCGAGTTTGTCAAGAGGCAGGGCACAGGGGCCATCGCATTTTGCTTGGGTAGGGTCGGGGTGGGATTCGAGAAAAAGTCCGCCAATGCCCTGGCTCATCCCCGCCAGCATCAATTCAAATACCGCCTGGCGGCGCCCCCCTGCGGAATCACTTCGTCCGCCGGGTACCTGGAGGGAATGAGTCACATCAAAGACAACCGGGCAACCAGTGCGTTTCATGATTCCAAAATTAAGCGGATCGACCACGAGGTTGTTGTAGCCAAAAGAGCTTCCCCGTTCGCAGAGGAAGATCTGGTCGTTCCCTGCTTCTTCGAACTTTTTGATGATGTGCCCCATTTCATGAGCGGCAAGAAACTGAGCTTTTTTTATGTTAACCGGTCGTCCAGTTTGAGCCAAAGCCACTACCAAATCAGTTTGTCGACAGAGAAAGGCAGGAAGTTGTAAGACATCGATTACTTCTGCAGCGGGTTTGGCTTGGTGGGGTTCGTGGACATCCGAGATTACCGGGACCTGATAGGTTTCCTTGATTTCCGCGAGGATTTCGCATCCTTTTTCAAGTCCGGGACCGCGAAAGGAATGGATGGAAGATCGATTTGCTTTGTCGAAAGAAGCCTTGAATACAAAGGGAATTCCCAACTTCGAGGTTATTTCCTTGTAGGCGGAGGCAACCTCCAGAGCGAGCTCTCTGGATTCCAAAACATTCATGCCTCCGAACAAGGTGAAGGGCAGATCGTTGGCGACTTGGAGGTTGCCAACTGCAATGCTTCTTTGCGGATTCATCAGTAAGCGCTTGGGGGAGGGGTGCCGTGTTCTGCGGAAACCGTGATTCCAATTCCTCCTCTGGCATTGAAGATCACTTCGACTCTGCACCAACGAGGGTTCAGGGCGGATACCAAGTCATCCAATAAAAGATTCGTAAAGTGTTCGTGGAAAACTCCTTCGTCTCGGAAAGTCCAAAAATAGAGTTTGAGCGACTTTGATTCGACGATCTTTTCATCCGGGACATAACGGATAAGAATATCCGCAAAATCAGGCTGTCCGGTTTTAGGGCAGAGACAGGTGAATTCGCTGGTTTGCAATTCCACCACATAATCGCGTTCGGGGTTACGGTTAGGAAAGGTCTCCAATTCCCGTTTGGGATGAGTTCCTCCTTTGCCTAATTGGCTGAGGTTTTCGTGTTCTGGATTTACATCAATCATTGGTCTCTCATTCTCGCACTTGATTTTGGGATGGGCAACCTTGAAGCATAGTCCTGTGCCAATGTTTTCCAATTCACAATGGATGGCAGAGGACAGAGGAGTTGAGGTAGCGAATTGAGGTATTCGGTTCGGGGGATTTCCCGTGCCCCTAAACTTTGCAAGTGCTCGGAGTGAACTTGGCAATCAATCAGTTCGATTCCCCACTGCGCTGCTACTTTTGCCAAGTGAGCGAAGCATACTTTGGAAGCGTTCGATTTTTTATGGAACATGGATTCCCCAAAAAAGACCCGTCCCATTGCCAGACCGTATAATCCGCCTACCATCTCGCCCTCTTCAAAGGCTTCGATGGAATGAGCAACGCCTTCCTGATGCAGTTGAGAATAGTCATGAATCATATCGTCTTCGATCCAGGTGGATTCCTGTTCGGGTCTTTCGGAGGAGGCACAGGCCCGCATGGTTGCTTCAAACTGGGAGTCGATACGGACTTCAAAGCGATTCTGTCGCAGGAGGCGTTCCATGCTTTTGGACAACTTGAGTTCGATTGGGTTCAGCACCATGCGCGGATGCGGGGAGAACCAACACCAAAAATGAGGATCGTAGTCCATTTTCATCCACGGGAAGATACCCTTTTGGTAGGCGAGTTTGATTCGTTCCGGTCCAAGTTTTTCACTCACCGCTACCAAGCCATGGTCATCGGAGAGGGCAGGGTCAGGAAACCAAGGGGGTTCCCGCTCGTCGAGCAGGGTAAGCATCAGGGGGCTTTAGCTGTTGGTTAATTCGAGCAAACTTGCCTCCGGTCGACAGTTGATGCGTAAACCGTACAAGCTTCCGACTCCCCGGGTGATGTAAATCGAGCGACCATCCAAGGCATGCAGGCCTTCGGTCATAGTCAAATCTTTGACCGGAGCCAAAGGAGCATAATTGGTAAAGGGAATACGGAGTTGACCTCCGTGGGTGTGTCCGCAGAGCATCACATCCCAATCAAAGGGACGGAGGATTTCCTTGGCATCGGGGTTGTGGCAGAGCACGAGATTCAAGGGGGACGGGCTAGCTTGTTTTTGGACTTTTTTCGAAAGGCATTTCATCGGTAGGCATTCCCTCGACCACAGGTCTCCCACACCAATTAAGGTGATAGGCGTGCGATTGAGCATCACGGAAACTCTTTTATTGTGCAGGAGGCGGACCCGCGATTCCCGTAGCATCAGACTTACTTTTTCGGATGTTGGAAAACCACCGT
The DNA here is from genome assembly GCA_002711925.1 of Pseudobdellovibrionaceae bacterium. Taxonomy (GTDB): domain Bacteria; phylum Bdellovibrionota_B; class Oligoflexia; order Oligoflexales; family Bog-1112. The sequence continues at coordinate 419 of PASJ01000008.1, read as the reverse complement.
GATCCGCTGCCCAACTGCCACCATCATGGTTACCCAGGCAGGCGAAGATTGGAAGCTTGGCTGAGTATTTTGAAAGACAGTTTCCCAGACTTTGTAGTTTCTCGGTGGAAGGTTGGTCGGTGATGAAGTCTCCAGTGATCATGCAGGCATGTGGAGAGCCTTTCAGACCTTCCTGAAAGGCTTGGTCTATATCTTCGGCACTCACAGTTTGAGATAAATGAAGGTCGGAGAGGTGGAGGATTTTGATCTTCCTTCCCTTAGGCAAATCCGATAGGGCGAGCCGAGTTTGGGTCACTTCCAACCAAGTCGATTCATACCTTGAGTAGCCTGCAGCAAGGGCAGATGGAGCAAGCAAAGCAAGGATTTTGGAGAACCACGCCCGCCGGCCAAGCTTATGGCTGCTTCGCATTCGTCTCTTC
>PASJ01000007.1 GCA_002711925.1 Pseudobdellovibrionaceae bacterium | reverse complement strand
TTTTGGATAAAAATTATTATTTATTGTCTTTTCAAAAAACTGCATAAGTCTGCCCTCGTTACCTATCTCCTTGTTTACATCAAAACGGTCTAGTTTTCTTATTTTTTTATTTGGGTCTTTTATTAATATTTCTTTAAGACTTTGATCAGAGGTATTCATCTCTTTATTACCCCATGCATTTAAGCTATAATTAAGAATATTAATTATCTTATAAAGAATGGCTCCTCCAATTTTACCAGATATTTCATTTCCATACATTTTTTCATATATATCATCAGTAAAATGATCAAAACTATAATGAAGAGGTTTCCCTTGGCAAAAATTGCTATTAGTTTTCTCCATTAATTCATCATCTATAGTTACATTCACTGATTCCACCTCATTATCAGTAAAACGTGATATATTTCTATCGCTTATATATAAATCATTAGCATCTTTAATCCGATCACTAATCAATGCCAAATTACCCACATATTTAATATCTTCACCGGTATTAATAATAACATGAGTTTTTGTTTTAAAGATTTTCTTTGGATCATTTATTTCAATATTTTCACTATAATTACTTATTTTTTTATAAGAAGAAAGATCACTATAAAGTCTTGGAGGACGACATGTTATATTTCGCTCGTCCTCAAAAAGTTTTACTTGATCGTTGTAGCACTGATTATCATCAACACATCTATCGGTCATTTCTGCGTCCTTAAACTCTAAAAATTCACCTTTATACCCGATTGTATCAGAGGGCCATTTTTCCACTTCTGAGTTATCACTATATTCATCAAAATCTACCTGGTAAACTCTTTTGAAAACTTTCAGACAGCCACCCTCTGTATTACATTCACCTTTAACTTTATTTGCTGAATCTAAATAAGCAGCAGGCACTAAGTTAAAAGGACACATGCCATACCAAAAATTTACAGGGTTAGACTGAAAAAGATCACCCCAGATATTCACTTTTTCGTTTTCTACAGTTTCCGTTCGATCTTTATCACCCTTTACCCATTTCTTAGCTGCATTAAGTAGCTCTATGTCTCCAGATTTTTTTGGTTCTACACAGCTTATCTGGATTTTATTGTTTTCAACACATTCAAACTTTAGACAGGCTTTTTGTTTATCTCTTTTACTGGAAGAACAAGGTTGATCATCAACCCATGATTCATTTTTCTTAACTGTAACAGTTAACTTAGCGTTTGTATCTTCATCTTTATTATATTCACCATGAACCGTTAAAGTTGTCTCTCCTTTGTTGTACCCTCCAAAAAGATAATCCCATTTGTCAAATTTTATAGACGAATTATTATAACAAACGTCCCAATGTTTTGCTCTTTTTACCCACTCTGTGATTGTTGATCCAGTCACATCATCACATTCAGCATTTGGGTTACTCTGAATTAAGTTATTAATATCTAGATTAAAAGCTAATTCTTCTTCTTTTTCAGAACTAGAACCTTCTGATTGATCAGCATTTTGTTGCGGAACGGGAGCACATAAAACAAGAAAGAACAAAACTAAAGATAAGTTCACAGAATGTTTGAATATATTCATTAAATCACCCCTTTTCATTAGAATAGTTTTTCATATGTGATGTTCGGTATAGAGTTGAAATACTTTAGGAAAAATTTGTAATAATATGAATTTATAAAAAATAATTTATTTAAAATAAAAAAAAACATCAAAACACAAGAACTCTAAAAGAAAAAAAAACATAAAAACATATGCTTACAAAAAAACCAAAAACACCTTTGAACCGAAGGTAAAGTAAAGTTTGTAAATTTTATTCTATTCAACCATAATAATTATTATTACATTCATTAAACAAAAACACAAAGTTCTAAATAATAAAGCTAACTAGAAATATATTTCTAATATTTTTAAAACACCTATATTCTTTAGACAAATAGTGGTGAAAAAATTTATATTAAAACTAAAAGTAATTTTAAGCCTACAGGGATTAACACCAAAATGATTTTTAAATTTTTATTTATTTTTAAAGTAATACTTGTGTCTACATTGACGAGTAAAGAAGCTTATTCACGTGACAAATTCGACTTTACCGATTACTACAATAGGCAAAGAATGAATAACTTTGACCAATTGATAGACCCTCAATCTTTAACAATATTCAACGGTAAAATATCAAAAAATTATTTTGGCCTTTACTCTTATGAGTTTGAATCTGATCTGAACACCGCATATGTAGAATGCTCCATTTGTAACAGAGATGATATTTGCTCAAACTCAACAACAGTGTATTCATCTTGTTTAGTACCACCAGAATACTATCAAGATGAATTCTACCTTACAGTTGGAACATGTGTTGAAAAAACACTATCAACATCAGTTGAAAATAACTGCTCTTTTCCTGTTTTTAAAAAGATGATAAAAATAATGGAATTTGACGAGATAAATTTAGACTTTTTGACGTCCGTCTATGATAAAGTTCAAAGTTTAAATTATCTTAGCAATAAAGGATCATCTGTACTGAATCAATATTACCTTTTCAACGAAAAATGTGAATCAAGTGAAGGTTATTTAAATTTCGATCATCTTGAAGATAACATAAGTTCTGCAGGACCGTATTTTGCTAAAGAAATTGTAAAATACTTGTCCTTTGATCTCACACGAGAAGATGAAAAAGAAATTTTTGATCAAATTAATCAGAAAATAAAAGAAATAAGAGAAAATCCGTATAAAATTCAAACTCCGAAATTTTCTCTAGCAGTAGGAGAACAACTAGAGATTCAAAGTCCACGAAACTTCGGTGAACTTTTAATTAGACGCTTTTTAGATGGGAAAGGTCTTACACAAAAAGTTCTTGCTGTATCCTACCATGGTCTAAGATTTGATCCTACTAGTGCAAGAGCGGCTGCTGTTTCTATAGATGAGAATATACACACAGAAAAAATAAGTTGGAAAGACACATTTGATAATATAGATGAGTTCAGACAATTAATTGTAAAAGCTCAAAAGATAGACAAGCTGACGCGTGTTCCTGTTGAAGTACACCATGAGCAAAAAACATCAGGTGTAAGCATAGTGCAGAGGGCGAATTTTGCTTTAGATGGAATATTAAGAAGACTGGAAGATGATACTGACACACTGGAAAATGCGAAGCAACTTAGGGAGAACGTTAGTCTGATTTATGAAAAAATTAATAACCCTGATCCAGACACAGCAATAGCTGATTTATTGGAAGAACTTGGGAAATATTATACCCTTCTTATGGACGCTTCTCCTGATCGTGTACCTCGAGTTGACCAACTTTTTAATCAAAATTATCTAGTAGAATTTAAAATGTCAAATAATGAAATTTTTAAAGAAACCAATATGTTAGTAAAGGAGCTTCAAGAAATATCGCAACGAATTTCTGATTCAAGCAGAGCTGCTGGTGGAGGTAACACTGAACCAGGCTTGGAGGATCAACGTAAACAAAAGGCTGAAAAGCTTAAGAANNATTTTAACGAACTTTATCNAAAAAATTATAATAGTAGCGATGAACAATTAAAGGNTGAATTAANTAAGTATAAAAAAAATCTCGAAGATCTTGGAATCATTGAAAGAGGCATTTCTGACCAGATAGCAGATGGAATTGAAAAAGCAGCAAGGGCAACAAATATTGAGACAGTGGAAAATTTTATAAAGAATCTCAAAACAACACTTGAAACTGGACGTACTACATATGGGGAAAAAGTAAAGAAGCTTACCCAAAATTTGAAAGAAATTTTTTCAGACGAAAATTTGAGATCTGAATTCCAAGAAATAAAAGAAGAGATTGAAGGCATTAGCAAGAATTTTACTATGGATTATTCAGAAGATTTCAATGGACCGGGTGTAAAAGAGAAATTCGAAAATATTTTATTGTTGGAACAATTAGGATTAAGAGAAAAGCCGAAGAGCATAGAATCCATCACAGCTGAAAAACCAGAAAAATTCCAAGAATTGATAAAATTGAAAGAACGGGGAGATATTTTGATCAGCCCTCTTGAAAGAAAATATATGCTAAGACAAAAAACTCAAGAACTTTTTCCTACAATTTTCGAAGAGCCTTCAAAAAATTTTGTTGATATTTTAGATAACTTAATAGATCACACATCAAAAGAATCCGTTACAACAAGAGTTAAAAATATGAGAGCGTTAGTTACTCAAGCAGGTAAAGTAACGGAAAGAGGTATGCAGTACCTTCCTTTCTTAGGTAATTCTGACGGAAGGGAAGATATAGAAACTTGGCAAAAACAAGTACTGTCATTGATTGGGCAAACCATAGAAGAAGATCAAGAAAAAAATTTTTTACAACAACTAACTAAGAAAAAACAAGATTTTGATCAAATTTTTTCAAATTGGCCTCCAAAAACCTTCGAAGAAGCTAATGAGATATCTCAAACACTACAACAATTAGTTGGTACTTGGGACGATAAATCAATGACAAATGAATTTAAAAAATGGTGGGGTATACAAGAAAGCGCACTTGTTATGCATGGTAGCGGAACTATTTGGGAAACTGCTGGAGGAATATTTCGAAGAGGCGTTCATCTCAGATATGATGAAGGACAATTTCTTCATGGAATTATTCGAGATAACATTCTTGGAAATGTTATTAAATATATCGGATTTCAAAACCAGATCATAGCCGCATCTAAGTTTTATCCTCCAGAAGTTTTTGTTAAAGGAAAACAATTTGATATAGAAACACTTGAAAATAACTCTAAAAAGTACAATAAATGGGCAGAAACGAAAGGTCAGACCTTGTTAGATTTTTTTTTAGATAAAGATAAAACAATAGATATAGATACTGAAAAATGGAGAAAATATAATTTTGCAATTAATAGATATAATAATGCTAATGACCCAAAATTGGAATACCTACAATTAACACCAGAAGACATTGACAATGGTTTTAAAGTAAAAACCACAGGAAAAAACTTAGGAAGAACTCTGGGTGAAAAACTGGCGACTAGTATAAGGTATAGTTATTTAGCTCTTCTTCCCAAAACTGTTCAAGATAGCATTGAAATAAATTTAAAACAAAGCTTAGGCTCTGCTTTAGAAGGAAATCTTGGAAAAGGTGATTTGAAATCCGGTGTGTCTTGGCAAGGCTTTAATAATTTTGACACTAACAGTAATTTTACTGATGTATATCGACAATATTTTCCAGAAGATGTAGGAAAGTATTTCTCTGCTACAGGTGATATTAATTTCGAAGATCCACTAGAAAGACCAGGAAAAGCAAAAACATTAAACACTCCGTCACAAGCATCTGATATTATTCAAAACCCCCGGGTAAGTAGCAAAAGTACAAAATTAACAAGAAACATAGGAGCACTTGGGGCAATAGCACTACTTTCTGGGATGATTTTCTCACAACCCGAAGGACAAAAACTGATAGCTAGTAATCTTACGCAAGAGGAAGAGATATCTATTCTTGATCAAAATTTACAAAATATAATTGATACTAGAAGAATCTCTTATTTAAGAAAAGCTTTTTATGTAGGAGAGAACGCCCTTGGATTTATTTTATATGCACAAATTTTAAAAGATATCATTCAACACAACTTATTTTATAAAAATCCAAGTTGTGATTTTTTAAATTCTTTAAACAACAATCTTCTAGACATAATGAAGCAACAAAAAACAATATATTCATCGCTAGCTTCAGACTTAGAAAGTGGTAGACTTGAAGATGTTTATGTTCCAAAAAAATAATATGATAGGAAAAAATATGTTTTATACAAAAAAAAGTGACAACTTGCAGCAAAAAAAAAAAATATTTCTTTTATTTTGTGCTTTGTTCATTTCATGTAAAACCATAATTAATAAAGATTTAAAAAGAAAAGAAAACTACCCATGGCAATCCATTTGCTTACTAAGTCAAAAAAACGGATATCTTCATTCTGAAAAATTTTTTTTGAATCTTGAAAATTATAAATATCAATTTAAAACCGTTTTTTATCCAGACTTAAGATGTAAAGAGGAAAAAGATTACTCGCTGACAGCAACAGGAACCTATACACTACCAAGTCAAGAAATAAACCCTAATGGACCCATATACCATATAAATATTAAAACTAGTGATTTTTCAAAAACTATCTATAATAAAAATCTATTAGACTTATTGAATCAAAGTAGCACACAAAAATTCGTGCTAAATAAACCCATCACTATCGAAGACTCCATCAGTGATAACAAAGTATCTCTTTATGGTTCATACCAAGAAATAGGCAACAAGCTATACTGGGGGAGACCAGATTCAGATGAAACAAAAAGACCTCTTTACCCAAATGACTACATATTTTTTAGATAAATTTTGCAATGACAAAATATTTCTAATACTCATTTCAATTATTATCATTATTTTTTACAATTAATGGTCCATTTTGTCCTAGAAACACCAAAAATTGAACCATCTGAAGGTATAAAATCATTATAAGACTTAATATCCTTAAATTTACAATGCATAAGTTCGCAATAAGTTTTTCCAATTTTTTTCATATTATCCTCTGTTGCTCCAATATTTTTAGGAGCTAGACATGAAGGTTTCGGAAACTGATCCCACGCTACCGAAGAAGTTGTATCCCCGGCCGAAGACCCACCAAATTCATAACTTATAGTTGATATTAACTGCAAAACTTTAGTAAATTAAAAAAAATATATTTTTTACAAAAATTTCAGATGGTTTAGCTGAATGAGCTATCTAAAAATAAAAGTTCTTGCGCAAAAAATCTAGCTCGACAAAATCAGTTGCTTAGGTCTTGTCTATCTTTTTTTATAAAACTTAGCTTAAGGTTTGAATTTAAAAAAAAGAAATTTTAATATTTTTTTTAACCTATAATTTTATATCCTGTGGAAAAAAAGAAACTATTTAGAATCAGGAATGTATCGAACTCGAATCAAAACTAGACCAGAACCTCCAGAACCTCCTTTTTGAGCAGAGACAAAAGTTTCATTTTTTCTTAACCATGTAAGGCCTCCACCCCCACTTCCCGTTTCAGGTAACCCATTATGATCGCCTGTCAATTGGTCGTTTTCGTTTGTTAGAACTCCCCAAGATTTACTTATTCCGTAACCATGTCCTCCCCCAAAACGAATAAATTGCCCCTCGCTTTTATAGGGGTAAAAAGATGTTGATCCTCCACCTCCAGAAGCAATATAAAGCATATCACTAGCATTAAACCCGGTAACCAGAAGACCAAGACCTCCAAGTCCACCTATACTAGGAGCAGTATCCCCTGCCCCTCCTCCTCCTCCTGCATATTCTTCATCATTTGAGGTTGAACCAAGATGACCTTCTTGTTCCGAGCTGTGTGAGACTACCCCTGGTTCATTGTTATAACCCTCTTTCTTTCCTCCGCCTCCACTTGAACCTCCATCTTGACCTGAAACATCTTGAGCTCCACCACCACCACCTCCATCTGCGATCCACTCTCTTCCAGACCAAAGGCTACTCCATGTCTTACTAGCATCAGAAGAAAACTCAATTTTGCTGTTTCGACCATTAGAGCCCTTTTGAAAATAGTTTATATCAAAAGAAATATCACTTTTTAGAACTCCCCCCCCACTGCCTCCACCGCCAACAGTTACTTTATAGTAGCCTTTTCTTAGCCTAATACTTCTCTCCACGATAACCCCTCCAGCTCCGCCCCCACCTGCTGCATTTCTGCCATTTTGACCATCGGAAGAAACAAAACCACCACCACCACCACCAGCAACAATCAAAATATCAGCCAAGATGGAAAAAGCTCCTTCTCCTTGCACTTGAAATTCATAAACACTTTCAGAATCATAACTTTCATATCCTGTAAAAGAAAAACCACTACTGTTCGTGATTGTGGTAGGATTCCTTGGGTGAATAAATTTGTAGATATTATAGAATTTTTGAGTGCTATTTTCATCTATAGTTATCTGGCTCGATTGTAATTGGGTATCGTCCAAAATACCATCACAGTTCAAATCGTCTGCTTGTCTTTCACCTGAGTAAGGTAGTGTTGCTAATGTAAATGGATCATTATCATCACAATCATCACCATTATTTTCATACAGTGAAGGATCAGGGTTTTCACATGCAATTTCATAATTTTGAGAACTTCCGTAACCGTCTTGATCCGAATCGAGATAGAAAGTTTTTTTACCATTTCCTCCACAAATATCACAATCATCTGAAGCATTTGCAGAACAATTTGGTTCAAGATCTGCATTATTGCTTACGAAACCATCTGGTTTTTGACACGAAGTAATTGAACTATTTGCATCTCCTAGCCCATCTCCATCCAAGTCTTTATAATAAACGGATTGACCAACTCCACCACAAACACCACACTTATCCGTATCGTTTGTAGAGCAATTTGGTTCCAAATCTTCATGATTAGAGACAAAACCATCTGGTTTTTGACACGAAGTAGTTGAACTATTCACGTCTCCTAGCCCATCTCCATCTAAATCTCTATAATAAAGAGGTTGACCAGCTCCACCACAAACACCACAGTCATCCGTATCATTTGTAGAGCAATTTGGTTGCAGATCTTCATTATTAGTAACAAAACCATCTGGTTTATTGCAAGATATTCGAAGATTATTAGGATCACCTTTGCCATCTTGATCCAAATCTTGATAAAAATTTAACTTTCCAGGGCCAAAGCAAACGTCACATTCATCTTTATCTGAATCTCGACAATTTCCATCAAAAGAAGCGGCAGAAAAAACAAAGCCTTCTAACTTGTCTGAACAACTTGTTACAATAAATTGTGGGTCGCCTAGACCGTCACCATCAGAATCTCGATAAAAAATATTCTTACCACTTCCCCCACAAACTCCACATTCATCTATATTATTTTCAGCACAAGTCGGTTGAGAATCATCACTATTTAAAACATAACCATTTGGCATCACACAATCTTCAAGGAAAGCATTGGGATCACCTTCACCATCTCCATCACTATCTTGATAATAAGTGATTTTTCCAGGTCCTCCACACACTCCACATGCATCATATGTACTTGAGCATATCTCTTGAATAGCCTGAGATGATCTCACAGGTGGACTTGTTGATGTTGTTTCTGAAAAGCACGACACAAGACAATGGAAAGGTATCAAACAAAAAATATGAACTAAAATATTTGATTTTAATCGATTCATTTTTTATCCAAAGATGATTTCTTCTATTTTAACGGTGTTACTACAATATTTTATAAGAAATTTAATTCAAACTTATCATTCTCTTTACTTTAAAAAACTAACACTTCTATATTTTTTTTTATATATTTTGACGTAAAAAACTGGGAAGAATTTTCACTACACAGTGAGTGAACTTAAGATACATCTCGTAAACTAAAAAGATTAATCAAAAGACAAAAAAAAATTTTCCTCTTTTTAAATTGTTAATTATGAATAGGCTTTCTTATACAAGTGGGAAAATACTTTCTAATAACTGATTGTTAATCCATACACACAAATTATAACTTGACTGAATGCTTTTAATACATACAAATAATAACGTCGATTTATTTTATAATTAATATTTTTTAATAGATAATACTCTAGAAAGGTTACAATGAAAGTTCTAATTTTCTTATCTTTTTTTTTTCTTAGTTTCAATATGAAACTTGAAGGAGCTTCATTTGAATCAGGCAAACTAGACACAGCTGCTGAAAAGCTAGCTCATCAGTTCACCGAAAACCTAAAATTACCTCCACAAGTTTTTTTTGCAAAAATTAAAGATCAAATAGATAAAAATGACCCAACGAGAAACCCTAAGAATAAAATTAAAGCAAAACTCAACTGCATTTCCAAGTTAATTTTCTTAGGCTATGTAAGCTTTTCTATGGGAAAATACCTTTTAAGTCACTTAATTCTACCATACCTTGAAGAGCTGGCAAAAGAAGCGGTTACTCATGAACAATATATGTGGTAACCCTACCAGACAAACCTGATTAATTAGAGACATAATTCTAAATTAGATTCTCATATAAAAATGGAGTCTCAAGCTTTATGATGGGAATCCCCACTGAATTTAATATTTCTTGACTTGACGTGCTTCTGTAATCTTTACCGTAGAAAATTTTTTGTACATTACCTAGATTAATAAGTCTTTTTGCACAAGCTCGACACGGGTGATGTGTAACAAAAACAAACTTTTTGATGGATCGAGGACTATCACAATTAATCGCAGCATTTTCTTCCGAATGGAGACAACCACAATTTCCAGGTTCGTTTGGATTTTCACAACAGTTTGGAAGACCGCTAGCATTACCATTATAACCGACAGCAAGGACCTTACGAAAGTCTGAACTTGTTATAACAGTTCCCACTTGAAGTCTTTGACACGTAGACCTTTTAGCTAAAGTGAATGCAAGGTTTAGGTAAATTTCTTCAAATGCTGGACGAGATCTTCCAGTATGATTTTTTTCAGATGCTGGACGAGATCTTCCAGTATGATTTTTTTCAGATGCTGGACGAGATCTTCCAGTATGGTTTTTTTCAGATGCTGTTAGTAACTCTTCCTTCAATTAGAAAATCCTTATCAAGTGGGGTCCATTCTAGGTCCTTGAGCTCGAGCTGTGAAATCTGTAAAGATGAGTCCCAATAGACTCTTTCACCATTTCCAAAAATAATTGGAGCTTGAAACAAGTGAGCTCGATTGACCAGCTTAAAGTTTAAAAAGCTCCCCCAAATGAAAGCCCCTCCTTCAAGAAGTAAACTGGCACAACCTCTTTTTGCAAGCTCTTGAAGAATTTGCAAGTAGTTTTCATGATGATTAAAACTGAGAAGAGAAAAACAAGAAACCCCAAGAGACTCTAAGAAGAACATAATATCTTTAGAAAGTCTTCGCCAAACCTTATGATGACAACACCAAATCAACTTTTCCGGGGAAACCTTGAATAAATCATGACCCTTAAAATCTCTCGACAAAAGAGCTTGAGCATCAGGATCATAAACGACTCTCCATGGTACACGATGCTTTTGAGGTAAAAAACGCACATCTAAACGCGGGTTATCAAATGCTATTGTTTTTGGACCGACAAGAATTGCATCATAAAAAAGCCTGAGCCAATGCCCGTAAGAACGAGCTCTTTCTCCCGTTATCCAGCATCTTTGGTCACCTTGGCGTGCAATCACACCGTTTAAAGTTGTTGCCGCTTTCATAGAGACAAACGGCATAGAAGTTGTTTTCACCCAAGAAAAGACCTCAATTAAACGCCCAAGCAAAGGGTCTTTATAAGAACATGGTGAAACTTTAATGCCTGCTTGTTCGATAATGTTGATACCTTTCCCATTGACTCTCGGGTCCGGGTCAACTAAGCCGTAAACGAGTTTTGAGATTGGAAGACTAGCTAAAGTCTTTGCACAAGATGAGGTTCTTCCCTTGTGAGCACAAGGCTCTAGTGTCACGTATATGGTAGCGCCACGTAAAAGATGCACCTGATTTTGTTCTTCTATCACCTTTAAAAGATTAGCTTCAGCATGAGAAGAGCCATTTTTTAAATGAGCTCCTGCTGCAATAAAGCAGTGATTTTTATCCACAGCAACAGCCCCAACAAGAGGGTTTGTTTCAACGTAACCGACTCCTTCCAATGCCTTTGAAATGGCTATGGACATGGCCTCCTTCGCAGAAAGTTTGGTTCCGACGGGAGGACATAAAAAATTTTGATAAATATCATCAAGAGGCTCTCGATACTGCAACACGACAAGGACCACCAAGTTTAAGTCATAAAAAAGAAAAACAACAACTAATGAGACAAATCATAATGCTTGAAAATTCCCTGATGGAAAAGAAGATAATTAGGTTTCGACCAGCTATTTAAACAAACAATGTGACCTTCGGACTTTTTCTTCCTTTTCTCAAGAATTTGTTTATGAAAATGACCGAAGACACCGTGATGAGTGTCTTTACCGTCGAGCCAAAAATTCGCTTCCTGCAAAAGAACTGGTAGAAAATCTTGCTGTTCCTTCTTATAACGAGAATCTTTTGAACGCTTTGACAAGCACAAACAGATCTTATCAATAACAGAGCCAGGTACAAAAGACGCTAGCAAGTAGAAAGGAAAAGACTTCGTTATAAACTTAAAGATTTTATACAATTTTTTTGCAATTAAATGATCTCCATGAGCTAATAAAATTTTCGTTTGTGAGTCAGCCTGCAAAAGATATGATTCTGAGTTTATAAAAGTCACTCCTTGCCAACCTAAATATTTGAGAGCAAACTCATGATTCCCCTCTAAATAGAGAACTTTAACCCCCTTTTCGGCTAAACATGTTAAAGCAGCACCTACTTCGGAAAACTTCTTTCTATAAAAAGTTTTCATACCAAAACAAAAATCAAAAATGTCACCCAAAAGAATCAAATGACTGACCTCAGCGGAATCAACTGTACAAAGAAAAGACAAGAATCTCTGACAACGCGCATCTTGCGGATTCTTAATATGAAGGTCTGAAACAATGAGTATGCGTTGATTTTTTTTTTGCTGATAGATAAGTGTACTCCCCGATCGTATTCTATAAAAAAAATAGTGAAACACTATGATTATTCAATAAATGATCTTGTTCAAGTAAATCATGTGTAGAGTTGAAGCAAATTGAAGTAAATGGCTAGAATTGCGTAAAAAACTATTCTTGCCCCAATACGAAAAAATCAAGCTATTGAAAAATTCAGTGGCAAAAATCACTGAAATAACCCTTGAGCTTTTTGCAAAACGAAAGAATTTGATAACTGAAAAATTATTTTTATGAAAACAATTTCTTGCAAATAGTTCCTCTTTCTGTTTATCTAACTGGTCTAAACAGAAACTTTGACTTTAAGTAATTTTTTGTGGGAAAAGCAGAATGTCTGAGAATGTTGAAGATAAGATAAAATCTATTATTCTTAACCAGTTAGATGTTGATGAAGGCGCTGTTGCTAGTGGTGCAAAGTTTATTGAGGATTTGGGTGCAGATTCTCTTGATATTGTAGAACTTGTAATGGCAATGGAAGAAGCATTTAGCATAGATATTCCTGATGATGAGGCTGAAAACATCAGAACAGTTAATGACGCTATTAGCTTCGTAAAGAAAACAACGCAAAACTAGTCGCGCATTTTACCAAAAAAAACTGGCTTATCTTCACGCTGGATAAAATAATGGAAGTTGATTCAATTGGTATTGCCTCTGATCATGCAGGTTTTTTCTTAAAAGAAAAAATTAAAAAGCTATTAGCAGGCAAGGTTGAAATAAAAGATTACGGCTGCACCAATTCTGAGTCTGTGGACTACCCAAATTTCTGCCAAACTCTAGCGCTTGATATCTCCAAACGAAAAACACAAGCAGGGATTGCTGTTTGTGGTACTGGTTTTGGTATGTCTATAGTTGCAAATAAATTTTCTGGTGTGAGAGCTTACTGTCCATGGGATGAGTATACGTGCAAAATGGGGCGATTACACAATGATGCGAATGTCCTTTGCCTTGGTGCAAGAACCTTAAATCATGATAGAGCTCTTGATTTAGTAAACTTGTGGTTAAGTACCTCTTTTGACCAAAGTAACGAAAAACATTTGCGCCGCTTAGATAAAATCACTCAAATTGAAAAGCAGACTCTCAAAAGTCATTAAATTCCCCTTGGAGAAAATTATGTTAGGAAAACCTTGGCAAGAATTAGCCGAAAAAGATCATGAAGTGTATGCTTGTATCGAGTCAGAATTTAAAAGACAAGAAGAAGGAATTGAGCTGATTGCTTCTGAAAACTTTGCTTCTGAAGCCGTAATATCTTCTATGGCAAATATTATGACCAACAAGTACGCTGAGGGCCGACCCAGCAAAAGATATTATGGTGGATGCCGGCATGTTGACACCATGGAAAACCTAGCCATAGAAAGAGTTTGTAATCTTTTCTCGTGCAACCACGCCAACGTTCAACCCCACTCAGGCGCTCAAGCCAATGCTGCTGCATTTTTGGCTCTAATCAAACCTGGGGACAAAATACTTGGTCTTGATTTATCAAACGGTGGCCACTTAACCCACGGGTCTGTAGTAAACTTTTCAGGGATACACTATAAACCGCACTTTTATCACCTTGATACTGAAACTGAGCTATTAAACTATGATCAAATCGAAAACCTTGCAGAATCTGTAAAACCCCAGCTTATTATTGCAGGTGCTAGTGCCTACCCTAGGCATATCGATTTTAAAAGGTTCCGTGAAATTGCGGATAAAGTTGGTGCCTACTTACTTGTTGATATGTCTCATATTGCTGGTCTTGTAGCAACAAGCCTACACCAAAGCCCTATACCTTATGCTCATGTGGTGACCTCAACAACACACAAAACCCTTCGTGGACCTCGTGGGGGAATCATACTATGGAATGATGAGAAATTGACCGCGTCCATAAACAAAGGTGTATTTCCAGGAACTCAAGGCGGGCCCCTAGAACATATTATCGCATCAAAGGCTGTTGCTTTTCGAGAAGCAAGTTTTGAAAGTTTTAAAACTTACCAAAAACTTGTGGTTCAAAACTCCCAAGTTCTTGCTAAAGAATTGATATCACTTGGATTCAAGATTATAACAGGAGGCTCAGATAACCACCTTGTGTTGATGGACTTGTCTTCAACAGAAACCAGCGGTAAGGCCCTTGAAGAAGCCCTTGAAAAAGTTTTTATCACTGTGAATAAAAATACCGTTCCAAAAGAGAAGCGAAGCCCATTTGTCACAAGTGGGATAAGACTTGGGACACCAGCAGTTAGTACAAGAGGCATGGGTGAGAGTGAAATGAAAAAAATCGCAAACTACATTCACCTTACGTACAAGCAGCAAGGAAATGATGAAGCTCTTGCCAAAATTGGGGAAGAGGTTAAAACTCTCGCAAAACAATTTCCCCTATACTCTGAGTGGACAAAAAGTAAATGAAGTGCTCAAAGTGCTATAAGGAACTGACCAAAGTTCTAGAGAGCCGTTTAAGTAATGACGGAAAAAGTATTCGTAGACGAAGAATCTGTCAATCTTGCCAAAGGCGTTTTACAACGTACGAAAGAGAAGAACATTACTCAGTTCAAATTAAAAAAAGAGATGGTAGACTTGAGCTCTTTCAAAGAGAAAAAGCTTTACGCTCCGTACAAATAGCATGTAGAAAACGCAACATTAAATTAGCCGAATTAGAGTTTTTAATAGGACACTTAGAAGTTTGCCTGTATGAAAAAGGTGATAAAGTCATATCAAGCCGAAAGCTTGGTGACAAAATTATGTCAGCTTTATACAAGTTAGATAAAGTGGCTTACGTGAGATTTGCATCTGTCTACAAAGACTTCAAAGATCCAAAAGAATTTTACGCACTACTACGCTCACTTAGCAAACCAAAAAACACTGTCCCTATATCAACAGACCTAGTAGAACTTTAGTCATAAGCATGTTGAATGGGGTTCATACCTTGTTTGCCGGAATCTGTCTAAATTATTTTGGGAAAAAGCTATGATAAAAACTGAAGGGAATACAAAAAAAGGCCTCTTTAAAAAAATCACCGAAGCTCTTCAACAGATTCAATCAGGGGGAATGATTATACTGGTGGATGACGAAGACCGAGAAAATGAAGGTGACTTAGTATTTGCAGCTGAAGATGTTACTCCAGAAAAAATCAATTTCATGGCTAAAGAAGCTCGAGGTTTAATTTGTCTTTCCTTGAGTGAGGAAAAAGTCAAAAAATTGGATCTTCCAATGATGGTAGATTTTAAAAAATCTACAGCAAAACTTAATACGGCGTTTACTGTTAGTATCGAAGCAAAAGAAGGTGTGACAACAGGTATTTCGGCTTTTGATCGTTCGCAAACCATAAAAGTCGCTATAAATGATCAGTCTCAACCAAAAGACTTAGTAGTACCAGGCCACATTTTTCCTCTTAAGGCAAAAAGTGGAGGAGTTTTTGAAAGAGCAGGGCACACGGAAGGCTCGCTAGATCTCGTTAAACTTGCTGGTAAACCAAGTGGAGCCGTCATCTGTGAAATTTTAAATGACAACGGAACGATGGCAAGACGACCAGATCTTGATGTTTTTGCTGCCAAACATAACATTCCAATTTTAACAATAAAAGATATTATCGAGTATCGTCTTTTAAATGAAACTATCATAAAAAAAATTAAATGTTCAAAAGTTCAGAATCCTTACGGAACTTTTCAAGGGATTTGGTATACCGATCAAATAACAAACAGTGAGCATTTTGCGTTACTCTCTGAGAAAAAAAATCATAAGGCCCACTTCGATATTTTCATTCATAAGCACCACCCTCTTTTTGATTCTGTTATTTTTGACTCACCACTGGAGCAAAAAAAACTTAAGCAGTGCCTTGCTGATTTAAAACAATCAAAAGGTGGTGCATTGATCTATCTAGGAACTAACAAGACCTTTTCATCACCTCAAACGAGAACAATGAAGTCTTTAGATAAAATTATTGCTCACCAAATAACAAAAGATCTAGAAATGGATCAAAACAAACAATACGCCGCATCGATAAAAGAACTAGAAAATTTATCCTTAGAACAAACCACAAGAACAAACAGAGAAACTAACTATACTCAAGCGACTACTACGGAAAAGAGAGCTTAGCATGAAACGAAAAACAATTCATATTATCGTCAGCTTATTCAACGAAACAATTACTCTTAGTTTACTTGAAAGCTGCGTGGGAACACTCCAAGAAAATGGCTATACAAATGATGACATAAAAATAACGAAGGTCCCTGGAGCGTTTGAGCTTCCTGTAATAGCCGCCAAGTATGCGAGAAAAAATGAATCTTCATGCATTATTTGTATTGGCGCTGTGGTCCGCGGCGACACTCCTCATTTCGATTATATATGTCAGAGCGTATCTCAGAGCCTCATAGACCTATCCGTAGAAACTGAAAAACCAATTATTTTCGGCGTGTTAACAACAAACACTTTTGCACAAGCGAAAGAACGCTGTTCTTCAACAGTAACAAGAGAATCTGAGCAAGGAAAAAAACTGAAAAATATGAACAAAGGACATGAGTTTGCAATGACAGCCATAAATATGCTAGAGTTGACGAACACAGTCGACATGTAAGAACAAAATGTTCGTGAAAAAAGAAGAAGGTTTAAGGTTTTGATAAACTCGAGAATAGAATCACAAGTTAGACGGCACACTCTTCAATTCTTGTATCAGTGTGAACTCTTAAAAATTTACTATTTTTCTAAAAATCATTTTGAAAGATTTTGCCATAATTTTGAAATTTCAGAAGATGTGAAAAATATTCTTGTTACTTATTGTAGTGAAACGATTGAAAGATCAGACGAGTTTCAAAGTTTACTTGAAAGCTCATCTCAAAACTGGTCTTTTGAACGCATTAATAAAATTGACAAAATCATTCTCCTTATTGCAATTTACGAATTAAAACAAAACGATGTCCCGCAAAAAGTTGTTATAAACGAAGCTATAAACTTAGCCAAAGAATACGGACAACAAGCATCGAGTAAATTTGTTAACGGTATTCTTGATAATATCAAAGAAAAAATTAATTCTAAATTAAAAGAAAAATAAAAATTATAAGGTCAGAAAATGTGGGTTCAATTTGAAAAGTGGCATGGGTGTCAAAATGACTTTGTTCTGACTTGGCTAACGCACCATGAAGCAAAATATTTGAGCGGAGTCTTACAAAGAAATGCTAAAAGTATTTGCAGTAGAAATGGACTTGGTGTTGGAGCCGACGGGATACTGATTCTACTGACTGAAGATAAAACTCAAAAAATCCCAACAGAAGTTATAATCATAAATAGCGATGGTTCTTTAGCCAAAAACTGTGGAAACGGTTTAAGGTGCGTCGCTTCATCGATATACCGAAAAAAAGATAGTAGTTTTCTTGAAAATATTGAACTCATTGAAGTTAAAGTCAAAGAAGCAAACTTTAACATTCACTATCTACCTCAAACCAATAAACAAATGCTACCATTTGTCAGTATTAACATGGGAATTCCCTCATTAAATTCATCAAACTATTGGCATGATGAAGCTGTGGAAGAAGCCCTTTCTATCATTAAAGAAAAAAATACCTACCCTATTATTGATGATATCGCCACGTGCGCTCTTAGCAATAATCATATTGTTTTCTTCAGTTCTGAACCTTGCCCTCCAAGGTTTGAAGAACTTGCTGAAAAACTTCAAAAAATCCCAAGTTTAGATGGTATAAATGTGCATTGGGCTCAGCAAAGCGCTACTCCTGATGACTTAGAAGAAAAAACCAAAAGTTTTCTCAATACTGGGGTTGGTGAATTTTACAACGTCACTTGCTGGGAAAGAGGTTGTGGTTTCACACAAGCTTGCGGAAGCGGTGCTTGTGCAGTAGCTGCACTCGCTTTTGAAGCTGGTTTTATTTCTAGAACCAAACCAATTCTTGTGCAAATGCCTGGGGGCCATGTTCATTTAAAACATACCGAGCCTAGTCATGGCATCGATTTAATCGGCACAGCAGAGTTAGTCTTTGAAGGAAAAATGGATCTTTAAAAATTTCCTCGTTTATGTGATATAAAAAATAATTTTAACATGTTTTTAAATAATGAAGTATTTTTTGGAAGGATGAAAAAACCTTCGTTCTCTCCTTAATCTTTGAAGGCACAAAATTTTGTCCCTTCAAAAGACAAGTGAGATTTAAGTTGTTAATTTGATCAGATAACTTATCTCCGATCATAAAACTTTTATTCCAATCAATAGGAAAATCTTGAACAGCTTGAAAAAACATTCCAGGGTCAGGTTTTCTCAGTAACGTTTTTTTTCTATACTCATCGATCTTGCCATTCTGGTGATAGGGACAATAATAAAACCTATCAAAACTCAAATCATTTTCTACCATCCAAGATTGGATTTCGTCCATACAATGATTTAAGGCATCTTTTTTGAAGAGTCCTCGAGCTAAACCCGACTGATTTGTAATTATGATTAAGTGCCAATTTTTATTTTTTGCAAAGTGTAAAATAGGTAAGACATCATCTAAAAAAATAAGTTTTTTTGGATCGTGTGGGTAGCCTGTGTCTTCAATCAAAATACCATCTCTATCCAAAAAAAGACTTGGTCTGATGGACTTGACCCAAGAGGAAATATGCTTTGGATCACTGTTAAGACTTATGGTTTTGTTGTAAAAAAGTAAATGTGCCCGTTGCTTCTCGTAAGTTAAACGCTCATGTAAGAACTCTTCAAAAAAACGATAAGAAGATAGCTGCTGTAACACCTCTTTAGTAAAAAAGAAATCACCTGTTAATTGATAGTAATCAAATGTATCATAACTGTTATCGACTACAGGCTCCATATTTTGATTGGCATCGAGAAGGTATTTTTTTCCTTTAAAGTCAGCTTTGCATGAATAAGAAAGAAAAGGAAGAAAATTTTCATTTTTAAGATGAATTATATCTTCGTAGTTACCTAACTTTAAAGAAGATCTAATATCGATAAATAAAAACTGTTGAAAATTGGTTTGTAATAAAATTTTGACTAGATCGGATATTCGACCTGAATATAAAAAGTGTTTATAAGTTAGAAAATTTTGCTCTTGCTTTGTAAAAGCTCCAGTGCTTTCTTGTAAAAAACACTGTTTCTTAAAACCAATTGAACTTAAATAAAAAGAATATGCTTCAAGTGACTTCATTCTTTGTTTGTTCTTGCATACAGACAAGTTAGCTTGATATAAGATGATAGTCAAAATTTTTTCTGTTTTATTATTAGCTATCATTTTCCATAAAACCTTTTTGCAAAGATCAAGTCTTTCTAGTGGGGAAAATCTAATGAATAAAAATATGGTAAAAAAAATATTACCATTCATTAAGTTAATGAGACAATACCATAAGCACGAGGTACACGGAATAGAAAACATACCAAAAAGTGGTAAGGCACTGCTTGTTGTTAATCATAGTTTAGCTACTTATGATATCTTATTATTATTTGCTGCCATATATGAAAATTCAAATAGATATACCAAGCCTCTTGCTGATAGACTTTTTTTCAAATCGAGTGTTCTTGGTCAACTGGCAAAGGATTGGGGGGCTGTGGAAGGATCTCCTGAGAACGCTCATAATCTTCTCCTAGAAAAAAAAGAACTTGTTGCTGTTGCTCCTGGAGGAATGAAAGAAGCCTTACGCCCATCTTCTCAACGTTATCAAATAAATTGGGAAAAAAGAAAAGGCTTCATACGTCTTGCCGTTGAAACACAAACACCCATTATTCTAGCTATGTGCCCTAAGGCTGATGATCTTTATCACGTCTACCCCAGCTCCATAACAGATTGGGCTTATACAAAATATAAAATCCCACTAATGATAGCTCGAGGGTTTGGTCCAACAGCTTTTCCTAGAAAAATAAAGTTAACCCATTTTATCAGTGAAAGTATTTTTCCCCCTAATTATAATGATAAAAAACCTTCGGAAAAACTTATCGATGATTTCCACAAAAAAATAATGAAAAGATCAGAAGAAATGATAGCTAGTGCTATTTTAAAGAATAAATAGTCGAATTTTGAAGCGAAAAATACGCTTTTTACCATGCTCATATATGATTGACTCCATAAATCTTATCAAGCAATATTATACCCAAGAAAAGAATAAACAAGTTAATTATGTGAGGTGATTACCCATGTGGAAGTACGTACTAGTTTTTATTTTATTCTTACCAGACCATGGTTTTAGTAGTGATAAGCTATCAATTATTTCTCCACATAGAAAATCAATTCAACAAGAGTTTGTGCCTAAATTCAAAGAATATTACAAAAAAAAATATAACTCCACCGTTGAAGTCGAATGGATAGACCAAGGAGGTACAGAAAGCGACCTCAGGTTTTTATACAATCGGTATAAGTCTTCACCAGAAAGCTCAGGTATTGATATTTTTTGGGGTGGAGGAGACTTAACTTTCTTAGACTTAGAAAAGAAAAACTTACTAGAACCAATAGTTTTAAATAAAAAAATTGACACTGAAATTGCTGATGAAATCGTAGGACTCCCATTAAAATCTAAATCAAAATCATGGTACTCAACAGCCATTTCTTCCTTTGGAATATTTTATAACAAAAAACTCCTAAAACTACAAAAAATGAAATTTCCAACAACATGGACAGATCTGTCTAAACCCGAATACTATCAATCTATTTCCGTAGCAAACCCTAGTCACTCTAGTACATCACTATTAATGAACCTTATTGTTCTTAAGGCAGAAGGTTGGGAAAATGGGTGGAAGACTCTTATGGGTATTGCTGGAAATACTAACCGTTTCACACACTCAAGTTCAGACCCTATAAAAGCAGTTGTTTCTGGTGATAGCTCTATTGCAACAGCTATCGACTTTTATGCCTATGCCAAGATAACTGACCTTGGCGAAACAAACCTAGGTTTTGTTTTACCGAAGAACAAAACAATTTTTAACTCCGACCCAATTGCTGTTTTAAAAGGGGCTCCCAACATGAAGCCTTCTAAAAGGTTTTTAGAATGGATTTTAAGTAAAGAAGCCCAGGCATTGTTTTTTTTACCAGAAGGTCATAAGAACGGACCAAAGTTTTCTACTCTGGGAAGAATGGCTGTTAATCATTTAGCATATAAAGAAAACCAAGCACAAAGCTCTAAGGTCTTGAATCCGTATAAAATTAGAGAAAAGAATCTAAAGCTTGATTACAAAAAATTTCTGAAATTAAAAGGGATACTAAAAGATCATATTTTTGCTGTTCAAATTGCTCCTCATAAAAAATTAAAACAAGCTTGGAAGAAAATCATAGAAAAAAAGACTTTAACCGAACAGTTCAAAAATTTTGCAAAACCATTCTTAACAGAAAAAGAACTTTTAAACTTAGCTACGAAATGGAACAACAATAAATTTAGAAATCATCATATGAATAAGTGGACTTTAGAAGCAACGAGCCGCTATGAGAAAATAATTACGGAAACATCAAAGCGTTTAGCTTCCTATTAATATTATTTTTAAACCCAGCCCCACTAAAAAAAATGCAAAACAAATAAAACTATGGTACGAAATTTTATCTATTATGAAGCTCTAATCAGCTTTGACAAAAAACCCCATTTGACACCATAGATCGTAAAAGTTGGGATAAAAATATGAAGTTTATTAGATGGCCATTAGCAAAGATAATCCTATTAGTAGATTTTTTCTTTAAACCTCAAACCCAAAAACATCCCCCAAAAATTCAAAAAAAATTAGATACTGCTTTTTTGGACTATACCCTATACGAATTCAAAGCCTGTCCATTTTGTGTCAAGGTACGTTGGGCAGCAAGACGTTTAGGAATAAATCTTAAAATAAAAGATGCAAAAAACAACCTAAAAGATAAAGAAACCCTTTTGAAACAAGGCGGAAAAATTCAAGTTCCCTGCCTAGCCATAAAAGAATCAGATTCTATTTTCTGGCTATATGAGTCTTCTGACATAATTAAACATCTCCAAGAAAAAACAAAAGAGGAAAGCTCTTTTTCTATTTGAAATAGTGATAAATCTCATTCTTTTTTATTTTTCTAAGAAATAATTAAAATCTTTACCGTAATGAAAACCTTGACTATGTTGGCTAAAGGGGTATATTAGCCTTTTACATGGCTAAGTTTTTTTTCTTCATCTTGTTTGAGATCAAGTAAATCTTAATAAACTTTAAAGCTAAAATTTAATATTTTTTCCGTCCAGGACAGATTTTTTTGTAAAAAGATCTACCACAGGAGGACCTATGAAACGTAAAAGCCAAAAAATCAAAGCATTTTTCTTCTTTATAACAGGCTCCATCTTTTCAGTTATAATCTTTCAAATTTTCTTGTTGAATGGAAAAATAAGCCCTGAACAACTAAATTCTGTAATAAATTCTGACCCCTTGAAAGGGCTAACAACGATAATAGCAGCTCTACCCGGTGAAACTGAGGCTGAACAAAAGGTTGCAGAAGCTTTGACCGTGAGACTCAGTGATGATATTGATATGCGTGGTGCTACAAAAATAGATAAACTCAGCCCTAAAGTTGCAAAAGGTCACTTACGACCATCTGTTCAAGTTGTAGTCTACCCTTGGCTTGCAGCAACTGCTAGTGTCGTTCCAATATTCAAGACTCAAGGACATATTTATATAGCCTTAGAACACAACAGGCGAAGAAACCCCAATAAAAATATCCTTAATGTCGTCCAAGGCTACATGCTACCAGATGAGCGCCCCGCTCGCTACAGCTCTATGACAAGTATCCAACACGAGCTCATGGACAACGCAGAAGATGAGCTTTACCAACTGAAAGACCAAGGACAGCTTGATAACCTTTCAGAGGCTCGAAAAGCTATGGCAAAAGCCTACAAAAGGCAAGTCACCTTATCAATGAATCCAGAAAAAGATGGAGAAATGGTTGAGGGAATGCAAGATTTTTCTCTTTATGATACCGCTATCCGCGAGCTACATGAAGAAGTGGGCATTAAGATCGAGAGAAAAAATATACGCTTTGTTCGTATAAACCTTGGGACAGAAGCACGCCTACCCGTTTTAAAAGGCGAGTTTTATTCATACAATGAAGTAGAAAACTTGCCCCAACTACGCCCAAATGGTTTTGAAGTCGATAAAGCTTTTTTTATTGATCTTCAAAAAATAACACCAAAAATTGTGAATCAAAAGGTTACCTATAGCTATACAACGGAAGGTATTACTTATGAAATACCTCCTAAGCACTGTAAAATCATTGCTCGGTCATTGATTAAATATAGAAATAAAAGCATACGAGTTGCATCAGGAAAACGTTATGATTCTCTTGAAAACTTACTTCAACACCACCAAGACTATATAGCGAGCTTTTCAGACAAAGAACGTCAAGCACTCAAACCATCAAGTTCTAATTATACTGAAAACAACCTTCTTGAAAAAGGAGTAAGAGTTATAACTAAGGACTTAATACTACATGCATCGCTTCACCCTCAAGCTCAAAGCCAGCATGAAATGTTTCGAAAACTTGCAAAAGTCTATGCCTCAAAAGCGGGAAAACCAAGTTTTCAAGATATTCACAATAATCTTAGCTCGTCAAAATTTTTTATAGATTTTTTCAATAAAAATTTTTCCAGTTAAAATAAAACTATGCCTTCTTTGTTTAAAAAGTTTAATAAACTTAAAAAACTAGGTACTCCATAGCCAAAAAGTTCGTATAAAGGCAAATAATCTAGCTGTTTTTCTTGTTGTATTAAACTCTCGTTATTCTGCTCAAAGGTCCAGTATGAAATCTCGATATTTTTTTCTCCACCGACACCAAGAGTAAAAAAGTCTTTCATATAATTTGATTTTTCTGCGTACATTATATCATTTAAAAAACTTAATTTTAGCCATAAAATTCCTTTATCACTTATAGCTCCCTTTTCAAAAAACCAAAAATCCACTTGATGACTTATAAAGAGTCCATAAATAATAAAAAAAAAAACTTGATACAAGAAAAGTAAAAAGATCCGAGTAGTCAACTTCATATATGAAAGCTTTTAAAATCGCAACTTTATACAACAAGATAAGTAGGTAAGTCAATGAGATGAAAAATAACGATCTAAACTTAAAAAGATTTAAAGCTTGAGAATTGACAGCTTGATGCATGGAAGCTTTACTTATAATCTGTTTTAAATCGCAAAAACTTTTTCTGACAGGTCTTCCCTTTAAAATAGACTCTCTGACTATAGAAGATAATGCTTCTTTTCCTTCGGTGGATTGTATCATCTGAGAAAATTCATTTTTTAAATAAAAGCCTTGCAAACAAGATATTTTATCTTCGTAACTTTTAAACTTTAAACAACTAACTTCTTTTTTCTTGGATAAGAAAATAGTCAGCAACAAAATAAAAAAAATCTCTAACACAAATTACCTCAAACAGTGTTTATAAATTCGAGAATTGCCTGATTAAATATATAAGTAACTTGGTGCTTTTCGTCGAAAGATAAATCTACAAAGAAAAATTCTCAAGAGAAGATTGACTGTTTTCTAAACGAGCTAGCTTGCTTAAAGTTGAATAGACCGGAGGCTTTTTTAAAAGTTCTTTAGCTAAGCAAAGATATAAAAGTAAACCTTGCATATCTTGTAGTTTAAGTGTGTAGTGCAAACTCCTCCAGTATTGATCTAATGCAACTGGACGCTCGAAACAATCGAGGAAAGCTCGAGAAGGATAATACGAATGAGGATCTGCTCTCATTTTTTTTTCGGCAAGCCCTGCTAAATCTCTTATGCTTTTTTTCCAACTCTCGTCAATATTCTTTTTACTTTGCTGCCAAACAGCAAAAACAAATGGTAAAGAAGTCAAGTCATACCAAATTTTACCTAAGTCGTATGTCGTTTCAAACAAACTTGAATACTTTAATGCATTATCACCAATTACAAGTTTTAAAGGCTTCATCGTCTGGCTTTGCAAAGTCTGTCCTTTTTGTACCATAGCTAAATAAACTTTTTCTCCACAAGATATGGTTATAAGTAATCGTAACAAAATATTACTTGTTTCAGACGCGGAAGATAAAACAAGAGGAGGAAGCTCTTCGTGGGATAAAGAAAAAAAATATGATTCTTTCTGCTGCTGAAAAAGGTACTTTGATATTGACCTAAAGTCATTCCCAAACTTCATGTACGCTATATCAAAAAGCTCTCTAACGGAGTCAAAAGTCTTAGTGAGTTGATAACAAAATTCTCGGTGCTCAGGACCAGCCCCGAGATAAACACTATGCACCTCTCCCTTTGATGCAACACCAAGAGGTAAAGCAATATTAAAACTTTCCTGGGTCAAAAGGCATATACTAGAACAAGGTGCAATATCAACTTTTCCTTCTTGAAGCCAACGATTAACATGAAAAGGATGCCCGCAGTGAAAAGTTAACTTTCTCTGATCGATGTGACTTACAATCTCTTTTTTTAATGGATATAAATTCCAGTAGGGTATCCAACCTAATTTCATGTCTTTAAAGCCTATACTCAATTAAATTCAACTGATTTTTTTTAGAACTTTGTCAAAAACTTGAAGAGCCTTTTCAATGTGTTCTTCGAGGTGACAAGTCGATATAAAACCCGCCTCATAAAGAGAAGGAGCTAAATAAATGGATTGATTTATACTTTCTGAAAAAAAACGTTGAAATAACTTTTTATCGCAAAAAGTAAGCTGTTCGTACGAGGTGATTTTTTCTGGAGCAAAGAAATAACCGAACAAAGCACCTTCACAGTCCACTTGAATTGGTATGTTGTACTTGTTCCCTAAGGCGTGAAGCTCTTTTGTTAAAAATTGAGTTAAAGAATGTAAACTCTTGTAGGGTTTCATTTCAGCTAACGTTTTTAAGGTTTTTATACCGGCGGCAACAGCAATAGGGTTTCCAGATAAGGTACCAGCCTGATACACAGGACCATTAGGAGCAAGATAATCCATAATCTCAGCCTTTCCGCACAAAGCTGCTAGAGGAAACCCTCCACCTATAACTTTACCAAGAATAGTCAAATCTGGCTTTATATTGAGACTATTTTGTACACCACCATAAGCAACACGAAACCCTGTAATAACTTCATCAAAAATAAGAAGTGTATCATTCTTGGAACAAAGGCTTTTTAGCCGCTCTAGAAAACCCTCCTTCGGGCGAACGAAACCACAATTTGCAGCAATCGGTTCAAGTATAACGGCCGATAGACTTTTAGCATGTTTTTTAAAAAGCTCTTCTAATGCTTCAAAATTATTAAAAGGAAGTGTGAGAGTTTGCTCTACGAAACTTTTAGGAACACCCACACTATCTGGAACAGCATGTGTTAAAAGACCCGACCCACCTTTTACTAACAAACTATCACTATGACCATGATAGTGTCCTGTGAATTTTGCTATTTTATCTTTTCCCGTATAGCCTCGGGCTAAACGAATAGCAGTCATACAGGCTTCTGTACCACTATTTACAAAGCGAACTTTTTCAATACTTGGAAAAGCAGCTATAATAAGCCCAGCTAATTCAGACTCGCCGGGATGGCTGGCCCCAAAGCTAAAACCATTGGTGCAAGCATTTTGCACAGCTGCTATAACAGAATCAGGAGCATGACCTAAAATAGCAGTCCCCCAACTACCAACAAAATCTAAATACTGATTACCGTCACAGTCCCATACATAAGGGCCTTTAGCTTTAACAATGAACGGAGGGGAGTCTTCAACAGAACCAAAAGCTCTAACTGGAGAACTTACCCCCCCAGGAATAACTTTTTTAGCTTGATTGAAAAACATTGTTGATTTTCCCATTTCCATGACTGCTCCTCAATAAATCAATTACTATCTGAAAAAAAAAATGAGCTGCCATGTGGGTATATGCTAACTTCATAGGGTCTTTCAAATAAAAACTTATCATAGAAGGTAAAAATGAAAACTTAAAGCTTAAGAGCTGATGAAATCAAAGATTTTTTTATTGCCTATCCCCTGGTGAAAGCTTTATTTGTCAACTTTTTTTGTCCAAGCTAAAGAAAGAAAAATAATTGTTCAAAGAAATCCCCAAAGGCTGAAGCTTCTTCTTGACCTTACGCACAAAAAACGCTATTTAGTTACATTCGAAAATCTGTACGGTTTTTGGACAGAACCCAAAAGCAAAGCCTGTTTTTTATCTCTTTATAGAGCTAGTACAACAGACAAAGATATATCTAACTAACTACTTTCTAAGGAGAAAGATAGAATGCCAGTACCTAAGTATAGAACCTCTGCTTCAAAAAGAAACATGCGGCGGTCTCACCATGCACTTTCAACACCAGGAATGTCTATTTGTCCAAACTGTGATGAGGTCAAAGCACCGCATGTCGTTTGTCACGCATGTGGACATTATAAAGGACAGCAAGTTCTCGAAGCTAGACAAAGTAACGAAGCTTGGGATGGTGCTGGTTTATCTGAAACACCAAGTACAGCAGAAAAAGACACGACCTCAAACGAATCAAAATAACAGAACCTTTTAAATTAGGGTGTTGATATGATGCGTCTTTTTATGTTCCCCGGCCAAGGATCCCAATTTCCTGGCATGGCCACTCCTCTCTTAATAAACTTCCCTTACCTTAAAGAGCTTTTTGAAGAAGCTGAAGATGCCTCAAAACTTCAGCTACGAAAAATTTGCTCAGATACAGATCAAGAAGGGGAGCTAAAAAAAACGGCGAATCAACAACCGGCTATACTTCTAATCAGCATTGCATGCTGGGAAGTTCTAAAAAAAGAAGCTGAGATAGAAAAACTTCCGGGATTTTTTTCAGGCCATAGCCTAGGCGAGTACAGCGCTCTGGTGGCATCACAAAAGCTCTCTTTCTGGCAAGCTGTCTCACTGGTAAGTGCGAGAGGTATCGCCATGCAAGAAGCTGTGCCCATAGGATGTGGCACTATGGCAGCCGTTATGCGGTGTCCTGTCGAAGAGCTCCTTTCACATCTGAAAGCCTTCAAAGAAGAGAGAAAAAATCAAGATTTTGTTCTTGAAGTTGTTAACTACAATTCTCCGCAACAACAGATTATTTCAGGGCACAAGAAAGCAGTTGACGATTTTTGTAGTAAGCTTAAAAAGCTAAAGCTCATTTGTAAAGACTTGCCTGTGAGCGCACCTTTTCATTCTTCACTTATGAGTCCTGCAAAGGAAAAAATGAGAGGTCTACTTGAAGCAACTTCATTTTTAGATTCACAAACAAAGATCTTCACAAACTTAACGGCTAAAATAGAAGATCCATATAAAGCCGATTTTCTTATCAATCAAATTGATAATCCTGTCTTATGGGAGCCTACTGTAAACAATGCCTATAACAGCGGGGTTAGGAGCTTTATAGAAATAGGACCAGGTGCTGTTTTATGCCAGTTGATAAAACGGTTTCCAATGAAAGATGTTTTGACTCATAATTCAAAAGACCTGCAAAGTTTAATAAATAAAATCCAGCAATTAAGTTTATAAATCTTTTTTTAAAGCCGACCCTAAAACCCTTCTTTTTTTTGGGGAAAAATCCATTCAGCAAGAGTTACAAAATCCTTCGGTGTTAAAGTATCACACCGTCTAGACAGATCAATAGGTGGTTGTTTATGGTGTTTTTGGATCAAAGGTTTTAGACTATTTGAGAGCATCTTTCTTCTTTGTGAAAAACAAATTTTAGTAAGCTTTTCCACCGAACGAAGACTGTAATCACTATATTTTTTACTTGGCTCACAAAGTGAGACGATAGCACTATCTACTTTTGGCACGGGGTAAAAAAGTGACTTATCAACAACACACTCTATCGTAACATCTGCTCTCAACTGTGTATAAACACTCAAACTACCGTAGCTTTTGCATCGAGTTAAAGAAGCTAAACGTTCAGCAAACTCTAGTTGAACGAGAAACCAAACTCCTTTAAGTTGTGATAGATAAGGTAAAACAGCAAAAAGAATAGGGGTTGAAATATGGTAAGGGATATTACCACAAATAGCTTTACTTTCTTCTGACAACTTCAACCACTCTAAGAAATCAAAACTAACAACATCTTCACAAAATACTTTTAAAGATCCCTTTTTCTGTAAATCACGACCAAAATCGCTTTCAGTCAGATACTTGACAAAACGTTCATCTTTTTCAACGCAAGTTAACTCTAACCCAGACTCTAAAAGTTCTCTAGTCAAGATCCCTTAGCCTGGTCCTATTTCAAGAACTTGACTGACTC
>PASJ01000006.1 GCA_002711925.1 Pseudobdellovibrionaceae bacterium | reverse complement strand
CTTCAAAAACTGAATAAAATATTTCCTCAAGGTCAAATTTTTGTTGTCACTCCAAATAAAAATATAAAATTACCTAAACAAAAAGAGCATCGAATAACTCTCATACACGACTTAGACTCTTTTATTAAACTTCTTGATTCATCTAAATAGTTTTTAATTCTTTTTTATAATCTATCAGATTCATAATTAAATATAAATTTCACACTAGAAGTTCCTAATAAAATAACGCTCAATTTATCTAGGCATTGCAAATCCATTACTTGATATTATCAGATATTTACTTTGAACATGAAAAACATGATAAAATTCAAAATATTTTCCAAAAATAAAAAGTACAACTCGCTCACACTTTATAATCATTTTTAAATTTTGTATAACTTTAACTTGTATAAGTTATACAAAATATGTAAATTTGATTAAAATATTAAATACATGGGAAGAAAAAGAAAATTAACAGCTAATCAAATTATTGATTCTATAAATAACACTGCACCAAAGATTGTTTTTTATACGGATAAAATCAGCATAAGATTAAAAAATCTAGACTCAATTGCATTTTGGAAAGAAAAGTTTCCAAAAGGTAAGGTTAGATATTGTTAAGCATTATATCATCTAACTATTTTTTCATGGTTCGGGGGAACCTTATAGGTCAAGTTATATCAGAGTAGCTTGACCTTTTTTTGTTAATTATATTTAAAAAAAGATATTTTAATAATGAAAAATAAGTTAAACTATGGAATCAACAGATTAGATGATTTAATATAATTGATCAAGAAATAATTCTGCCTCCTCAATATGTTTTTGCTTTTTAATTGATGGCATTTTATCAAAAATACGAATCAGCATTCCCAATCTTGGATTTGATGAAAAAAAGTCACGATGTAAGTTCAAAAATCGCCAAAAAAGACCATCCCACTTAGACTGCCAATCTCCCTTTCCGTAATTACTCATTTTTATTATGTAATTGCTTGAACTAATGTAGGGTTTTGATGCCATTAACCCACCGTCAGAAAACTGACTCATACCATAAACATTAGGAACCATTACCCAATCATAAGAATCTATGAAAAACTCCATAAACCATCGATATACTTGATCAGGATCAAACTCACACAAAAGCATGAAGTTACCCATAATCATGAGCCGTTCTATATGATTACAATAACCTGTTTTAAGTATCTTTTTTATGGTACAGTCTATTGGATCTATTCCAGTTGTTCCGCTGTAAAAGGATGCTGGAATTTTCTTTTTAAACTTCCAAAAGTTCGAGGTTCTCTCCTCTACTCCTTTACTAAGGTATACACCACGTATAAACTCTCTCCAACCTAATATTTGTCTAACAAAACCCTCAGAGGAATTAATTGGAATATTATTTCTTTCCGCATAATTTAAACAATCATTTATTATTTCTTTGGGTTCTATTAGGCCAACATTTAACATTGGTGTCAACACACTATGATTTAATGTAGAATTCTCTTTTAAAATTGCATCTTCGTAGTCTCCAAATTCAAAAAAACGGTTTTCAAAAAATTGTTGCAACCATTCCTTTGTTGACTCAAAAGACGAAGGATAAAGAGGACTTTCAGTAAGTGTACCTACATGATCGGAAAAGTAATTATTCACGTAAGTTTTAGCCTCTTCATAATACTCATCTGAATTAGGCAAGATAACGTTTGGTGGTGTTTTTTTCTGCGGGTACTTTTTTCTGTTTTCGGTATCAAAAGTCCACTTTCCTCCAGAAGGTTTACCATCTGCATTTATTAGTATAGAATATTTTTTTCGTTGGTTTTTATAGAAAGTGGTTTGATAGAATTTGTTTTTATCTGGTCTAAAAAAATCTTTTAAGTCATGTTCAGTATTTATAAATAATGGTGATGAAAAACTTTTTAAGATAAGGTTTTCTTTTGAGCAACAACTAATCAATCTTTTTTGAATCCAGAAATCAACAGGATCTATGTAATTTATTTGCTTAACTCCATTTTTTTTGAGTTTTGGTATAAGTAATCTAATATCTGATATTGGTTCAATAGATTCAATATAACAGACATCGTGTTTTTCTTCTTTGAGATAATCAGCATACTTTTTCATTGAAGATCTATGAAAAGCTATTTTTTGCTTA
This sequence comes from Pseudobdellovibrionaceae bacterium, assembly GCA_002711925.1. GTDB lineage: Bacteria > Bdellovibrionota_B > Oligoflexia > Oligoflexales > Bog-1112. The sequence goes on along the minus strand of PASJ01000006.1, from coordinate 13,386 downwards.
TGAAAAGGATATTGTTTAAAAAATAAATACTCTTCTACAAGATAAAATGTAGAGTTGTTATTAAGTAATGGTGAATTCTTAAATAACTGATGGGGTAAAACTAAATTAATTTGACGCATTGATTAAAGACTATATGAAAATTAAATATTATTAAAATATTTCAATGATAAATTTCTGACGACTCACTTATCTTTTACTAATTCTATTGTTTGAAATCAATCTTTGTCGGGAGCATTTAAACCTACTAATATCAGGGTTTCTTTTATGTAAATGTTTTTGACTAATCTTACTATGAACTCTTTTTCGCCAAAGCTTAAAACTAGACTTTTTGAGATTAGTTCTCATTAATTTAATAATTTGTTTTTCTGAGATTTCAAATTGAAGTTCTATTGCTTCAAATGGAGTACGGTCTTCCCAAGCCATTTCAATAATCCTATCTACATCTATTTCTGAAAGTTCTTTCATTTGGCTATTTCTTTTTACAATCTAAAAATTGTACAAAATTGTAATTTTCAATAATTAAGCTGCTTTTTACATTTTTTCCAAAAAGAAAAAAAAGATGGATAATACCCATTTACCTCAAACATCCAATCTCTTGATTCTTCAATACCTATATAATGACTATTTGTTGGATGTTCTTTATAATAAACTTCTTTTATGGAGTATTTTTTTATCAAATCCTTAAATTCTCCAACATATATTTGAATAGATGGAATATTTTCTTTTGCTATTTTTAAAGCAAAATCAATAGACTTTTGACAAATAGGATATTCATCAAAATGAGATGGTTCTAAAATGAGAATTCTATTAGCTTTTATATTTTTCTTCCACTCAGGATCTAGATTATAAAAGTTATACAATAAAGTTGGGAGAGAATTTTCTATAGTGATGCCACTAAATTCTGGTAGAGGAGTTTTTAAATTCAAATAACATGTTTGTTTTAAAACTTCTGGAATTTTAAATTTTTGAAATTCTGAGTAATCTACATCTAGAAAAGTATCCGTTTGATTGGTAAAACAGTATTTGTTTATGTTTTGTTGATTAGCGAAATATTTTTTTTTAGAATTTGTCCCTGCGATCCACTGCCAACTTAGTGAATTACTAGCCCAATCTGCATCTAATAAATAGTAATACATCCACTTAGCAGGGACCATCCAATGACTTTGTGCAATGTTACAGGCTATGGATGCAACATACATTCTTAAATGGTTATGCATGTAACCAATTTCATATAGTTTCAAAATAGATTTATCAATGGCTAAAACTCCAGTTTTAGCATCAAAAATTGCTTTTGATAGAGAATCATTAGTAACAGGGAATTGACTATTTTTCAAATCAGCATTTATAAGATTTGCTTTTGAAATCCATACCTGCTGCCAGTAATCTCTCCAAGCTAGTTCTTGAATAAATTTTTCAATTTTTTCTAAATTATAGTTTTGATCTAGTAATCTATTCAGAATAAATTTTGTTGAAATTACACCTCTAGATATGTAAGGTGATAGATATGAAACAGAACCATTTATGAAATTTCGAGATGTACCATATTTTAGTGGGTTAAATGAATTTATACGGCGAAGTATATAAGAATATTTGTGGGGAAATACTGACTCATTTTCTAACAATTTTAACATACTCTTAGCTTAAATATTAATGAAAATCGACTCGATTAAATATTATTTAGTTAGAGACTCATTAAATTTTGAAATAATAAAACTGTGTGGTAATGTAATCACAGAAATTAAAATAATTGAAATTAGCGGGATTGAATAGTTTATAACATTTGAATAGGAACAAAAAGAAATGAATACAATAAATAGAATACTTACTAATGAATAAGGTGTCATTAATGCAATAAAATCTTTGATAGCAAAGTTATTATTGGTTGCTCTAAAGTAATTATACTGGTTAACAAGTGATGGTAGAGAATGTAATATGATAAAAAATAAAGTAAAGCAGATTAAAAGAGGAAATAAAAAAGAAGAAAGATGAATAACGAATAAGAAAAAAATCTCCGATATGACTTTATTGACTTTAATATTAAATTGATATATAAAAAATATATATAATATCAGGGTTATGGTGTTGCAGACAATAAATAGATATGAAAATAAATTCAAATTAATATTAGAAAGAAGGTTTCGTGTATCATCGTAGGAGTTAGATAAAATAACAAGTTCATCAATATTATAAAACAAGAAAGATACAATAACACTGGCACCCCAACATAAATAAGAAAAATGAGAGATAAATTTATTTTTAAGATCAAATTTATATAGTTGCGACTCCCCAAAGTGATAAGATGAAATTAAGAAAAATGTGATTAGTCCTATCATATTACTTAAGCTCCAAACAAATAAATTGAGTAGTATCAATCCTATATAAATTGTATAGAATTTTAATTTTGATTTGAAATTTTGATTTGGAAGTAAAAGATGATCTAGAGAACCGTGGGGTATTCCAACCAACATAATAAAAAAAGTGGAGGCGATAATTTGAGTTTCAATTGAAATTGAGTTGAACAATTGAAATACATTTGAAATTACAAAAGCAATTACAATAAATATGTATAAAAAAATTGACATAGTTTAAAAAAAGCAGGGTGAATGCACCCTGCTTTATGTATTAACTTAAATGAAATTAATTTGATTCACTTATCGCAATATTATAGACAACTAAGCCAAAACCAATTTTATTAATGGCATCAGCAATATTGTAGAAAAGGTCAACATTTTGAGATGTCCATCCGAAGGCAGTATTTAACCAACCACCGTCCATACACATGTAACCAACAGGATAAATAGCCCATCCTACTAGTACGAACCAAGCCAATGCTCGAACTCCTTTCTCAATAACTTCAGATTTACTGTTTGCAGCCAATTGAGCAACTTCACCAAACCAAGCTGTGTAAAGTACATACAAATAACCAACAGTAGACAACATACCCCAAGTAACTGAATGAGAAGTGCTTCCGTCACTGAAGGCTTCACCGATATAGCCGGCAACTAACATCCAAGTCGAAGCTATAATTAGCTTCCAAAGTAAAGTTTTAGTTGCGCCAGCAAGCTTTGTCAATAAATAAAACTCGACGCACATTAAAGGAACTGTCAAGATCCAGTCAATATATCGGTATGCAGTTGGATTTTCACCAGTTGCCATGAAGTAGTCTCTCATGTACAAATAGTGAACTGCTGCAATACCAGTTATTAATGCAGAAACTAATAAAGACAGTTTCCATTTTTTATCTACGGAACCTCTTTCTACAAAGAAGAAAACCGAAGAGGCAAACATAGCCATACATCCAATAAAGAAAGTAAACGCTACAGGATTGCTCCCGATGTCTGCAATTTTTGCTAGTAACATAATTTAATGGTTTAGTTAATAAAATAATTGTTTTTGTATAACATAATAATCAAAAACGTATACAAAAATAGAAATAATATAGTAGAAACAAAACTTAGATATTTATTTTTTAAACACACAACCTATTTTCTAAAAACATTTAACATCATTCTTAACTTCATAAGTTCTTTTAAAAAGCGGTTCGAACCATAATCAATAGGGGGAGTCTCATAGGTTAAGTTTATTTAAAAACAATTGACTTCTTTTAATTATGGTGTTAATAAAACTGTGAATATAAATTAAAATTAACTAATGTTATTTGTTGAGATATGTAAGTATTTTTGATAAAATTAATCTTTAAAATTTTTTATATGAAAAAAAGTGTTTTAGTTATCGCTATGTTAGCATTCTCATTTATGTCTAACGCTCAAAATTCTGATAAAGAATTTGCACAATATGGGGTTTTTCTTGGTGTTAGCCCATTTGGAATGGGTGCTAATTTTAACTACAATTTTAATGAAAAAACTACTTTAAGTATTGGGCTAGGATTTGCTCCAGAAGGGGAAGTTCCAGGCGCATTAGCGCCTGAAGTTAACGCTTTAGGAGATTATACTTGGGAAAGTAAGACTCAATGGATGGGGATGTTTTTAAATCATCGACCATTTGAAAGCATGAATTGGTTCACTGTCAACGCTGGTATTGGAATAGGTTATATAGAGAATCATATTCATATTGGTCATGAAGTANTTCCAGAAGGGCATTCTGAAACAGATGCTGAATATCTTGCNAACTATTCTGAAAATCCTGTAGGTTATTTTGGGTTTGCAGCAAGAACTCCTAATCAGAAGGGACTGCAATTTGGATTTGACTTTGGATTACTTCATACTGGAGGTCCAGTTATATCTGGAATTGATGCATCTAAGGTTGCTGCAATTAAAGATAATCTTGCACCGAATGTGCTCCCTAATTTTCAGATTTCTGTCGGATATGGATTTTAGTATATCAACACCAAAAAGCCACTCATCTCGAGTGGCTTTTTTTATTCTCTAAATTTTTTAAGATAATTCCAAAAGCGGTTCGAATGAGAACGAACAAGGAGAGCCTTATAGGTCAAGTTATTTTTAAAAATAACTTGACCTATTTTTATATATTAGCTAAAATTAAAAATATTAATTATGAAAAAAATATTATTAAACCTTACAGTTATTTCACTTATGATTTCTTCCTGTGCGGTTGTTAATCCAGGAGAAGTAGGTGTAAAGCAAAAATTTGGTAGATTAAAAGGTCCTATTCAGACTCAAGGTCTTGTATTAGTAAACCCATTAATCACTGAACTTGTTAAAATTCCGATTAGGACAGTTAACAAGGAAGTTGGGCTCAATCTCCCTTCAAAAGAAGGTTTAAATGTAGCTGCAGAAATTTCTATTTTATATCATGTCAAAGAAGGAAGTGTGATTGATATTATAAATGATGTAGGAATAGCCTATGAAAGAACACTAATTTTAAGTACTTTCAGATCTGCTTCTGCAGATATTTGTGCTAAATTTTATGCCAAAGACATGCACTCAGGGAAACGTGCACAAATTGAATCGGAAATAAAAAATCAGATGGTTAATGTATTAGAGGGAAGGGGTTTTGTTATTGAGGCTATCTTATTAAAAAGCATCAAGCTTCCTACAGGTTTATATTCAGCTATAGAAGGAAAATTGGAAGCTGAACAGCAAGCCCAACAAATGGAATTTGTATTGCAACGCGAAACAAAAGAAGCTGAGAGAAAAAGAATTGAAGCTGCAGGAATTAGGGATGCACAAAATATTATCAAAGAAGGTATTACCGAAGCTAATATTGAATGGAAAAGCTTAGAAGTTTTAAGAGAGTTATCTTCATCCCCAAACGCAAAGATCATTATTACTGATGGGAAAACACCAGTCTTAATCAATAATGATTAAATTTATTTTTAAAGTTTTAGTCTGAGTTAAAACATATAGACGATATAGTTTTAAAAGCCACTCAAATGAGTGGCTTTTTTCATTCTCTAAACTTTTTTAAATCCTTCCAAAATCAGTTCGAACGAAAACCTATAAGGGTAGCCTCATATGTCAAGTTATTTTTAAAAAATAACTTGGCCTTTTTTATTTCATATATTTGAGAATTAAAGACTTCTTTTATGAAAAAGTTTCTTTATATTTTATTTACAGTTGTATTATTATTTCCATGCTATATGTATTCGCAATCTAATACTTATTGCGAAGGAGAATGGATAGAGGAAAGCACCACTTATAACTGTTCTTCTTTTAACGAAGAAGTTTCATAAGAAATAAACAATTACAGTATTTGTGAATAATGAAAAACCTAGTTTACATACTTTTATTTACCCCAATCATTTTGATTGGCCAAGAATACTTGACCTACAATCATAATGGAATTAATCGAGATTACATATACTATGAACCAATTGGTTTGCCAGATGATGCACCTTTAGTAATTGTTGCGCATGGTTATTCTGATAGTCATATTTCAATAATGAATTATTCCGGCATGAATACCATTGCAGATCAAAATGGATTTGCAGTTTGTTACCCAAAGGGGACCACAGATAATCAATGGGGTGGTCAAAACTTTTGGAATGTTGGCTACGATTTTCATGAAGGCTACTCAGTTAATGATGTAGATTTTATGATAGAGTTATCTCAACATCTCCAGATAACTTATAATTTAAGTGTGGATAACACTTTTATGACAGGAATGTCTAATGGAGCAGAATTATGTTATCTTATTGATTGTGAGGCTCCAGGATTTTTCAAAGCCTTTGCTCCAGTTGCAGGAACAATTTTCCCTAATGGTCTAACAAATAATTCATGTAATGAACTTTCAGTGCCTTTTTTTGAAATACACGGAGTTAATGATGATGTAACACTTTTTGAAGGTGACGCTAATGATCAATTCTGGGGCCCTTATTTAAGCATTGATTCAATTATAAATTTATGGATCAACATAAATGGATTAAGTGATTTAACCATTGACACTATTCCAAATCTTAATACTAATAATAAATATACTGTTAGTTATAAATACTCTTCGCCATTTGGCTCTAATGAATTTTGGCTATATAAACATAAAGATGGTCACTCGTGGAGTGTAGATGATATAATTGTAGAGGAAGAAGTATGGTCATTTTTCAGCAAATATTTGACTTCAGATAATCCGGTAAATATATCAGAAGTCAATAACATTGAATCAAATAAAATTAAAATTAAGACATTAGATTTATTGGGAAAGATATCTGATGATAAGTTGTTTACACCTCTTATTGATATTTATGATGATGGTAGTATGCTTAAAAGAATAGTTATTGATTAACTCTCTTTTTATTATTGATTCCCTAAACTTCTTAAGATCTTTCCAAAAGCAGCTCAAACGAGAACCTATTAGTGGAGATTTATAGATCAACTTAATATTTTTATTAAGTATCTTTTTTCAAAATTATGAATCCCTTATCAATCAGTCTAAAACAGATCATATTAAGATAACTATAGTACTTATGCGTGTTAGAAATTTTCATATAAGTACTTAATAATTTATATTTGAAATATAATACGCATTTATCTAATAGCTCAACTTAGCTATAAGTTATGAAATATTTAACTCTATCACTATCCCTATTTAGTTTAGCCCTATTACATGGCCAAAGCGTTATAATTAATGAAGTAGTCTCATCCAATTCTATCTATATTGACGAAGATGGGGATACGCCAGATTGGATAGAACTTTATAATTATGGATCTCAAGATGTTAATCTTGAAAATTGGACTATTTCTGATAATGTTAATGATTTATCTAAATGGCATTTTCCAAATGTAATAATCCCTTCTAATGATTATCTGATGTTATGGGCTTCAAACAAAGATCGTAATCAAATAACTTCATCAAGAACATTAGTAAACCAAGGAGATATTTTTAAATATTTGATTCCAAGCTCAGAACCAAACTCAAATTGGACTGATATAAATTTTAATGATTCGAATTGGGATGATGGCGCTTCTGGTTTTGGTTATGCAGATGGCGATGACGCTACCCTCCTACCCAATGGGATCCTATCTTTGTATCTGCGGAAAAATTTTAGCATCAATAATATTGGTGAAGTAATTTCTTTAATTCTTGACATTGACTATGACGATGCTTTTGTAGCTTACATCAATGGAATAGAAATAGCACGAGCCAATATCAATGGTGTACCACCATCCTTCAATGCTTCTTCAAACCAAGATCATGAAGCTCAAATGTACAATGGAGGTATACCCGATCGCTTTAATATATCTGATTTTAGCTCAATTTTACTTGAAGGTGAGAATGTTTTAGCTATTCAAGCTCACAACGTTAGTTCATGGTCATCAGATTTTACAATGATTCCATTTTTGTCCGTAATTTTTTCATCAACAAATAGCATCGGTACTGAAACTCCCGAAGTTTTAAACTTAAATGACAATAATAATTTTCATACAAATTTTAAAATTTCAACTAATTCTGAAACCCTAACACTTTCTAGTAATACTGGTAATATTATTGATCAATTATTAGTTGAAGGATTATCTCCTGACGTATCAATTGGAGTATCAAGCTCTTCTGGAAATATTGTTAACTATATACAAACTACTCCTGGTCAAGAAAATTACTCGGAAGAATTTTTAGGAAGTATTCAAAATGAAATTATTTTTTCTGAAAGTGGTGGGTTAAAAGATGTGCCATTCTATCTTTCTCTTTCAGGAAATGATTCCTCTCAAGTTATTCGTTTCACGATAGATGGAAGTTCTCCAGATACATTTTCTCAGATTTATACATACCCATTTGAAATATCAGATAACATGAGTATTAGAGCTCAAATATACTCTGATAATTATCTTCCTTCACCCGTTTCGACAGAGTCCTATATTTTTAATTCTAATCATGATATAGATGTATTGCTATTAAGCGTCGATCCGATTGATTTTTTTGACGATAATTCTGGTATTTACGTGTTTGGCCCAGAAGGTACTTATGATGCTTCAATGCCATACTTCGGGGCAAATTTCTGGGAAGATTGGGAGCGCCCAATTCACTTTTCATTTTATGAAAATGACAGTGATGAGTTTGTTGAATTTAATGCAGGAGTTAAGATTTTTGGTGGTTGGAGTAGAGGTCAAAATGGTCAACGCTCACTTTCATTTTTTGCGAGAGGGCAATATGGAGATTCAAAATTTGAGCACTCATTTTTTGATAATATAACTTATAATGACTTTGAGGCACTTACGATTAGAAATTCTGGTCAAGATTGGTTAAGATCGAGCATGAAGGATATCATGCTCACTAGCTTAATGCGAGATTCTGAATTGGATTTTCAAGATTATAATCCTGTTGCTGCATACATTAATGGAGCGTATTGGGGAATGTATAACATGCGTGAAAAGATTAACGAACACATGTTAGCCTCCAAACACAATATTGATGCTGGTAGTATTTCTCTTTTAACTCATAATGCAGAAATTATAGAAGGAAGTAATGAAGAATATAATCAGCTAATTGATTATATCGAAAATACCGATTTATCAGATGACTCTAATTTTGAACATGTTAAAGACCAAATTGATTTAACAAATTATACACTTTACCAAGTAACGAATATATTCATAAACAATACTGACTGGCCAGGAAACAATATTAAATTTTGGAAACATCCTGAGACGAAATGGCGTTGGATTATGTACGATACTGATTTTGGGTTTGGACCTTACTGGTACATCTCTAACTTTGAAGAAAACACCCTTAGTTTTGCCCTAAATCCAGATGGCCCAGGATGGCCCAACCCACCTTGGTCTACCTTATTATTTAGAAAACTAATCACAAATATTAGTTTTAGAAATCAATTCATCAATCGCTATGCTGATGAATTAAATACTAGGTTTTTACCAACTAATGTCATCAACCATATCGATCAAATTTATTCAACTATTGAGCCAGAAGTAGAAGCACATTATTCTCGATGGAAAGATGACCCTTCAGTTGGTTATGAAATAACAGACATTAATTCACATATTGATTATTATGTTGATAATATGAAAAGTTTTGCAACTTATAGGCACCCTACAGTTAAAGAGCATATTAAAGAAGAATTTAATCTTCCTAATTATCATCCTCTTACCATTTCAAACGATGACACAAATAAAGGATTTGTAGAAGTCAACGAAAATTTAAATATTCAAGCAGAAACCTGGACTGGAGATTATTTTGCAACTGTACCTGTCAAACTTACAGCAATTGCAGAGTTTGGTTTCGAATTTTCACACTGGAGTGGCGACATAGCTGCAAATAGTGAAACTATTGAAGTATTACTTTCTGGAGCTTTTGAAGTCATTCCTAATTTCATCTCCACAGAAACAAACATTCCTATTGTAATTAATGAAATTAATTACAGATCTATTGACACACTTGATACTGATGACTGGATTGAACTTTACAATCCAAATACATCTGAACTAGATATCTCTAACTGGGAAATAAAAGATGANGATGATACACATGTTTTTGTAATTNCTGAAGGAACACAAATNGANGGAGAAGGTTATCTTGTGATTGTCANAAATGCNAATGATTTTGCATCNATTTTACCTAACATTNCATNCNTAGGTGAATTAGATTTTGGCTTTGGAGGTTCNGATGCTGTTAGACTTTATGACCAAAATGGAACATTACAAGATTCTGTANACTATCAATCNGNNGCACCATGGCCNANCTGCGCAGATGAAACTGGATATACATTAGAATTAATTTCACCAGAGTTAGACAACGAGTTACCAGAACATTGGGATTGCATTAATGTAAGTGGGAGTCCAAATAACACTAATGATGATACAATTCAAAGTAGCCCATTATCGCAAATTCTCAATTTTCCATTTGGCTGGTCTATTTTTTCTAGCTATATGATTACAGATGACATGAATGTAGCTACAGTAATTTCGCCAATAACTGAAAATGTAATCATCGTAAAAGACTTCGTCGGAGCTGCATATTTAATAGATTGGGAGTTTAATGGCATAGGAGACTTTCTAGTTGGGCAAGGCTACCAGATAAAAACAAATGATGAAGTATCTTTAGAGATCTTTGGAGCTTACGCCTTCCCAGAGGATCATCCTATAACACTTACGCAAGGATGGAACATGATCGGTTACTTAAGAGAGGAGCCATTAAATACATCAGAAGTATTCTCAGAAATCAATGCCTCAGGAAACATATTAATTGTTAAAGATTATTTAGGATCTGCTTTTCTCCCTGAATGGGAGTTTAATGGCATAGGAGACATGCAACCGGGTGAAGGATATCAAGTAAAAATGTTAAACGAAGATACCCTAAGCTACTAGAATACTTTAATAAAATTTGCTAAATTTTTAACATCAACAAAAACTACATCTAACCCTCGCTATAGATGTTTTTATTTTGCATGAATATTGGATACTTATCAATAAAAATACTCACAATAACTGAATCTGGTAAATTATCATTCTTACCAAACTTATTTCTTATAGCACTGCAAATTCTTTTTCAGATTATATTTTATCTTCAAGCCCTAAGGGGTTATTATCTATTGCCATTTTTAAAATAATTAAATTTCAGTCAAAGATGTAAAATACTATTTCAAAGTATATTTTGATAAATAAATCTAAACTCATTTATACATTTTTAATAATTATTAAATTTAGCAAATAAGCTTTAAGATTACATAACATGCCCCACATACTTAAAAACAAAAACTTCGAAATTCTTATTGATCTTCCCAATGAAAACTACAACTTTTCAAGATTTGATTGGACAGGGAAAATAGTGAAAGTAAAATTTAAAAACATTTTAATATCTGGTAATGAAAGAACAGATGTAAACAAAGAAAATAATTTTGGAAAAGGTTTTTACAATGAATTTGGAATTGATAATGCATTAGGTTTTGATGAGACAAAAATTGGAGAATGGTTTCATAAAATTGGAGTGGGGCTTCTAAAAAAAGAGGGCGATGAATATTTATTTCATAAAAAATATGAAATCAGACCCGCTAAATTTAACAATATTTTAGAATCCAATCGTGTTTTGATATCCTGTAAATCAGAACACGTAAATGGCTATTCATATGTCTTAAAAAAAGAGGTCGAATTATTTGAAAATAAATTCAAAGTCAAATATAACCTAGAAAACACAGGACAAAAAGTAATCATCACAAATGAATACAACCACAATTTTATCTCTGTAAGCAAAGATCTAATAGGAAGTAACTATAAATTAAAATTTCAATTTCAATTAAAGCCAGAACGATTTAAAGAATACGCTAATCCAGAATATAAAGTTGACATAGGGCAACATGAAATTAAATTTAACAGCACCCCTAACAAACCCTTCTTCTTTAGCAATCTTTCGGGAAATGAAACAATTGATGCGGCATGGGAATTAATAAATATTCCTAAGAAAATCATAATTCGTGAAACCGGGAACTTTCAGACAAATAAATTAAACCTTTGGGGATGCAGACACGTAATAAGTCCAGAATTATTTGTGAACATACACATTAAGCCCGGCCAATCTTATAAATGGAACAGAATCTATAGTGTAACAAATTTACACATGTTTAGTTAGAACTCTTTCAAATCAATCCAAAGGCGTATAAGCAAAAAATAACAATACTATTTTTAAAGAAATAAGAGAAATTTCACCCATAGGCGACAGTAAAATCGAAATATTTGCATGATTATTGCATGTGAATAATAAGAAATTATTGAGAAGATTTTTCTATTAACAGTTATTGGTTAAATGATAATCTGTTATGCTGGATGAAATTATTCAAAAAAATACTAATTTAGTGTAATAAATACGTAAAATATTTAACCCCCCATTTATGAAATTCAACAATCTATATTCATCAATTTTACTATTTTTATTTGTAATATCAACCTTTTCAAATGCCCAAAATTGGAATCTTATTTGGGCAGATGAGTTTAACACAAATGGAAGTGTTAATCAAGAAAAGTGGTTTCATCAAACGCAACTACCAAATGGTTACAGTTGGTATAATAATGAATTGCAACATTACACTGATGAAATAGAAAATACATATGTATCTAATGGAACATTAAAAATTGTTGCCATAAAAGAAAACTACACAGATCAAGGACATACAAAACCTTATACATCTGCAAGATTAAATTCTAAATTTGCATTTACTTATGGTAAAGTTGAGGTCAGAGCTAAACTTCCTACTGGCCAAGGCACATGGCCAGCAATATGGACACTAGGTAAAAATATCACAGAGCCCGGGGCTTACTGGTTCAATCAAGGATTCGGCACTACAAGTTGGCCTACTTGTGGGGAAATTGATATCATGGAACACTGGGGCAGCAATCAAAATTATGTTCAAAGCGCCACACACACACCATCAAGTTACGGTGGAACAATTAACCACGGCGGGCAGGTCCTTCCTAATGCCTCAACTCAATTCCATACATATGGGTTAATTTGGAACGAAGATGAACTCATTTTTAGCGTTGACGGTGTAGTGCATTATACTTATGACCCACCGGTAAAAAATAGCGATACTTGGCCATTTGATGCTGAACAATTCTTACTATTGAATCTAGCTATTGCCTCAGATATTTCCCCAACTTTTCAACAAGGTACACTTGAAATTGATTATGTTAGAGTTTTCGAGCCATCAACAGACCCAGCTGGTTGCATGGATGTAAATGCAACTAATTATGATGCAGAAGCAACATTACAAGACTATGACGAATGGGGAAACATACTATGTGTTTACGCTTCATGTGATGATATTCCAGATTACGGATGCATTTATGCAGACGGATTTGGAGCTTTCAATGAAGGTTTTGATGCCTCAGATTGTGAAACTTATGGCGGAACACCATGTGAAGAAGATTTACCAGGCTGTACGGACGAAAATGCCATAAATTTCAATGATGATGCAAATGTAGATGATGGTTCTTGTGAGTATTCAACTACAAATCCAGCATCAGGCATAAT
>PASJ01000005.1 GCA_002711925.1 Pseudobdellovibrionaceae bacterium | reverse complement strand
ATCATGTTCTTTGTGAGTTTTTACCCTTTGAAATTAAATTTTATCTTGGCTCAGGTATTCCTGCTTGGCTTAGCATTTGTACACCCTGTTCTTTGGGCGAACGAGCAATACACCCTTTCCAGTCAAAGGTTATCCAAAATCATTGAGGCGGAAAATCGATTCTTCGACTTGTCTAAAGGGGCGATCAAACCCAGCGACCAAGAACTTACCAGAAAAGCTCAGGAAATCGTCGCTTCTTACGAATCATATCTGGGCGAGAATCCACACGATACCCATGCATTGATTTTGTTCGGGAAGTTTTTGGACAAAGTTGGGCAACAAGATCATGCCGTTAACTATTTTCTGGAAGCGGACAGCTTGAACCCCAGACTCGCTGTAGTGAAACAGCAAATCGGGAATTACCTCATTGGGGAGGGTAGACCCGTAGATGCGTTCCCCTTCTTCATGCTGACCCTGGAAATCGAACCCCAACAACCTGCCTATCACTTTCATTTGGCTAATTACCTCTTTCTCTTCGAGGACGAAGTGGTTCAAGCGGAAATCATGGATGAGGAAGCCCTAAAATCATTCATGCACGATTGCTTTGGCAAGGCATCTTCGCTAAGCCCTGAAAATTTCGATTATCATCTTCGCTTTGCTCAAAGTTTCTTTGATTACCCCAAGGCAAGCAGAAACAAAGCTCTCCGGGTTTGGGATAACCTGATTTCCAACTTCCCGCTTAGGTCAAAATCAGAAAAAGATTATTTTAAGCTCTGCAAAGGAAGAATTCTTCTTGAACTCGATCGGGATAAGGAAGCGGTTGCCTTAATTGAGTCCGTCTCGACCACTGCATTGACCAATTCGAAACTTTCTCTTCTCAAGCAGGCAAAACTTTTGAAAAAATCCCCGCCCTTAGAAATTCCTCAAGATCAGCAGGAGAGCAAACCTGGTGCCCATATCCAAATTCTGCCGGACCCTCATCTTAATCGGCTCAATGAAGTAACCTCGAGGTTGAAGGAAGAGAGACTTCTCGGGCAGTTGAAAATTGATGCACTACGCGCACACTTAGATGGATCTGGTAAGATACAAGTTGATTTTTCCAGCAGATCCATCCTAGTGGACTAATTGTTCCTAAGAGTTAATCAAGAGGGCGATTTCAGGGTGGCATGCAATTGATAGCTGATTTTTCATCACTTGGCATTGATGAAAGTAAAGTGATTCTATTCATTCTTTTGGTGGTCAGCGTCAGCATTCACGAATGGGCTCATGCTTTCGCCGCTGATAAAATTGGTGATCCGATGCCTAGAAAAGAAGGGCGCGTAACTCTGGACCCCAGAGCCCACATTGATCCTGTAGGAACCTTACTTTTGCCTTTCATCATGATATTCTTGAGTCCAGGTTTTGCTATCTTGGGGTGGGGGAAACCAGTTCGGATTTCCCTACCCAATCCAAATACAAGAAAAAGAGATAATCTTCTGATTACTCTAGCAGGTCCGCTATCTAACTTTTCTTTGGCATTACTAACGGTTCTGCTGTTTGCCACTTTGGCTCAATTTGTCTTTCTATCCGAAAGCCTGCTCAACTTAATGCTCCAAATGATTACGGTTAATACGATACTCTTTTTATTTAACTTACTACCGATTCCTCCTCTAGACGGTTCCCATGTACTTAAAAATCTTTCCAACATGAAGAAAGAGGCCTTCCTTAATATCTCGAAGTATGGAATTTTACTTATTCTATTGCTTGTAAACCTTTCTTCGTTTCAAAGATTGATGTCATGGGCAATCGAATCTTTGACCTATTTTTTCCTTCACATTTTCTCGCAATTAATCTCTTAAGCCATCATTATTTTAAACAATGCGAAGAATAGGAGAATTTGATCAGGAAAAAAGTGCCCTCAAGTTTTGGAGTTTCTTAAAAGGGCAGGGGATCGACTCCACTTTGGAGAAAGATGATGATGACCAGAAATGGTCCATTTGGGTGGCGGAGGAAGACAAGATTGACCGATCGATTGAAGAACTACGGGCATTCTTAGCAGACCCCGAAGCAAAAAAATTCATTTCCATCGCAAGTAATACGGTTGCTAAAACGAAAGATACTGAAAACGAGCAAAAGCATCCCACTAAGCGAAAAAGTCAGGGATTCAAAGAATACAATTTAAGAGAAAGATGGGGTTCGCGTGACCGATCTCCAGGAGTGCTAACCTTGTCTCTTATCATAACTTGTGTCACTGTCTTTTTATTATCAGGCTTAGGCAAAAATACGGAATTGGTCGGGAAATTTTTTATTTCAGAAAAATTAGACGGTCAATTAAGCGAATTCACCTCCGGCCAAATCTGGCGAATTTTCACCCCGATTTTCCTTCACTTTAACTTCCTACACATTGCCTTTAATATGCTCTGGTTGCATGATCTTGGCAGCCAAATCGAAAAGAAAAAGGGCCCNAAGCACTTCATTAGTTTTGTTCTGATTTTAGCTGCNGTTTCGAACCTTGCTCAATTCTTAGTTGCCGGACCCGCCTTTGGTGGAATGTCTGGTGTCGTCTATGGATTGTTTGGCTATGTGTGGGTAAAGTGCAAATATGACCCCGGCGACGGCTTCTTCATCGACTCCTTTGTTGCCATAATTATGTTTGGCTTTTTCATCGCTTGCTTCATAGGAGTATTCGGAGGTGTTGCCAATTGGGCTCATGCAGGTGGATTGATCGTTGGGCTGGCGTGGGGGTATGGATCCGCCCTCAGGTGGAACCTTGGCAAGAGCTAACGCCTCTCTAGGCTTTAATTAATTCGTAAATCGCCAACCCCGAGCGGAGATTGGGCATTAATGTGCAATGTTTGACCCAATCGCCTTGGTGGAAGACTTTACGGCCAATTTCGAATGAATGTCCATGTCCCTGCGACTCAGCACAAAATTGCTCGAACTCTTCTATGGAAAAATGGTTTCTCAAACCACTCTGCTCCCACCTGTGTGGATAAACTTCGTTTTGCACTCTTTTTCCTCTTCGCAGAAAATTCAAGCGGTTTCTCCAATATGCATGGTTCACAAAGCTGACCGCTACTCTTTTTCCAACCCTTAATGCCTCCAAGATAACCGCTCCAGGCTCGGGTAATTCCTCAACCATTCTGGAAAAAATAACCCAATCAAAGGAATCGTCAGGAAGGTTTGCCAAAGCATGACGAATATCTTGCTGATAAACGGAAACCCCTCGAGCGATGCAAGAAATTGCCTTGGAACGGTCAAAGTCTACTCCCAAGCCCTGCACTTGTTTAGAATCCCTCAAGTATTCTAATAGGATTCCTCTTCCACATCCAAGGTCCAGAACACGCTGACCCTTAGACACCCATTCATCAATTACCTTGAAATCGGCCTCTTTCTTAACGTCATACCTGCTGCTGACTTGCCTAAACCGTCCCAGGTTCTGCTCTCGTTCTTCTTTTTTGTCCATTCCGGAAAAAAAGACGCGAACCGCACGAAGAAAATCCTCCGAACCGATAAGAAAAGAATCGTGCCCATGCGTATGATCAATTTCCAGATACGAAGCTTCCTTGCCCAAGCGGTGCAAGGATTCCGTAACCAATTGATTTTGTGCAGGCGTGTAGAGCCAGTCACTCGAAAACGCAATCACTAGGACTTTGGATAATACTCCCTTGAGGGAATCATCGAGTCCCCGTTTCCCAACCAAGTCGAAGCGATCCAACGCACTCGTTAGCTTCAGATAGGTGTTGGCATCGAAGCGATCGATGAACTTTTGGGCTTGGTAACCTAAATAACTATTAACGACTTTGGTAAGATCTTCGTTTTGTTTACAATCCGGTTTCTGGCGGAATTTCTTTTCCATGCCCAAGTCGGAAAGGTAAGTGATGTGAGCCATCATTCTAGCGACTCCCAAACCGTGGGTGGGCCCATTCTCGGTGTCATACCCCCCCTGGTTCCAGGCCTCATCACCTCGGATTGCTTGTCGACCGACTTCGTTAAAGGCTATGGTTTGAGCACTATGCCGCGGGGTTGCGGCAATTACTAATCCCCGCTCTACGAAACTGGGGTAATCAACAATCCATTGAAGAGTTTGCATACCCCCCATGCTCCCTCCTACGACCGCAAACAATTTTTGAACACCCAAGTGTTCTAAAAGTTTCTTTTGGGCATGAACCATGTCGTGAATAGTAAATTCCGGAAAATCCATTCCATACCGTTCTTCCTCTTGGTCAGGCTTTAGGCTTGCTGGTCCCGTTGATCCTTGGCACGCACCCAAGCAGTTGGAGCAAACAACATAAAACTTATTGGTATCAATCGCTTTTCCTGGCCCAATCACATGATTCCACCAACCGGGCTTCTGCTCCAAGTCTTCAGTCCTTGGATCTTTACGAATTCCTGCAGCATGGTGATCTCCGGTCAATGCATGGCAGACAAGCAAGGCATTTGACCCATCCTCATTGAGGGTTCCGTACGCCTCATAGGCTAGTGTAAAGCCGTCAAGTTGGCCATTCTCCAATTCAAAAAGGTCTTTGTGAATATAGCTTAAAGATTCTACGAGTCCAACATGTTGGGACTCATCCAAGTACTGGTTTGGTTGCTTATCGGACATACTGCATTCGGAAATCCTTTAGGATTCCAAC
Source organism: Pseudobdellovibrionaceae bacterium (assembly GCA_002711925.1). Classification (GTDB taxonomy): domain Bacteria; phylum Bdellovibrionota_B; class Oligoflexia; order Oligoflexales; family Bog-1112. Next base: position 11,581 of record PASJ01000005.1, on the reverse strand, counting down.
GCCATTCATTCTAAGAGGAAAGTTCCTCAAGCAAAGCTTCGTCCATGTCATAATTTCCATGAACAGCCTTAACGTCTTCCAAATCTTCCAAGGTCTCGATTAACTTGAATATTTTTCGTGCGGTATCCTCATCGCTTATCGGAACCAAATTATTGGGCAAGTACGCAAGCTCCGAAGAATCCGTCTCAATTCCGGCTTTCTCAAAGGCTTCAGCCAATCGATCATACTGACTTGTTTCACAAATGATCTCGTAATGCTCTTTTTCAGTGACAATGTCCTCCGCATCATTCTCAAGAGCCAATTCCGTCAATGAATCCTCATCGATTTTTTCACGGCTCAACAGAATTTGTCCTTTTCTCTTAAAGTTGAAAGCCAACGCTCCCGCTCCCGCTAAATTTCCTCCCCCTTTCGAAAAAGTACTGCGCACTTCGGAAGCGGATCGGTTTTTATTATCCGTGGTAACCTCGACAATTAATCCGACTCCGCCAGGACCATAGCCTTCGTACAAAAGTTCCTCAATCGTGACACCGGCCAATTCCCCCGTTCCTTTTTTGATCGCACGATCAATATTATCCGCAGGCATATTTGCCTGTTTAGCCTTTGTAATCAGTGTTCGAAGTCTTGGGTTGAACTCTGGATCCTTGCCCCCGTCACGTGCTGCTAAAGTAAGTTCCTTGCTTATTACGCTAAATATTTTCCCACGCTTCGCATCAACCGCCGCCTTGTGCCGCTTGGTCGTTGCCCATTTGCTATGTCCTGACATATGTAAATAAGGAAGAAAGGAACCAATACCTTGTCAAGAATCCTTATCGATTAAGTTTTTTAAAAATTCGTGGGCTTGGTCTAGGCGATCTTTTTTGTCTAACGCTTGCCTCCTTTTGGCAGCGTTCATTTCAGATAGCCTCTTGTCTGAATAATTGGATGCTCGCTCCTTGTATTTCTTTTCCAATTCCTTCGGGTTAATTGCACCTTTCATCCTGAGCCCCAATAAATTGCGACTCTTTCTTTCTTCATCGCTCAACTCAATACGATCAGTCCGGGGTTTAGAATCGTCATCTTCGCCTTCAACATCGATAACTCCCTTGGAAGCGACTTCTCCCTTTACCGGCTCTTTTTTCGTAATGAGAGTTTGGAAGATCGTCATAAGGTTCTGCACGGTCCAATAAAGCACTAAAGGCGAGGAGAAAAAGTATAGGAAAACGAGAAACATAAAGGGCATAAAACGCATCATTTTTGCATTTATTCTTTGTGCTTCGCTCATTTCTGGCCCCATCTGCATGGGGTTTAGTTTCATTTGGAACCATTGAGTCGCAACCATTACAATGGGAAGAAGGTTAAGCGAAAACCCGTAAAGCATGGAAATATTGTCCTGCTCCGAAAGGTCCTCGGCCCACAAGAAGGACTGGCCATATAATTCGGCCGCAGAACGCAACATCCAAAACATCCCCAAAAAGATGGGTATTTGGACTAAAATCGGCCAACATCCAGCAAATGGGTTTACCTTGTTTTCCTTGTAAAACTTCATCATTTCCTGATTCAGCTTCTGTGAATTTCCCTTATGCTTCTCACGCAGTTTTGCCATGGGACCCTGCAAGGACTGCATTTTCTTTTGCGAGCGGGTGGCTTGTGCGGTCAAGGGCCAAAGAATTAACTTCACAATGATAGTCAGCACTATGATTCCAAGACCATAGCTTCCTAACATTCCGCTTAAAAAGTTCAAAGCCCAACTCAATGGTTCGGATATCCACCAAAAGATTCCGAATTGCATGACTTTCTTTTGATCCGCACCTAAGCTTTTCAGCCCCATGTAGTCCTTGGGGCCGGCATACACTTCAAAATCATATTCCTTGGAGGCTCCAGGTTGCAATAAACCTACAGGAAAGGACATGGCTCCCTTGACGCCTACAGGGTCTTCTTCACCTTGAAGCCGAATCGATTGACCAGAAACCCGAACATCAGACATATCGGTTTTCGGACGAATTAAATTGACGAAGAATTGGTTGTTTACGCAAGCCCATCTCGCTTGGGACAAATACCTGGTTTCCATTCGACCGCTTGGACCCATTTCATTCGCCTGGATGAATTCATCCTTCTCACCATCAATTCTTCCGCTGCAAGTCGCACAGGAACAACCTTCGGGGATCGCAGGACCTGAATTGTAGTATCCAACATTCAAATAAGTCGATGCATAATCGAAAGGATTATACATCCTCTCAATTTTGATTGCCGACCCAAGATTCAAACGCAACCGCTCTAAACCAAGAGGTTGCGAACCGATATTAGTGATTACGATCGAATGATTGAACTGATACCCATTTTCTGGGTTTCGGGTGTAGGTTCTTTGAATACGAAGATTTTTTCCGGATTCCCAACTGTAAATGACTTTGTCAGGACTTTTTTCAATAAGTTCAAATGCGATTGGTTTTCCCATCGCTCCTTTAACCAAATTTCCATTATCGTCCTCAAAAGCCAGTGCAAGAAAAGGCTCATCCGAATGCTCCATGGAAAACTGCCTGCTTAATCGTTCGAATTCATTAAGATCAATTTTTCTAAGACCTCCGGAATAGTTGGTGAATTGCAATGTGGAATATTCATTGGCCATGCCTTCGAATAACTCCTCCTCAGGCGCGTCTTGGATAACTTCAAATGCATCCTCCTGTGCTTCACCCTCATTGAAACTCGTTGCCTCGCCGGTAAGAGATTTTTTTTCTTCGGTTGGCTGGAAAGCCTGATTTGAGGGAAGGGACTGGTTTCCATCCCAAGCAGTGTCAACCGTTGACTGCTCCCGAGCAACTTCACCTTGTTGCCATAACAAATAAAAGGCAGCCAAAAGAAATACTATTCCGATCAAGTAATTTTTCATCTTTTTATAAAAGTCTTACCAATAAGTTTTAAAAACCTTTTCTGAAGTTCGCCAAAAGGTAAAGATAAGGAGTCGGTTCGCGGTAGAACGACAATATGAGAGCCTGGTTTTATGAGATATTGGCTTTGCCTAAACAGTTCCCTGATCCTCCTTTTGGCAAGGTTTCTTTGAACCGCTCCACCAAGTCTTTTGGTGGCAATAATGCCCACCTTAGAATGATCAATTGACTCGTCTACATAACCTTGAACCCACAGGGCATTGTCACGAAAACGCATACCTCTTTCCTTAACTTCTTTGAATTCGAAGGATTTTCTCAACCGCATCTGTTGAGACAAGCGATTAGAGACAACCGTCAAAAAAGAAATTCCCGAGATTTAACGAAATCTTCGAGCAACCGAGGCGGTCAATTTGGCTCGCCCTTTTCGTCGACGGTTTTGAAGCACTTTTCGACCGGCACTGGTTTGATTGCGTTTACGAAAGCCAAACTTGCGAGCTCTGCGTAGTTTGGAGGGGTTATACGTTGGTTTCATAGGAAAAACCGAAGAAAGTATAGAACATCCGCGTAAAGTCAAACATTCAGCGGTTGTAATTTCAAATCGTTTGGTCTTGCGAAAAAACAAAAAGCTATCATAGTTGACACTTTGTTGTCCCGTTCGTCTAGCCAGGTCCAGGACACCGGGTTTTCATCCCGGCAACAGGGGTTCGAATCCCCTACGGGACGCCATTTTTTTCTCCAAGTTTGCGTTCGGATTTTTTTATCTTAGAACTTAATCCATGTCCGACACTGCCTCCCACATTCTAATAAGAGGTGCAAAACAGAATAATTTAAAGTCTTTGGATTTGGACTTGTCGCCTGGGGAAATTACGGTTTTCACCGGTTTAAGCGGTTCTGGAAAAACCACATTACTCTTTGATGTCATTCATGCGGAAGGTCAGAGAAAATACATCGAGACTTTCAGTCCCTATGTCAGGCAATTCCTGGATGCTATGCCAAGACCCAAAGTCGATGCAATTTCCAATGTCCGACCCTCCATATCAGTGGAGCAAAAGAACACGATACGAAATTCCCGCTCAACCGTTGGGACGATGACGGAGTTATGCGATTATTTCAAAGTTTGGTTCCCTCAAATTGCTGAACTCACTGATCCGTCCTCGGGAGAAACTATCTCTTTTGAGACAACAACCTCTCAGGCAAAAAAGTTGCTTCAACAAAGACCTAAAGAGATGATTTACATTGGTTTTCTCTTCACGAAGCCATCATCCCTAGCTGCAGAATCCTTCCTGAGCTATCTCATTAAAACAGGATACGCCCGAATTTTGACCGACGAAGGTTATCTCAGAATTGAGGACTGCAAGAAGTCCATAAGCCTTGGAAACGAAGTTTTTGTCGTTGTGGATCGATTAGTCGCGAAACCATCAAATCGGACTCGCATGAACGAAGCAATCGGTGCCGCTATTAATGCCGGATATGGCAATGGGCAAGCTCGTGATTCCGAAGGTCAACTCATTGGTCATTTACACGAAGGTTTAAGATCTCCACGGGATGGTAGGATTTTCGACCGCCCATCCGCATCCATGTTTTCATTCAATTCGTCCATTGGGGCTTGTTCGAAATGTAAGGGGTTTGGGCGAGTGATTGAAATCAATCCGGATTTGGTCATTCCCGATCCCAATCTTTCCATCAAGGAAGGTGCAATCCGTCCATTTAGCGGAAATGTTTATGGTCACTGCATGGAAGACCTGTTGGGAAACTCAGAGGACCTTGGAATCAGGGAGAATGCCCCATGGTCTTCCTTAACCAAAGAGGAAAGAGATTTCGTTTGGGAAGGTGACCCGAACTACGAAGAAGGGAACGGCAAATGGTACGGCATTAATAAGTTTTTCAGATGGTTGGAAAAGAAAACATATAAAATGCATGTGAGGGTATTTTTATCGAAATACCGAGGTTATTTCACTTGTCCTACCTGTTCTGGGGATCGCTTGAAGCCCGAATCACTCCTTTGGACCTGGCAGGGGCTTACCCTTCCTCAGTTGTACCGTATGCCGGTTGACGAACTTTACGGTCTGATTGAAAAAATTCCGCTTTCCGGCAAACCAAAATCCGATGTCTCCCTACTGGGGATCAGAACTCGCCTACAATATCTGCAAATGGTCGGGCTAGGGTATTTGGCCCTTGACCGATCTTCCAATACTCTAAGCGGAGGAGAAACGCAGAGGGTCAACCTTACCGCCTGTTTGGGAGCCTCCCTCACGGATACGCTCTTTGCTCTCGACGAACCAACCATTGGCTTACACGACCAAGACATAGGAAAACTAATTAAAATCCTTAGAAGCCTTGCCGATGCGGGCAATTATGTTTGCGTGGTCGAACACGATGAGCAAGTCATTCGTGCAGCCGATAAGATTGTAGAACTTGGCCCGACCGCCGGTGCAAAGGGTGGAGAAATTACTTTTTGCGGGACCGTTCCTCAAATGCTTAAATCGAAACATTCCCTGACGGGAAAATGGTTGACGAAGAATCCTCAAAGACACTCGGAAAGTTCAACTGAGACAAAAGGGAAGAAGAGTTTGAAATACTTGCGTATCCAAAAAGCATCCCGACACAACCTAAGAAACTTCAGCCAGAAAATTCCTCTCAATCAATTCGTGTGTATTGCCGGTATATCCGGTTCAGGGAAATCAACTTTGCTTAATGAGGTCATCCATCAAGCGTACGGTAAGAAGGACGGGGTTTCTTCAGTTCTTTCGGATCAAACTTTCTCGGATGTTGCCCTCATTGACCAGACATCAGTGGCCCGAACCCCGCGATCCAACCCGGTTATGTATGCAGACGCCTGGGGGCCCATTAGAGAGGCGTTCGGAAGAACGGACGAAGCGAAACGCCTTGGCTTTCATGCGGGTGACTTTTCCTTTAATGCAGGTAACGGCAGATGCGAAACCTGTAAGGGCTTGGGCTACGAACAAGTGGAAATGCAGTTTCTTTCTGACATTCAAATCCCGTGTGAGCAATGTGAAGGCAAAAGGTTCAAGGACGAACTCTTGCAAGTAAAGTTGGATGGATTATCCGTTCACGATATTTTGAATCTTACCATCGAAGAATCATTGCCCCGATTTTCCCAGCTTCCCAAAACCTTCCGTAAACTTTCGATGTTATGCAAAGTCGGTCTAGGGTATTTGAATTTGGGGCAGCCCCTTAATACACTCTCGGGCGGGGAATCACAGAGGCTCAAATTAGTCAAATACATGAGTTCTTTTGCCAAAGGCACCGATCCCTGCCTATTGCTTATTGACGAACCAACGACGGGCTTGCATTTCGAGGATATAGACAGGCTCCTGAATTGTCTTTTTGAAATTCGGGATGCAGGTCATTCCCTGATTGTTATCGAACACAATCCTCAGGTACTAAAAAACGCCGATTGGATTCTTGAATTAGGTCCTGGAGCCGGAAAGTTAGGTGGCAAGCAAGTGGCGGCAGGGTCACCGAAATCGTTTTCCAAGCTCAAAACAGCCACCGCCCTTTCCTTAGCGGATTCGGATAATAATCTATTATCCGGACAGAGAGAAAAGCGAAACAAGCGCATTCCAAAGGAAAGATCAATTCGGGTGGAAGGTGCGAGAGAAAACAACCTCAAGAATGTCAGTCTTACATTGCCCGCAAACCAGTTCGTTGTGGTAACCGGGCCCTCAGGTTCCGGAAAATCATCGTTAGCCTTTGATGTGATCTTTGCCGAAGGACAGAGGCGGTTTATGGACTCTATGTCATCCTATGCCAGACAATTCGTTCAGCAACTGGGCAAACCTTTGGTTGATGAGGTTCACGGCATATCACCAACGGTAGCCATTGAGCAACGGGTTACTAGGGGGACCAAAAAATCTACGGTCGGTTCCATCACAGAAGTAGCTCAGCACCTTCGACTTCTTTACGCAAGAGCTGGCATTCAATTAAGTGTTCTTAGTAAAAAACCATTGGTCGCATCCACTCCCGCTCAGGTTATCAAAAAGGTCCGCGAGGCGTTGGCCAAGAGCTCTTTGAGTAAAAAATCTCCCATCGTACTCCTTGCTCCCTTGATCTCGAATCGCAAAGGGCACCATAAGCCTTTGATCAACTGGGCTCGAGAACAGGGATTTTCTGAAGTACGGTGTGATCAAGAATTTCGTTCAACAGAAAATTTTAATGGTTTGGACAGATACAGCCCGCATGATATCGAGGCCGTAGTTGCCCGCTGGGAGTCAATTCCTAAAAACCTAACTGCTTTTGTGCAAAGAGCATTAGAGGTTGGTAAGGGAAGGTGTGGGCTTTTTGTCGCCGCCGAAAAACAAGTCGTTTGGTTGTCCACTAGGCTCATTGATCCGGAAACTGGAGAGGCATACCCGGAGCTGGAACCTTCCCTCTTGTCTTGGAATTCACCTAAAGGCTGGTGCTCCTACTGCCATGGGTACGGTCGGATTTTCGAATGGATGAAAGAGCATTTACCTGCCAGTGGAAAATGGTGGGAGGTTGAAGATGGTGAGACTTGCACTGAATGCAAGGGTGAGCGTCTCGCACCCGTTGGAAGGAATGTGGTCTTGTACAACAAAAAGGGCCAATCTCGTTCTCTTCCCCAACTGCTCAAACTCACACCTAAGGATGCCATCTCATTTCTTGCAAACATCAAGACATCATCAAAAATGCAACCAATCATCGATGCGATAATCCCTGAAGTGATTGATCGGCTTTCTTTTATGGAAAAGGTGGGATTGGATTACCTCGGCCTAGACAGGGAAACCTCCTCGCTTTCCGGTGGAGAATCTCAACGCATAAGATTAGCGGGCCAACTCGGCTCCAATTTGTCGGGAGTTCTTTATGTTCTTGATGAGCCTTCAATAGGTTTACACCCAATGGATAATTCCAGGCTGATTGACTCCCTACGCGAACTGCAATCGAGAGGAAACTCTCTTCTCGTAGTCGAGCATGATCAGGAAACCATCCTGCAGGCGGATTACCTCATCGATGTCGGCCCATTGGCGGGAAGGCAAGGTGGCGAAATCGTAGCCCATGGCACACCCGAAAAAGTTTGCCAAAATGCCCGCTCCCAAACCGGACAATATATGCGAGAAGGCATACCACATCCTTTGCGTAAAAGCCGCCGAATTCTTTCTACCGGCAAAAAAAAATCAGATATCCGGACTTGGCTGGAATTATCGGATGTTCATTACAGAAACCTCAATGGAGTTTCCGTGCTTATCCCAACCGAATGTTTGGTTGTGGTCTGCGGAGTGTCAGGTTCGGGAAAATCGAGCCTGATACGCGGGATACTTAAGAAAGGAGTTGGTGAGGCAACGGAGAAAAAGGCAAAGGTTGTTCGACAAAAAAACTACAAACTTACAAATGGAAATTGCTTTAACAAAGTAATCGAAGTGACCCAAAGTCCCATTGGTAAAACTTCCCGCTCAACTCCAGCGACTTATCTCGGCGTGTGGGACCACATTAGAAAACTGATGGCCAATCTACCTGAAGCCAAAGCCAAAGGACTAACGGCCAGTGATTTTTCCTTTAATGTAAAAGGTGGAAGATGTGAGGCATGTAAGGGAGTTGGCAAAAATAAAGTGGAAATGAATTTCCTGCCTGACTCTTATGTGGTCTGCCAAGAATGTAAGGGCTTGAGGTACAGACGTGAAATCCTGGAACTCAAATGGAACGGTAAAAGTATAGCGGACATTCTTGATCTCAATTTTGCCGAGGCCGAGAGCTTCTTTCACTTCGATCATTTTTTGAAAAGTACCTTTGGCATCATGATCGAAACCGGTTTGGATTACCTCAAGCTCGGTCAAGTTTCTCCAACCCTTTCCGGCGGCGAAGCTCAAAGACTTAAGCTTGGTGCGGAACTTGCCTCTGGAATCGACAAAAGGAAATACACACATAGGCCTCAAGCAAAGCCTAATCTCTATATCCTAGAGGAACCCACCATTGGTTTGCACACGAAGGACTGCAAGAATCTTATTTTGCTCTTGCATCGTTTAATTGATGAAGGAAACACGGTTATTCTGATTGAGCATGACATTGATCTTATTGCGGAAGCGGATTACTTAATTGAGTTGGGACCGGTTGGGGGAAATGAAGGCGGTCGTTTGCTACACCAAGGAACAGTTAAGCAAATGCTTACAAACAAACAAAGTAAGACCGCTCCATTCCTGCAAAAGCTAGGGCAACTAGGGTAAGATCTTAAGAAATATTTTTTTGCCTGCTTTTACAACAATACCATCTTTGGTAATACCATCCAGTTTGTAGTCGCAATCCTCCAATTTTTCGCCGTTTACTTTTATTGCTCCCTGTTTGAATAAACGTCTTATTTCACCTTTCGAACCGAAAGAATTAGATANACTAAGTGCGTCCAACAGCGATGGAGAATCAATATCAATATCTGCTACAATGATTTGATCCATTTCTTGTGGAGTTTGTCCTTGTGAGAATACCTTCGCAAATGATTGATATTCTTTTTCGGCACAGTCCGCGCCATAAAAAAGAGCGGTTAGTTTTTTGGCTAATTCCTTTTTGGTTGCCATCGGGTGGGCTTGTTTCATCTGCTTCAAACCTTCTTCGCCTTCAAGTAAGAGCAATCGATAGTACTCCCACATTGCTTCATCGGAAATAGACATTGTTTTACCAAAAATATCCTTTGGGCTGTCGTTAAAGGCAATGTAGTTGTCATAGCTTTTGGACATTTTGCGGGCACCATCTAGACCAACGAGCAAGGGGAGGGTCAGAACAGCCTGCGGGTCCTCTCCTTTTTCCTTCTGCAAGTTTCGTCCAACGAGCATGTTAAACAATTGATCGCTACCCCCCAATTCGATGTCTGAATTCAACATAATCGAGTCATAACCCTGAATCAGTGGATACATGAACTCCACCATCGAGATGGGTTGATTCTCCTTAAATCTTTTGTCGAAGTCATCCCTTTCAAGCATACGGGCAACGGTCATTTTCCTCGTTAAAGTAAGGGCGTCCGCGAAATTCATCTTAGAGAACCATTCGCTGTTTCGCCTGACGATTGTTTGCTCGGGATTCAAAATCTTGAACGCTTGATCCAAATAGGTCTTGGCATTTTCATCGACCTCTTCTTCGGTCAATTCAGGCCTCAGTTCAGAACGACCGCTTGGATCTCCAATTCTTGCAGTGTAATCCCCAATCAAAAGAATTGCTTCATGCCCGGCGTCTTGGAATTGCTTGAGTTTATTGAACACTACCAAATGGCCAAAAGTCAGGTCTGGCCTCGTCGGATCCACGCCAAACTTCACCTTCAAGGTTTTTCCTTTGGAAAGTTTTTCCGTCAGTTCTTCTTCGCCGATGACAATTTCGGCATTGGATAATAACTCTTTTACACTCATTGATTTTGAGGACTTATCTTAAGAGGATATGCACTTTCTACGAGCGAAGAATTTTCATTCTTTTGTTTATTTTAACATTTCCGCTTGCTTTCGATGTTCAGTGCATTAGCAAAGTTTACTTTGCCAACCCCAAAACAAACCATAACCATGACTCTGCAAAACGGCGTTGACGCGCCTGATTTCACCCTCAAAACAAAAACGCCTGATGGACTCGAAGATGTCTGTCTAAGTGAACACAAGGGGCAACAAAATGTTGTTTTACTCTTTTTCCCATTCGCCTTCACCGGTGTTTGCACGGAAGAAGCTTGTTCCGTACGAGACGACTTGTCGGCGTACGATGATTTGGACGCAAAAGTCTACGGCATAAGCGTAGACAGTCCATTCGCACAAGAAGCCATGTCTCTTAAGGAAAGTTTAAACTTTCCTCTTTTGAGCGATTTCAACAAGAAAGTCTCCTCTGAATATGGTGTTCTTTATGACAATTTCATTGGTTTTGAGGGAGTATCCAAGAGGTCTGCCTTCGTTATTTCCAAGGATGGAAAAATTGCTTATTCCTGGTCTTCGGACGACCCCAAGCAATTACCGGATTTTTCGCTTATCAAGCAAGCTCTTGTATAAGCGGTTTCCCGTTGGCTAGCCGTCCTTGCCATTTGTTGTTTATGTTTATCGATTTGATCACAGCCGATCATCCACATGCAAGCTGACTATTGTTGCCCAAACGGTCCAATTTTTCGCGTTGTTCTGCGTCAGACGGTGAAATTTCCATCCTGATTTTACGAGTCCAGTCTTATAAATTTGCCCTGTGAACAAAGAATCAAATTTTCAAGTTCACATCGGTCAAAATAAGGATTTCCTTCGGGTGTTACAAAAGGCATCTTACCTAAATTGTGGGCCTCTACGAAAATTCTTTGATGATAGACTACAGCAGGGGCAACTTAATTTTGTTATAGATTTTCAAGACTGCTCTAGCGTTGACAGTACCTTCTTGGGAATTCTTGTGGGCGTAGCTGTAAAGCTCAAAAGATCGGTTGAACCCGGTGCCCTGACCCTAGTTAATCTAAGAGACCGTAACCTGGAAACAGTTAAGAATCTTGGTATTCATAAAATATGTGAAATTAGTTCACTGAAGGTATCCGATTCCGATCAATTAGAAAATTTACTCTCCCAAGAAAACAGTGCCGAAGCTTGTTCGAAAACGATCTATGATGCACACAAAACCTTAATGCACTTAAACCAAAAAAACCTAAAAATGTTTTCTGACGTCGTTAACTATCTGGAACATGACCAAGACGAGTCTGCGAACCACCGTTAGATTATAATCGATGTCTATCATTTTTTTTGTATTAGGTTTTG
>PASJ01000004.1 GCA_002711925.1 Pseudobdellovibrionaceae bacterium | reverse complement strand
AAAAGCTCTTGCTGGTGAATCATTTGACTTAAAGTTTTAGACTTTTCGCTTTGCTGCTTAAGTTTCTTTTGTAGATCGTTAATTTTATTTAAAGCGGGAGAAAAAAAATAATCCTCGTAGGTCATAGCTTCCGAGATAGAGTCTTCACCACAAGCACTCTTGCCTTCACAAGTATCTAGCGCTTTCTTAGCTAAAGATTGGTTATAACTTGTGAGTTGATATATTTTTTCTTTTGTTTTTAACTTAATTTTTTCATTCAAATCATCTAGTTCATCAAGACTTGTGATGACAGCACTAAGTTTTTCTACAAGGTGATTAGCTTCTGCTTTAAGCTGTCTGTTCTCAAATTCGGCATACCTTAAGATCTTAATTTCACTTTGAGTCTTAAAAACAAGAACAAAAGCAAGGGAACAAACTCCCAAAAAACATAGGGCCAAACATGTGAGTGTCGTAAATGTTTTCCAAGAAAAGTTTATATAGCCAAGACGTTTTTTTTTATGAATTAAGACAGTTAAACCACTAGACATTGTAAAAAAGAAACCTTCCAATAGATTGTTTATTTTTATGAAATATGAACTGTCAATGCAGTTATATTATCTTGGCTAAGATCATGAATCGCTTGCTGAACTAAAAATCGGCTTCCCTTATCTTTTGTTTCAAAGAGGATCTGTCGAATTTTTTCTATTTCAACATAGTTATAAAGACCATCACTACAAATCAAAATAATGTCGTCTTTTTCAATTTTAAATTCAGTAGTATCTACCCTTTCTTTGATTTTATGGCCTATGTAGCGAGACAAGATTCCGGACGATAACGGCATAGTCTCTTGTTTTTTATTAAGATCAGAATCTTTTTGCTCAATTAAAACATTATGGTCTTTACTGATTTGATAAAGAAAGCCTTGTCGACACAGGTAAATACGCGAATCACCAACAAAAGCACAGTAAGCTTGATCATCAGAAATTTTAACCACACTCGCAGTAGTTCCCATACCTTTTAAGTTTGGGGTTTCAAGTGACTTCAAATAAACTTGTTTTGACGCCAATAAAAGACCGGTTCGTAAAAAGTCTTTAACTGCAAAAGAACTTTTATCTTCTATTTGATGAGAGTTGATATAATCTTCAAAGTACTGGCAGGCCAAACGACTTGCGACTTCACCACCGTAGGAGCCTCCAACACCGTCGCAAACCATGTAAGTTTTGCTATTTGAGTCTAGAAAAAAAGCATCTTCATTATGATCTCGTTTAGGACCCTTATTGCTTTCTCCGCTAGCAAAAATTTGAAAGTGTTCTCCAGTGGCCATACTTAATCTTTCTTATTGAGTAAAGAAAAGCAAACTTTACCAAGAAAACCTAAGGAAGCAAGGCTAAGCTTTTAAAACAATGTAAAAAAAAAAAGATCGGCTTAAAAACTCTAGAGTCAGAAGAAAAATTATAAAAAAACGTGACTTAGAAAATGACTGAAGGGCAGGAATGCAAAGAAAGCTCGACCAAATCAGACGGAAATTATCTTACAAAGAACAACGGGTCTTTTATTATAAAACTTAGCCAAAACCGATCTCAAAATACCGATAGATTCTTTCTCGACCTCTTTGGTCTTTACAGTTTTTTTCTTTGCTAGATAAGCTGAAAGTTCCTTCATAAATTCTTGCTGAACTTTTTGAGGTAAATTAGCATTTTTAGCATTACCTGTCTTACTGAGACCTTTGAACTCTAGAAAAGGTCCTTTTAACCACTTTTTGCTTTGTGCTTTCATGACGCCAAAAACATTGACAAGACCAAGTTCTCCTATCTGCAGCCTCTCATTAAGAGTTTCTTCGCTTATAGGGTGATTGGATTCAGAGTCAACATAGTATCTTTCAAACTTTAACTTTACGTTTTTCTTTTTTGTAACCTTATCGTTACTGATTAAGATATCTTCACCGTTTTCAAGAAGAACGGGTTGAATTGTCCTTGAAACTTCTTGAGCAAGATTAGCATTTGTAAGCAAAAGACTGTATGTCCCGTGAACTGGTATGTAATATTGGGGCTTAACAAGTTTTATTAATGTTTTCAACTCATCTTGATAAGCATGACCACTCACGTGAATATCAGGGTTAACCTTAGCGTTAACAATAGAAGCACCCTCTCTTAATATTTCATCTGTTAGCTTCAGTATTCCTTTTTCATTTCCAGGGATAGCTCGAGCTGAAAAGATAAAAAGATCATTTTTATCGACGCTAAAAAGTTTGTGTTCTTTGTTAGCAATTCGATATAAACTTGATCGTTCCTCTCCTTGAGAACCTGTTGCAAGAACAACGAGATTTTTCCTATTCACTTTTGACAAGTTTTGTCTTGTTACTAAAACGTCTTTAGGAACTTTCAGCATACCTATTTTTTCTGCAAGAGAAAGACTGTCATTGAGACCTCTACCATCGATAAAAAGCTTTTTCTTAAGCCTGTGACAAATATCTATGATAGACTTGACGCGCCAGTAGTTACTGGCAAAAGTTGCAATAAAAACTCGACCATCTTTGTGTCTTTGAATAACTTTTTCAAGAGGCTTTACCACAGACATTTCACTAGGTCCGTAACCGGGACTTAGTGAGTTTGTCGAGTCAGTCAAAAGAGCGGTGATACCCTCATTTTTAATTCTTTCGATTTGTTTATAATTTATTTTTTTATTGTCTGGAGGAGTTTTATCTATTTTAAAATCTCCACTATGAAAAACTTTTGCGCCTGAAACCTTGATGTAAAGAGCACATGCATCGGGGATAGAGTGATTGACATGAATATACTCAACCGTAAAAGGAAAGCACGTTACCTTGTCTCCTGCTCTAACCACGTGAATTTTCGGTTTTGCAAAGTTGTATCTTTCAAACTTTCTTTTAATCAGTTCAGCCGTCCAAGGGGTCGCATAAATTGGGGCTGGCATCTCATTGTAGAGAAAAGCTAGAGCACCAATATGATCCTCATGACCGTGGGTTACTACGTAAGCTTCAAGTTTTCCAAGTTTTGGGAAATTGTGCTTAACATGTGGAATGAGAGAGGAAACACCGAGTTTTTTTGCCTCAGGGAAAACAGACCCTGCATCAACAACAATAAATCTCTTGTTGGAAACATAACACGTTAAATTCATACCAAATTCTCCACACCCTCCGAAAGGGATGATGTGTAAAGGATGCTTGGCTGTTTCGGTCTTCGACTTTAAAAAAGAGATTTTTTTCTTGGTTGGAGACGGTCTTATGGATTTAAAAATTTTTTTCATGGAATCTCATATTAAATATTAATTGTTTCTATTATGAAGCTTGTTATAAATAGATATTATAGAAAGTCTTTATTTTTTCAGCAAATCAAACAGCTATATTATTTATACACTAGCATGAAAAGCAAAAGAACGAAACGGCAAAATGATTTTTTATTATTTCCCATTATTATTAACAACTTACACCTCAGGCACAAAACAGGTTGAGCCAGCTCAAAAAAACAAAGATTTCTTAAAGTATTAAAATACTTGTGCTTTTTTATTACGAGACTTCAAACTCAGTGTTATAAGCTCAAGAAATTATTTCGCTTTTCTAGACTTTTCAAGATCTAATCTTGAGTCTTTTTAATTTCTTTTGTTAAATAGTCCTTCGTAGCTTCTTGACGAAATCTGTGTTAGGCTTGCTTGCCTAGTAAACAAGACTTTCTCTTTATGGAGCGAACGATCAATGGTTCTGTCAAAAAAGACGATTTGCTCAAGAATTTGAAGATAAGATTTTCCATGGAAAAAATCAAAGAAAATACTGATGAATCACAAGACTTTCGTCTTCTCGGCAAAGCTATTTGTGAAGAAAATGAAGGTCTTAGACTCGATTTTTATTTAGCAAAAAACTTTCTTTTTTTTTCTCGTAACCAATGGATACAAGCATTAAAAAAAGGTTCTGTACTTATCAATAATGGTGTGAAAAAGGCATCTTACCGATTAAAAGAAAAAGATCAAATCTCTTATTTTAGTCCCCAAGAAAAAGAGCCCGAGGTTAATCGTCATATCTATCCCATCTGGGAAAAAATGGGAGTCCTCGCTATTTTCAAACCGTCTTCTTTACCGATGCATGAAGGGGGACGCTATCGACTCAACACATTTTGTCAAGTTTTAAAAGAAGATATTGATAAAAATTGTGCTCCTGTTCACCGTCTTGACCGAGAAACGAGTGGTGTGGTTTTATGTGCCAGTTGTCCCGATTTACGCCGGCTTCTTTCTGAAGGTTTTCATAAACATGAGATTGAAAAAACTTATTTTGCCATTGTTAAAGGCAAAGTTGAAAAAGATTCTTGGTCGGTCGAGCAAAAAATTGGTACAGACGAATTGAGCACACTGAGAACGAAACAGTGGGTCAGTGAAAAAGGATCTTATGCCTTCACTGAGTTTAAGGTTCTTGAAAGAAAAGAAAAATTTACTCTTTTATTGGTAAAACCCAAAACAGGGCGAACCCACCAAATCAGAGTTCATGCAGCTTGGTCAGGTTACCCGTTGGTTGGTGATAAAAAGTACCAAGGAGACGACAATATTTTTATAGAATACATGGAAAAAGGCTTCACAAAAAAAGTTGAAAACATCTGTCTTTTTGATCGGTTGTGTCTTCACGCTGGTAAAATCAGTTTTATTCACCCTGTAGACAAAAAGCGACACACAGTCGCATCCGACCTTCCCGAGGACATGAAAGCAATTTGGAAAAGTTTAGGTGAAGACTCATGAGAGATAAGCATCAAACATGTTCTTGTTGTTATTTTGAAAACAAAGACTGTCTTTGCTCTCTTGTTGAGCCCGTCACAACATCTTTTAAGACTGTGATCATCATGAACAAAAGTGAGTTTTTCAGGCTCAGTAATAGCGGAAAACTTTTGCTTTTAATTTTAAAAAACTGTGAATTAAGAGTTAGAGGTTTAAAAGATAGTCCCTTGTCTTACAAAAATATTTTATCCTCGATGAAAAAACCCGTCTATGTTTTATTCCCAGACAAAAAAGCAACAGACCTTAAAGATATAAACCTCAGCTCTCAAAAACAAAACTTTAGTCTTTTAATTCCTGATGGAAACTGGGCCCAAGCAGCTAAAATCGCAAATAAGTTAAGAAATGAAAAAGGTGTTTATTTTATCAAAATTTCCTTTGAAAAAGCATCAAATTATATTTTAAGAAAAAACCCAAACAAAGAAAAGCTTAGTACCTTCGAATCTACTTTAAAAGCTTTAGGGTACATTGACAAATCTTTTAAAAACCCAGATTTTAATAAATTATTCGAGACCTTTGTTGATAGAGGCTTGAAGCTTCGAGGAAAAAATAATTGATTAAACTTACTGAAAAAGAGGAAAATCATGGTTGAAACAACGGATGACCACGAGATAAGTAAAACGGCAAAGAAGAAAATTGCTCAAGAATTTTTTCAAATCACTAAAAAAATATCAAAAATGACAGCAAAACAAATTGAAAAACTCGACCTTGACGATGAAATAAAAAGGGAATTTCTTCTCGTGAAAAATATTAAATCGTTCTCGGCTCATGAAAGACAACTCAAATTCATTGCTAAACGTTTGAGAGACGAAGAAAACCTTGAACGACTCAAAAAAATTATCAAAAACTAGAGGACACAACGAGAACGATCAAAAACAAGGTAGGATCTACATATTTTTTCAATAACTTTATCGTCTTGAAGGCGAACTAGGGATTGATCAATTTTTCTTTTTATAGAAAGTTTCGGTCTAAGTGCGAAAGCTATTTCATCATTGCCTAAATTTAAAGAAGATTGAAAGATATTCATTTTTTCTCTAATTTTCTTCCTCGAAACACTTGATGCATAATCTTCCACAAGTCCATTTATTTCTCCGTGAGATTTAACTAGCTTTGAATATGCTTTTTCCTCATCTTCAGTAACGATAGGGGTTCCACCCATCATTTTTACCACATTTTCTGCTGGAGAGCCTCGTAGAACAAGAAACTCTTTACCACTTATATCACTGTTTCTTTTAAATGGTGTTTGTCTTGCTTCTGATTCAATAAGACCGTTTGTAAATGAAGCAGCAAGACTTGCCATTAAACTCATACCAAGCACTAAATCACAAAGTACAACAACTTTCCCGAGAATTGTCCTTGGTGTTGTCGGGACCGTTCCAGAGAACATGGTAAGACTTGTTAACCAGAGTGTTTCTGCAAAAGATTGCTTTTTTTTATCTTTATTAAGTGACTTTTCAAAGGACCTTTTTTCCACAAACCAATACAAATAATTCATCAAGATAAAAGCAACAAGAATTAAAAGGAGAAGAAGAGCAAACTCATCTACAAAAGATTCCACCACCTCTTTAAAAAATCTTGGAGCATTGTAAAAAACAACAGAAAAATAATTCAAAAAAAACGGGCGACTGAAATCTACTTTATTGATCCGTTCGGATGTTACAGAAACATTGCCTATTACAAGATCAAACTTTCCATCAGACAAAGCATCTATAGCATCTTCAACATTTTCACCACCGTCAAAAAAATTATATTGAAACCCGTTATCTTTTGCGAGCTTATCCCACAAATCCACAGCTATGCCACGGTATTTGCCGTTTTCAAAGTAAGAAAAAGGTTTATTTTCAACGACAGCAACCTTCAAATCTTGTGAAAAAAGAGGAAAAGAAAAAATAAAAATTAAATAAAATTTTAAAATATTTTTCATAAACTAATTTTAAACACAAAAAGATAAAAACAACAAGTTTCACGTAAAAAATTTTTTAAAAACGTATCCATGACAGTCTTGTGAATATTTGATAATTTTGTCTTTTAAATTGTTATTTTCATATAATTTTTCTTTCCCTTAAAAAAAATATAAATTTAATTTTATTACTAAAAAAAAAAAAACAAAAATCACATAAAAAAAAGAATTTTATTCCATCTTAAAAAACCAAAAAGAAATTTACATTTTTTTTGTGGCATATCCATTTCAATACCAATATATGATAAAATGTTTACCCAGTGATTTAACAAAAAACATGTCTTAAAAATATTTTTTGTCATTATTCTTGAAATAATCACACTGCTTATATGAAAACCTATACAAAAAAATAATTTATTCCTTTAAAAACACAAACTTTAGCACCTCACTTTCAGGTTTTCATTCCATGATTTTAGGTCAATAAAAACGAGAAACCAAGAAGCTATGATACTGATTTTATTGAAGATGAAAAAAAAACATGAAATAAGCTTAAAGTTTTTTTTATCAGTTGCCGAGTGTAGGTTTAATCTCTTTGTAGGGATCTTATTTTAATAGAAGTTATATAGGATAAAAAAAAAAAAAAAAAAAAAAAAGGAAAAACTTGAAAGGAGTCTTACCATGAAAAAAAATTTTTTATTAACACTATTTTCTTTATTTTATTTTGGCTTAAGTAGTATTGCTTACGGTCAAGGAGCAGAGCTTTTTTTCTCAGAATACGTGGAATCGGATAGTATCAAATACATTGAAATCTATAACCCAAAAGACACTCCGGTAGATCTAGGAGAATATGAACTTCATATCTACAACGATGGTGAACCTGTTCCTACTATGTATACATTTGGTGAGGGGACTGACCTTGCTCCAGGTGAAGTTATAATTCTAACTAATGAAGATACCGCAGTTGTTTTATATCCAAATGGTCTCCCCTCAGGTGTGTTAGTAGCTTCATTTATTAATCATGATGGTAATGATGTTTATGAGTTGGTGACACCTGACGGCACACCTCTCGATGTTATAGGTTCAGGTACCGACGGTCCATGGGATGTTGCAGGTGTAACTGATGCAACTCAAGATAAAGTGCTTGTAAGAAAAGATAACATAACATATGGTTCGTTTGATTGGGATGATAGTAGGGGTACTACTACAACTGATTCCCAGTGGATAGTTTCCGACCACCCTGATGATAATAATTATCTTGGCTTAGGTAGTCATAGTGATGTTTCTGAGTCTGAGTCTCTGTCTGAGTCTGAGTCTGCTCCAGCAGAGCTTTTTTTCTCAGAATACGCGGAATCGTCTACTGTCAAATACATTGAAATCTATAACCCAAAAGACACTGAGGTAGATCTAGCTGGATATGAAATTAAGTACTACGTGAATGCTTGTACTCCTACTCTTACTTATCAACCTACTTCTTTTACATTTCCTGAGGATACTATTGCTTCAGGTGAAGTTATAGTTCTAACTAATCAAGGGATCGCTAATATTTTATATCCAAATAGTGACTACCCAGAAAATTGGATAGTAGGTGTAATTAACCACAATGGTGATGATGCTTATGAGTTGTGGGGACCTGACGGCACAATTGTTGACCGTATTGGCATGCCTTGTTTTTTTTCCCCATGGGACGTTGCAGGTGTAACTGATGCAACTCAAGATAAAGTGCTTGTAAGAAAAGATAACATAACACAAGGTACGGAGGATTGGGATGTTAGTAGGGGTACTACTACAACTGATTCCCAGTGGATAGTTTCCGAACACCCTGATGATAATAATTATCCTGGCTTAGGTAGTCATAGTCATGTTTCTGAGCCTCTGTCTGAGCCTGAGCCTATTTCTGAGTCTGAGTCTGAGTCTGAGTCTGCTCCTACAATAAGTCAATGTAGTAAACAAGAATATGTTGAGTTTGACCCTGATGCAGCAGATGATAGTGAATGTGAGACTTTAAACTTTAACGAGGAAACATTAACGCTAAGCTGGAGACATGACAATAAGACCTTTAGTAATAATGGTTCAACTGTCTATTTCCTTGTTCACTCGGGCTCCACCGACAGAAATATAGGAATCTATGAAATAAATAGTGATGAAGACGACGTAGAAGATTATAAAATAATGTCTTACACTCTATCAGAAGATGAAGCTAATGATCTAAAAGAAAGTCTGGAGGAATCAGTAACATTAAAAATAGTGAGTACAAATGCTGGTAGTAGTGATACAGAAATTAACTCTGATATAAAATTTCCAAAAGGGTGTGTACAGGAAACAGCTTTGAATTACAGTAAATTTTCAAGTTCGGATAGTTCAAAAAATGATAAGATAGATCATTGCTTTTTTATGAGTACAGATGGAAAATTAAC
Organism: Pseudobdellovibrionaceae bacterium; assembly: GCA_002711925.1. Lineage (GTDB taxonomy): Bacteria > Bdellovibrionota_B > Oligoflexia > Oligoflexales > Bog-1112. The sequence goes on along the minus strand of PASJ01000004.1, from coordinate 63,755 downwards.
TTGGTCTCACACTCTTGACGGCCAAACTGATGAAAACCAATACAGAATTTGGTTGGATGGATCTCATCATGATATTGATATTTTAAATGCTCGATCACACCAATTCAAGGATGCACATAAGTTATTCCCAGATGGGATCACAAGAACAATCGGTATTCAAGCTATAAGTGTCGTTAGTAATAATGTAACAGGCAAAGAAACCAATGAAGTCAAGTTTAAAGCTCACCATGGTTGTACAGATGCAACTAAATTTAACTATAATGACAAAGCTACCCTTGATGATGACTCATGCTTAAAACGAGATTACGAAGGATGTTTTAAAGATGATGAAATTAAAAATTTACAAGCGAATTTAGAATTAAAGTCTTATGGCATTGATGGCTTTGAAAAACTTGATTTAAGTAAGCCAATGGATGAACTTGAAGAAATAGCAAATGAAAGATGTCAAGGACAAGAAGATACGCATTTTCTTCTTAGCTATAAAGGTGATGTAAGTTGTGCCGATCTTTCGTCTGACTTTAAAACCGACCTTACCGATCTTGATCTTACTGAAGAAAACACTCAAAAGCTACAAGGTGAAGGAGCTTGTGCTAAAGATTATCATAAAAACCTAATTGATGGAGAAAAAGCCTTTTCAAGTGGTGCATACCTTGTTTTCAAAACTGAGGCTCTTTCTGATCTTGATAGTGATGGTATAGCTGACAAGTATGATCCAGATCATGATGGTGATGGTATTTTAAATGAGCTGGATGAGTGTGGTTTAGAAGGGGTAGATGACGACGATGACCCAAGTACAGTTAATGTTGATGCACTAACATCCTGGACATCAGATGAAGAAAACGACAAAAATCAAAATGGGTGTCTTGATCAATATATAGATGCTGAAGGAACTGTTATCGGTGAAGACTTGGACTCAGACGATGACGGTTACCGCGGGTCTTTGGGCCAAAGCGCTTGTACGACAATGTCTGAAGAAGAATTGGAACAAAAAATAAAAAATGGTGAAAAGCTAAGAGATGAGTTTCCAGAAGATGAAAATGAATGGNTCGATTCTGATTGTGATGGTTTNGGTAATAATGAAGACGCTTTTCCCTATGATNNTGANGAGAACAAAAAATANGATNGTGATGGAGATGGCANAGCAGATAATGCTGATNCAGATGATGATGGAGACGGTGTTCTTGATANTNACGATGNTTGTTCTGGGTTATTCNATCATGACAATGATTCCAACACCCCTGAGATTGAATCAAAAACAAATTGGAATTCGAACTCTGATTCAAGCCAAGGTCCAGTAACAGATCTAGATAATGACGGTTGTGAAGATGCCACTGAAGATTTGGATGATGATGATGATGGTGTTTTTGATGAAAATGATCCTTTCCCGAAAGATTACGATAGATCTACTGATACTGACAAAGATGGCCTTGATGATGATTTTGAGGATGAAAATGGTGAAAAAGAAGATAAAGATGTTGGAAATAATGGTATACCTGATGTTGAAGACATCTCGGGGTGTATGATTGAAGCTGACCAAGAAGGATATGACCCTGAAGCTACGAAACATGATAGTAGCGCCTGCTCAGATTCATATATAAATGATGAAGATGGAGACGGCTATGAGAATGTTAGTGACGAGTTCCCTAATGACAAAGATGAGTGGGCTGATACTGATGGTGATGGTATTGGTGATAATGCTGACCTTGACGATGACAATGATCAATGCCTAGATGAATCAACTACCGAAGATAGAGTTGATGATAGGAATCCTAAAGTAGTTTTAGGCTATGGTGTGACACCTACTGATATAGACGAAGATGGTATCATTGATGATTGTGATCCTGATCGTGATGGTGATCATATTTTAGATATTTATGAAACAAATGATGACAATTATGAAGATAAAGAAAATACGGGAACGGATCCTAATAATAAAGATTCAGACGGTGATGGTGTTTTTGATGGTTTTGATGCATTTCCAAATGATCTTCAACTTCAGCATCATCTTTTAATCAATGAAATAAATTTTATACCTGATTATGTTGATGCTGATGGGCACCCTGATCACAAAGAATGGATCGAAGTAAAAAATATAAACAGTTTTGCGATAGACTTAGATAATTATAAACTTGAAGGAGCCGTAACGTATGAATTTCCAGATCCAACTTTAGCTGCTGGAGCATTTCTAGTTATTGAGTCAGAAGATGGTTATAATTTAGAGAATAATATTCCAATGTATATTCTCGTTGATAGAGGTGAACCACTTACCTTAACATGGAATGATGAACCAGTTCAAACAGTAGAATTTAAAGAAAAAAACAAAGAAGGTTTTACACTTGAATTAAAACATCTAAACCCTAGTGATAAAGAAAAGGAAAAACTTGACTATAAAGCACATTCAGAGGACCTTCAAAACTGGCTTCATAGTGAAGATAAAGAGGGTACAGAAGAGCAAACAAACTCGGTAAATCAAGCTTGTGGTGATGAAAGTGCAACAAACTACATAGAAGACCCTTACACCGTTGACAATGATAAATGTATCTATAAAGGGTGCAAGGAAAAGGATGCAACAAACTACAATTCTGACGCAGAAATTGAAGGGGAATGTATTAAAGTTGGATGTATGGATCAAAAAGCATTTAACTATAGAGCTGATGCTACAATTTCTGGTGAGTGCTTTTACAAAGGCTGTAAGGACTCTAGAGCTACAAATTATGATGAAAGCGTGAGATATCACGCTCAAAAACATTGTGAATATAAAAAGCCGTTTAATGTTTCACTAGACGACAGCAATGACCCAGCAACTTTAAGCTTTGAATGGCAAGATGGTTTTGACGTTAATATTATTCTTAAAGGACCTGATACACATGATGAAAGCACTGATACTGACGACGAAAGTAGCGATGAAAATAATTCAACGGACTATGACTTGTCTTACAGCGATCTTTTGGCTAACAAACAATATTCAGTTCTTCTTAAAACTGAAGCTGATCAGGACACATTAGAGCCGAAATTACAAGATCTTTTAGATGATAATATAAAATTTAAAAAAGAAATTTGTCCTTCTACTGAACCATTAGAAATAAAAACCGACACGGTTTTAAGAAAGGACTTCATTCATATCTTAAACTGTAGAGTATTTGTCAAAGAAGGTGCCACATTAAAAATAGAGCCTGGAACAACTATCTTGGCTGATGAAGACACTTCACTGGTCATTGAAAGAGGAGCAAAAATTGATGCTCAAGGAACAAAGGATCAAGCTATTACTTTCACGTCAAGCAGTGACGAACTGCTATCTAGCCCAGGGGGAAAGTGGGATGGGATTCACATCTTTGGTAGAGCTCCGATTCAAGGGGATTTCTTCACAAGAGAAGCAGCTGATACACTTCAAGAGATTATCGGCTACGGAACTGGTGGAGGAGATAAGCCAGAAGATAATTCAGGTGTTTTAAAATTTGTTAAAGTCCTTCATGCTGGGACAACTTTGCCAGCTTTAGAGTTTGTTGGTGTTGGAAGTAAAACGACTATAGAAAATATTGAGATCCGTCATTCAAATGATGATGGACTTGTATTTAAAGGTGGAACAGCTGATTTTAAGTATGTTAGTATTTTAGAATCAGTTAAAGATAATCTTCAAATGGATAGTGGATATAATGGACGAGGTCAATTTATATTTATTGATCTTATAACTTCAACCGCAAGCGAGTCCGCAATAAAAATTCTAGGAGAAGATGACTTACGTGTAACAAATCCAAGACTTTCTAATGTCACGATTCTAGGTTATTATGAACATCTTATTAAATTAAAAGGGAATGTAAGTGGAGAAATCAAAAATATCCTGACAGGTACTGATCTTCCTCCTGAGGGTATGTATGTTAAGTTTGACGATTTTCTTGGAAGTTTTACTCAAACACCAGACGAGAAAAAAGATAATCCAGAAAGCTTCTATATTTCAAAAATTTACATGGTCACCGAAAATGATGATTCTACCTTACTTAATACTTTTACAACAGATGACAGCACAGATAGTATCCTTTATTCAGACACAGATGATTCAGACATATTTATGGGTGACAACTTTAATGATGATCCAATGCCCAAGTTAAATGGAGTTGCGTATACTCTTGATAATGTGGACCTTCTTGATCAAGATGGTTTTTTCGAGGCAACTGAATACTTAGGTGCTTTCTCCCACGATGAAAATTGGCTTTTACCTTGGGGAGAAAATAGATTTCCAGGAACTACTGAAAAAGTTGGAAGCCAAGAAATAAGAGTATCTATAGTTCGTGGTTGCATGGAAGAAGAGTATTGTACTTACAACTCAGCTGCAAATATCCATGATGATTCTGAATGTTCTGACACTCCTCCAACAGGAACAACTTGTGCAGAAGATTTAGCTGATGAAAGTGGAAGTGGAAGTGGAAGCACAGGAACAGGTTGTCACTTCGACCACCATGAATTTGGAGCAAAAGACTGTGATGAAGCTCTTTCCATTGGTTACTCAAAGTTTGATATATTAAAAACTTTCAACTGGGACTGTAGTGGATGTGAAGAGTTCACAGGCGCTGAAAACTTCTGTGAAGAAATAGATGCAAAAAACTTTAAAGCTGAACTAGAATCAGGGGATACTTGCGAGTTTCCTTCGAAAAAAGGATGTAAGCAAAGTGATGCAACAAATTACGATTCTGAAGCCGAAGAAGAAGATGGAACTTGTGAATTCTCTCAAGACACAATCGATGATAACGATATAATCTTTGGTTGTATGGATTCTTATTTTGATAACTATAATGAAGACGCAACATATCAACTTTATGACTCTTGTTCTAAAAAAGGTTGTATGGACAAAGAAGCTACAAACTTCGATGAGTTTGCTAACGTTGAAGGCGAGTGTAAGTTTAAAGGGTGTCAAAGAGAAGATGCCATAAACTACAACCCAACAGCTCAAGTAAAAGACAACAGCACCTGTCTTTTAGAAAAAGAAGTTGCAGGTCAAAAAAGATACTACCCAAGCGTTTCATGCTTATTCCTTGACATTAAAAAAGAAGATTTGAATCGACTTTCAAACGAAGAATGTGATCTAGACCTTTACTGTAGTGCATTTAACTGGGATGGAGGTGACTGTGGTAAAAAGACTCCTGAAGTAGATGGTTGTTTGCTTGAGGATGCCTGTAACTTTAAAGATGATGCTACGGTGCAGCTTTCTGAAACAGCTTGTATTTTTGGACCAGAAAATGGAATATGCGCTGATCTTGAAGGCTGTATGGACCCAGAGGCAGTAAACTATGATCCTGAGGCAAAAATACCAGGTCCATGTGACGGTGTTTACGGAGAATGTATCGTTGAAAATGATGACTCAGATGATGTGTGTGTCAACAACTTAAATGGTGTAGACTCTCTTGGTAGATCATGTGAATACTATGATGAAAATGAGTTTGAATCTTCAAGTTCTTGTGGTGGTGAATACAATTCTGCTTCTACAGGTTTTGATGCAAGCAGAGACTGCTGTGTTTGTGGTGGTGGAACAAAAGCCTTACCTCTTGTTGAAGAGCCTTCATGTCAAGAAGACAAACTCAAAAAGAAAAAAGGCTGCACGGATGAACTAGCAACAAACTTTGACTATGAAGCTCAAGTTGAAGATGGATCCTGCAAGTTCGAAAATAGGTGTGGTGACAAGATACAAAACTCTCATGTTGATCAAGACTCGCTATATTTTGAATATAAGAGGTATGGTGAAACCATAGCCTGCGATTCGACTGATGCTTCTAATTCTTGCGTCGGTGGGGACAAGTTTAACCTAGAAGGTAAATTCTCTGCTCCAAACCCAACTTATTTAAATACACTAACTCCCTTAGATGAAACAGACACGCAAGCTCTAACAGATCCTGGTATCGATGAGGGTGAGAATTCCTACTTCTACTCAATTTCTGGTCTTATTAGAGCTCCTAAAGAAGCAACTTATGTATTCTGGACAAAAGACCGTAAAAACCTTGATGTCTATTTATCAAAAGATCATAACTCTGACAATTTAGAGCCTGTTATAACAGCTTCTGCCTTTTCTCTGGAGCAAGAAAGTTCTGAAGAAATCTCTGAAGCTTTGAAAAATAATCTCTTTTACGAAGTTCATTTAGAAAAAGGAGAGAAACGCTTCATCCACATTACTGGTAAAGCAGTATATGATTCAATTAAAGGTGAACCATCATATAACGGCGTAAGCTGGAAAGCTCTTGAAAAAGGTGAGGATTTTGACTACCAAGAAGTGTACTCAAATATTTCTTTATTGGATAAAGAGCACTTCCAGCCAGTTTTTAAACACTATACTGAATTTATCGTTGAAGGTTGCGATGATGGAGACTCAGAAAATACTGATAGTAATTCTTGTAGCTCCGAATGTCAGGTTCAAGTTGAAGACTGTATGGGGGAATTTTCAAAAGAAAAAGATATGCTACACCTTGTTGATAATGAAGGAGTTTGTAGAGATAAAGACAAGGTTGATTGTCGAGGCGAGTGGGTAGATAAAGAAGATTATGAAGCATTTAGTATTGATGACTGCAAGAGATGTGTCCCAAATGATATTGCTACTGATAAAGATGCAGATCAGTGCACTGACCTTGGCGATGGATATTGCCTTGACTCAGAAAGAGATTGTAATGGTGATTGTCATGGCGACAAAACAGAAGGTCCTTGTGGCTGTTATCAAGAGGGTGTTCCAGAAAGTCACGACTGTCTAGATTGCGCTGATGAAGCATTCGGACTTGCAATTGTTGATTGTGAAGGAGTCTGTGATGGTGAGGCGAAAAAAGATTGTCGAGGAGAGTGTAATGGTTTAGCTCACCTTGATCGCTGTGGGTTTTGTGATGAAGACCCAAGCAATGACTGTAAAAAAGACTGCAACGGGGATCTTGGTGGATCAGGTCGTAACGATAAGTATGGAACTTGCTGCGATAAAGATTCGTTAGATGAGTGTGGTAATTGCCCTAGTAGTAGTCGTGATTGTGCTGAAGATCGTAATGGAAAATATTGTGAACCTTTTGAGCGTGACTGTTTAGGAGTTTGTCATGGTGATGCCGTTGCAGACTGTTTTGGAGTTTGTCAAGGCCCTGCAACTAAAGACTGCGATGATGAGTGCGGTGGAACAGATTACCTAGATAATTGTGGTGCTTGTGTTGAAGAGGCAGAAGATGAGTGTCTTGCTGACGTGAACGGTCATTTTTGCGAAGATAAGGATAGAGACTGTAACGGTGTTTGTTTTGGTGATGGAAAGCTTGATATCTACATGGAATGTTCATCAAGTGCTATACACGATGAATGTGGTGTTCCAAATGGAGACGGCTCAACTTGCTCAACAATTAAATTTGATGTATCTCACTTTGAACCTCTTTGCCCTGGCGGAATCATTCATGTTGCTACGGTAGAACATGACTATGACTACGACGCAAGTATACCTGGCTTTAAATTCCCAACCAAGGCAAAGAAAGATAATCATTTCTTAGTTGAAAAATACACTAAAGACGACTTTACAACTGATGATTGTCCAGATCCAGAAGAACATGAAGACCACGAAGGATCAGAAAAACACGAAGGTCATGATACTTCTGATGCTGCTGAGGAGAAAAAATGTAAAAAAGTAGAAGGTTCAAAATTTATTGTAGCTTGTCAACTAGACTCATCTGAAGAATACAGTACTTTAAATGAGTTATTTTCATATCCAGCTCTTGATCTCACGAAAGAAAGAGATAATCTTTGGAAGCCGAAAAATGGAACTGAAAGTACAAAACACTGCCCTGTAAATGTTGATGATAGTAGTCATACTTATTACACTTATGATCAAACTCTTGAACTTGGTGATCATATTGTAGTTGATGCAGGGTATTGCAAAGATTGTAGCGGTGAGTTAAACGGCACAAAAATAGTGGACTCACTCGGTCATTGTGTCGAACCTGAAGAAGCTCGCGATAGAATATTTGATATCAATCAAGATAAAACAGTCAGCATTACAGATCTTGTTCTACTTATTCAAGATGTCTTAAGTAATAGTGAAGATGAGAATGAAGAAAAAGAAGAACGTCACAGATCAGACGTAAATAAGGATGGAAAAGTAAATATCGCAGATATACTTAACTTTGTTAACTTTCTACTTAATCCAGAAATGCATTTAAATGAGGATAAAGATCAAGAGGATGCCCACCACCACGATGGAGATCATCACGATCACGAGGATGCTCACCAGAATGATAAGGATGATCACAACGATGATCACAACGATGATCACGAGCATGATGAAGATAAAAGTACAGATGACGATCAAAGCGGTGAAGCTTATTAAAAAACAAAAGCTATAGGTAAACTTAGATCTAATCTAAAAAAAATTTTGAAGGTAACTTAGTAAGAGAAGAAAAGCTTAAATAAGCTTTTCTTCTTTTTTTTGTATCAATTCAAAGATTTTTTTTTTATTTCCTTAAGTGAATGAAACTTTTTTAAGCTCAGACAAGCTGAGCAAAAAAAATGGACATAACAGGAAAATCTAATGACTCTTTTAAAAAATAAAACGGTTTTTATCACTGGAGCAAGTCGAGGAATTGGAAAAGAGATCGCTTGTCGCCTTGCACAAGAAGGAGCAAATCTTGCACTATGTGCTAAGACAAAAACTCCCCACCCTAAACTTTCAGGCACAATAGATGAAACTGCTGAAGAAGTAGAAAAGCTTGGAGGACAAGCGCTTCCTTTAGTAGTAGATGTGCGTTTTGAAGAACAAATAAAAAAAGCCGTTGAGAAAACCATCGAAACATTCTCAAGCATCGACATCTTAATTAACAACGCAAGTGCCATCTCTTTAACAAACACGGAAGAAACTTCCCCTAAAAGCTATGATCTCATGTTTGATATCAATGCGCGAGGAACCTACTTCACAAGTCAAGCTTGTCTGCCCTTTTTGAAGAAAAGTAACAATCCTCACATCATAAATCTTTCCCCACCTCTTAACATGAAAGGCGTGTGGTTTGAAAAACACTTGGCTTACACGATGTCAAAGTATTGTATGAGCATGTGTGTTCTAGGACTTTCCCATGAGTTAAAACCGCACAGTATAGGCGTCAATGCCCTGTGGCCAAAAACGATTATAGCCACCGCAGCTATCAAGCACCTTGGAGGAGAAAAAATGCTCCAAGCTGCTAGAAAGCCTTCTATTGTCAGTGATGCTTTGCTTGAGATCTTAAAAAAGGATGCAAAATCTTGTAGTGGTAACTTTTTTACGGACGAAGAGCTTTTAAAAGAAAAGGGCGTAGAAAACTTTGATTCTTATGCTGTAAACCCTAAAATTAAACCACTCAATGATCTTTATATAAGCTGAAAAAATCTGATCTTTATCACCTTACTTTTTGATGCAAACAGATTTTGTTTCCAAGTAAAGGTTTAAAACTTCATCTCCCATCTCTCGACCCCAACCTGACTCTTTATAACCACCGAAAGGCAATGAAGCATCGAAAATATTATAGCAATTTACCCACACTGTTCCTGCTCTAAGTTTTTCAGCAACTTTGTGAGCCTTTGAAACATCTTGACTCCAAATTCCTGCAGCCAGACCATAATTTGAATCATTTGCCTCTTCAATCAATTCTTCTTCGGAGCTGAACGGGATAGCCGCAACAACAGGTCCAAAGATTTCTTCACGAACCACTTGCATGTTCTTGTGGGTTTTAGCCAGAACAGTTGGCTTAACGAAATATCCAGCTTGATCAAGCCCACTACCTCCAGCTTGAACAACAGCACCCTCACGTTTACCCGAATCAATATAAGAACAAACCTTATCAAACTGCTCTCGAGAAATTAACGGCCCCATCTGAGTCGATAAATCAAAACCATTCCCAAGTTTGATTTTGTCTGCAAAATCACACACACCACTTAAAACCTTATCGTACACAGATTTTTCAACATACAATCTTGATCCAGCACAACAGCATTGACCATGATTGAAGAAAATAGCATTTGCTGCACCTTCAATAGCAGCTTCTATGTCAGCATCAGCAAAAATGATATTTGGAGATTTTCCTCCGAGCTCGAGAGAAACCTTTTTAAGGTTACCAGAAGCCCCTCGAACAATCTGTTTACCCACTTCAGTGGATCCGGTAAATGCAAGCTTATCAACCATAGGGTGATCCACAAGAAAAGATCCCGTATCACCATGACCTGTCACAATGTTAACAACTCCCTCTGGGATTCCAGCTTCCATAATCAACTCACCAAGTTTTAAAGCACTCAAAGATGTCTGTTCTGCCGGCTTTAAAACAACCGTATTGCCACAAGCAAGGGCTGGTGCTAACTTCCAAGCAGCCATAAGGAGTGGGAAATTCCAAGGAATGATTTGACCGATAACTCCAACGGGTTCTTTCAAAGTATAAGACAAGTAGGACGAATCGGGCGTATAAGGAACACTGAGAGGGATTGTTTTACCGTGTATCTTTGTTGACCAACCTGCCATATAACGGAAAATATCAACGCTTAAAGGAACATCTGCTGCTTTAGCAACGGTATACGGTTTGCCGTTATCGAGACTTTCAAGTTGGGCAAAAGTATCAGTGTTTTGCTCGATTAAATCAGCTAATTTCCAAAGACGCCTTGATCGCTCAGAACCTGTCATTGATCGCCATGGACCAGAGTCAAATGCTTTTCTTGCTGCCTCAACAGCTCGATTAATATCTTCTTGTCCACCGTGAATAAGCTGACTTAATGTATCCCCATTTGCAGGGTTTTCCACATTTATAGTTTTCTCACTACGACTTTCTTGCCACTGACCATCAATCAGTAAAAGCTTATCTTGTGACAAAAACTTACGGACCTCGTCGTTGATACTAAGGTGTTGCTGCATAGGTAAAATTCCTTTTGGTTCAAAAATAGTTTTCCTCTATAGTCTTTCATAACGGACAAGTCTTTTAAGAAAAAACCTCCTTCTAAGACAAAAGGATGAGTCTTACAAAAACTTACCCGAGCCTCAAAAAAAAACACTACGTTGGTGGTAGCGCAAGTGAAAAAAATTGTCTAGTGATCTAAAATAATTGTGAAAATTGTTTTTTCCTGACAAAAAAATAAAACTGAAAAGTAGCTTAATGAAAAAAATAGTTGTAAGTCTTTGTATTTTTCTTGGAAGCTTTAATTCCTACTCTATGTGGAAGAGAAAAAGCTTTAGCTTAAAAGAAACGCTTAAGAGTAAAAAAAATCTTGAACAAAAAAAGGAACTTTTTGCAAAAGCCCTCGAAAAATTTGTAACAAAAGTAACTCCTACCCACATAAACTTTATGGACAATGAACTTCAAAGCGGAGCCCCTTGCTGGGAAACCCTATGTCTTATATTTCGCGGCAAAAAAGAAAGTGCTTTCCTTCAAGCGGTGAGACAAGAACAAGCAGCTGCTGTAAATTATGCCATCGAAGAAGCTTTTAAAGGTGAGCAAAGCTTTCAAGTTATCTTGAATTTTTTTATTTATAAAAACAAAGGCCAAGAGCTTATGGAAATTTCAACAGGGAAGTCTAAGATTTTAAAAATTATATTTTCCAATCACAAACCAGTCATAGCAAATCAAAGTTTCATCGTCGATCAATATGAAAAACATTACCTGCTTGCTTGTGACTCTTATAAAGAAGAACTAGTCTCGTCTTTACAGATGATTGCTGGAAAATACGAAGAAATCAAATCCGAAATAAAAGCTCGAAGAGAAAAATCTAAAATTGATCTAATAAGAATAGAAAGAAAAATTCGCCAACAAAAGATTCTTTCCAAATCACAGTCGACAACAAAGCTAAGAAATCTTCATTTATGAAATAAATTATAGGTATAAAGATTGGTGCGAAGAGAGGGACTTGAACCCTCACGCCTTGCGGCACACGCCCCTCAAGCGTGCGTGTCTACCAATTCCACCACCTTCGCATAAAAATAAGGTTTTATCTAAAACTCAAAAAACAAAAAAATCTTTAAGGATTCGTTTTTTCTTGAGTTTCAAGTTCTTTTGGCGCTGCTTCTATAACAGGATTTTTATCAAGAGACATTTTTTGAAGCTTTTCACCCAGATTTGAGTTTGGTCCAGCCCCTTGTAAGATTGAAAGACTTATGGAGGTTACCATAAAAATAGCAGCGGCACCATATGTTAACTTACCCAAAAAGGAAGTGGCTCCAGTTGCCCCGAAAACTCCCTGAGTATTTCCTCCACCAAAAGCGGCTCCCATGCCTCCTTGGTTTCCTCCTTGAACGAGAACAACCAAAATCATAAAAAGACAAACAAGAATGTGTACTGTGATAATAAAATTTTCCATAGATTATTCCTAGCAGAATGTCCTTGATGGTGGCGCCTCCCGGAATTGAACCGGGGACACGAGGATTTTCAGTCCTCTGCTCTACCAACTGAGCTAAAGCGCCATCCACTAAGGGCTTAACTTTTACGTTGGTAAAACTTTTTAGTCAATGATGATTATGCAAAGAAACTAGAAAAAGCGCCACAAGGATCTTCTCTAGTCGCCTATTTACATACTTAAAAACATAAACTTAAGGCAAAATTTAGAAAAAAAACTCGTTTTATAAGTCTCTTAGACGGGCAAAAAAAAAAAATCTGCCAGACTCTCCTTATGGCTTCGCTGTCTTTGGAAGTATCAAATCAATAGGAAAAAAAATATTTTATGCGAGATTTTTATCTAAAAAATTTTCATATAAACTCTGGCGACGAAAAAATAATTTTAGCTTTTTTAGTTTCGATCAGACTTGACCGTCAAAAAAGCAACTTACCTAGAAAAAGAAGTTCAACTCGAAAGGAAGAAAAAACAGTGTTAGTATCTATATTTATTTTGCCCATAATTTAGATTAAACAAGGCTAGAAAACATATGACAAAAAAAAGTTTAAACCAAGCGACGCTTGAAGAGCTCTTGAGTGAAGAAAAGATAGAAAATTTTCTTCTTGATGCAGCCGGAGTTATCTATAACTTAGATGGCCCTGTTTCTGGTATAAAAGAAGCTGTGAAGACAATTCAAGAACAAGGAAAAAATGTTTTTCTTGTCAGCAACAATTCGACCATAGGCATAGACGCTATCCATAAAAAGCTCTTGAGTATAGGAGTTGAAATCGACAAAGAAAAAGTACTGACCTCAGGTCTTGGACTAAGATATGAAGAAAACATTAATGCTATGATTAGAGGGAAAAAGTGCTACGTCCTCGGATGGCCTGAATCAATGAGTTACCTTGATAAAACTGGCGTAATAAAAACAGACCAAATAGAAGAAGCAGAAGTTATTATTTTTCTTTCCTCATTCCAAAAAAATAACGAAAAATATTTTCTTCCGCTTGCTGAACACTTAAAAACGAAACCTCACATACCCTTTATTTGTACAAACCCTGACTTTCACGTTTATTCCAAAAAGGGAATGTTTAAAGTTTTAGGTCACTATGTTAAAGAACTAGAAAAATATTCTGGCCTTAAGGCACATTGGTTTGGCAAACCTTTTTCTAATTTCCACTTTATGGTAAAAAAATTAATTCATGAAAGGTTTGATATCGACCTTGAAGGTAAAAGTATTTTTTTTGATGACAATTATCATAATGTCAAAGCACTTTCACATGACCTCAAAATAAAAGCTTGTCTAATTAAAAACACAGGTCTTTGGACTGAAGAAGGCCTGCCACAAGAAGAGATAAAACCTTTTCTCAAAGAAAACCTTTCCTACATCAACAGCTTTTCCTTTCACTAAAGAGGTTCCTAAAAAATCAATTTACTAGTGGAGATATAATGAACAGATTAGCTATCATACCCGCTCGTTACTCTTCAACAAGATACCCAGGGAAACCTCTGATCGATATTTTTGGTAAGCCTATGATTCAGTGGGTTTACGAAAGAGTTAAAAAGATTATTCCACAAACGGTTGTAGCAACAGATGATAAACTTATATTCGATTCTGTTCGCCTTTTTGGTGGCATAGCTATCATGACCTCCAAAGATCATGTTAATGGTACATCTCGTTGTTTTGAGGCATACCAAAAGATACAAGAAAAAAGTAAACAAATAATTCACCAAGTCATAAATGTTCAAGGAGACGAGCCTCTTATTCACTTCGAGCAAATTGAAGCTCTTCTTCAACAACTAGACAAACAAGAGACACAAATTGCTACACTGGCAAAAAAAATTGAAAATCCAGCTGATCTCAAGGATAAGGAAAGTGCATTTGTTGTCTTTAATCAAAAAAGTAAAGCTCTATACTTTAGTCGTACTCCTCTACCTTTTGTAAAAGATAAAAAAATAGAAAACTGGCTTGCATCAGCATCTTTTTATAAACACATTGGTATCTATGGCTTTAAAGCAAATATTCTCAAGGATCTTATTACTCTACCTGAATCACAACTTGAGAAGATGGAAAAACTGGAACAAAACAGATGGCTTGATCATGGTTATTCCATAGGGGTAAAAGTAACCTCTCATCAAATTATATCAGTTGATGTACCAGAAGACTTAAAAAGAGTAAAAGAGGCCTGGCACAATGACAGACTTTAGTTCAATAAGTAAACTTTGTATTAATAGTTTCATTTATGTTTTTGTAAAACCGTATTTTTCGAGCCTTTTTACTTGAAAGCTTCTTGTGTAAAAACTGTGGATAAATAAAAAAAATCTATGGAAGTTATACCTTTTACAGTAGGTTATAGATATAAAACAAACTACTTCTGGCTATAATAAGCCTCACCAAGTCGTGGCCCTGGTGCAATGTATTCTTTGCCGTGACTTTGAAACTCGGCAACAGATTTTTCAAGTTCTCCTACGCCTAAGTCCCTTTCTTTTTCTACAGGAGATTTAGATGCATCATGAAAATGAAGAGTTTGTGTAGGAAAAGCCATTTCAACGGAAAGTTTCTGTGCTAAACGTAAAATATCTAGATAAACTTCGTGTCGACTTCTCAACTCATCTGACCAAGAGCTTGTTTCTAGGAAAAAATAAACTAAAATATTCAAAGAAAAATCTCCGAAACCAGTAAAATGAACTTCGTAATAATCTTTTCTTGTTTTTGGATGAGCTTTTAAAATAACTCGTATTCCGTTGCAAAAAGCTTCGATCTTATCAGGAGATGTATTATACACAACACCTATGCTTGTTCGAGTCCTGCGATAACGCCGCAGACCGATGTTATCAACACTGACTTCAGTAAATCTATTGTTTGGAACTGTCACCAAAGAGTTATAAAAAGTACGAATTCTAGTTGAGCGAAAACCAATTGACTCAACTATTCCTTCTGTTTCAGGAAGTTTAACCCAGTTTCCTACTGTAAAAGGCTTATCAATAAAAATAGTTAAAGAACCAAACAAATTAGAAATAGTATCTTTTGCTGCAAAACTAAAAGCTAAGCCACCAATGGTAACACCAGCCAACAAAGAGGTCACATCAATATTTAGATTTTGTAAAACAAAGATAACACCTAAAATGACTGTTGTGATTTTTAGTGCTCTTCCAATTAAAGGAACAAGCTGGTCGTCAAGGTTTGATTTAGTTTTACTAGCTTTTTCTTTTAAAAAAGTCAAAAAGACATCTATAGACCTATAGGCGAAAACAACAACATAAAGAATAGATAGGCTACTTAAAGCTGAAGATAAAATCTTGTTGATAAAAGGATTAAACCCAAGTCCAGACAAGAACGTTCCTACAAAAACTAAAAAAACTAAATAACCTAGAGGTTTTACGGCTTCATTTAAAACCTCTGCATAAGAGCTACTCCAGACTTTAAGAAAAATTTTTTTTATATATCTTAAAATAGTATAATTAAAAATACTTTTTACAATAAGCCCAGATAAAATTAAAAAGAAAAAACCAGTGACCTGCCACAAAGAAAACTTTTCTATACCCAAAAGAGGCTCTTTCATCCAAAGGGGAAGCACCTCTAAAATCATGACTTTATTAAAAAAAATATCAAACAAAGCTAGAACTCCTATTTATTGTTTTATTTTTAGGTTAACACGGAAAAAAAAAAAGAACCAAGATGAAAATTAATAGCAAGTTCAAAGATCTAATGAATCAAACCTAAGATTTAATGAACAGAATAAATATTGCAGCACTATATATTAAAAAAAAATTAGTTTTAAGTTAGTTTTTTTAGTAAGTTAATCCTATCCAATAGGCAAATCAAGTCTAGAAGATTTTATAAGTAAGAAGATTTACCTCGAAAGGTGCATTTTCAATACAAGAAACTTAATTAAAAAAGATGAGTGCCGATAAAAAACGATGAAATCGTAAACACAAAAAATGTAAAGTTTAATTTTATTGAAGGAAGAGCTTATGGAAATTATCGTAACATCGATTATCACAGGCCTTTTATCTACAGGAGCCATGTCAATTTTTTTATGGTTTGTGACAGGTTTCAATATTGTGAATGCAGATATGATTCGAGCCATCGGCTCTTTAATCACTAGAGATGAAAAAAACGCACTGCTTCCTGGTCTTTTTATACACTTTAATGCTGGTACAATTTTTACTTGCGTATATATACTCATTTTCCATCTTGTTCCAAATCTAAGCAAGTTTTCTGTCGGCTATATCGTCTGTGGTTCTTTACTTGGAATCGTTCATGGTGTCATAGTCTCTTTATTCTTGACAATTCTAGTAGCTGAACATCATCCACTTGAAAAATATAAGAAAGCAGGTTTTGGAGTAGCTGTATCTCATTTTTTGGCTCATCTTATCTTTGGCTTTTGCGTAGGCTTAGTTTATACTTTAAGCCAGCTTACGTAAAAAAACTAAATTTTAGATTTCATAATCAGACTTTTAACCTGCCCTGTAGCCACCAATGTTCCATCAATTTGGGCTCTTGAACTATTTTTTTTAATTTGTCCCCAAATCCCCAAACCCTTATATGTCACAGTGTTATAAAGTTCTTCTTTTTTTAATGTCAAAATTTTAATTGAAACTTGTAGAATATCCTTCTCGTTGAAAGCGTAGTAGTAATTTAAAGTTCTTGCACCTTTTGACCCAAAAGAGATATCTTTTTCTTCTGACTTAGTTGAGGTGATAAGTTTCAAAGGTAAATTAACTGAGATATATGTCGAGTATATATCAGCATCTTCTCTTTCCATATTAAGGCCTTCATCTTTATCAAAGTCGTACTCTGAAAAATGAATATTTGAAGTTATTTTTTTTATCCAATAATTTTTTTCAGCTTTTAAACTTGAAGGTCCTAAAACTTTAAATTTTCCGTCAGCAAAAGTTGATTTTATATACTTTGAATTCGACAAAATACTTGAAACTTTGAAAAAACTACAATCGACGTCAGAAAAAACGACAGATGCTTTTGCTATATTTATTAAATCGTCTTGCCCCATCTTACTTATCAGATTATCAATATCATACATTCTTAAATCAGACTGTTCAGCTTTTACTTTTTTCATTGTTAAAGATGACATTTGAAGATATCCTTGAGTCAAAATATCATGCTTTTCGTCGAACATAATATCATCTTCTAAAACAACTTGTCCTTTACCCAGAAGTATGTACTGAGAAAAAAGTGTTATCAAAACAATAAAAAAGACCATATTTTTTATTTCAAAACGCATATATATACCTTTTTTTTGAGCACTAATTAGCCAATTAATATAATAAAAAATATATAACAAGTCTTAAGTGAAAAATTATCCTTATCTTTTTTCATCTAAAAATATTTTATAAGAAGAAAACTGTAAAACAAAAAAATACCAGATATTTACCCAATTCCGATTTTAAAGAATCTAAACCTTTTTATTAATTGATTGACAAAGCTTAATAAGTATTAAAAAAAAGAAGACAAACTTAAACAACATGACAATAGGGGATTTCACGCATGAAGACACTTTCACGCATCATGATAGCTGTATCGACCACATTTTCATTTTTCAGTGTAGCCGCAGACTTTACTCAAGCTGATGATTTATTTCAACGAAGACACGAAGGTTTTGAAGTAGCAACACAGGCAAGATCGATATATGAACAAAAACTTTCTGAAAACATTTCTGAAGATGAAAGAGTTTTTGCTGTATCACAAATAGCTCGTTTAGATATTTATCGTGGTGGTGTTGTTGGTGGTGTAAAGGTCGAGGTGAGAAAAAAAGTTTTTGAAAAGTGTTTAAAAACCGTTAGTAGTATTAAAAAAACCAACAGACAAGAATACCATTATTTTACACTTTCTTGTCTTGGCTTTAGAGGCAAACTATCAGAGAGTGTTGCTGGACGTTTAAAGTGGGCTATGAAAATGCGTTCAGCACAAGGACCTGCTCTTGAAGCGACAAAGTCGGAAGGAAACTATGTGGGAGGATTCGAAGGAGGAGGAATTCTACGAATTATGTCTGCAGTTAGAGGTAACCGAAAAGCAAAACCAGTTGGTTTATACGACCCTAAAGAAGCTCTCGTATTTGCAGAAAGAGCTATTCAAGCACAAGCACGAATCTATCGTCCTTTTCCCGATCCTTTGAGTGGAGAGGATTTTCACGAAAACGCATACTACGTAGCACAAGCAAAAATTGCTATTGCTATAGAAAAAGAAAATTTCAACAAAGTTGAATCAGCTAAACAAGAATTAGAAAGTCGTATTGAAACTCTAAACGAACTAGAAGACCTTGGAGAATTACCGAGAGGAAGAGAGCCAGAAACAATTTATTACAAGGGTCTCATGACAGAGTTACTGGGAAAAGTGAATAAATGTATTAATAAAGATAACTGGAAAAACTGTCTTATTGACCAGCTAGACTAGATATATCAACCATCTGATCCTGACTAAAATTAACCAAGGAGAGAACTAAAGTGAGAGGCTCAGTAAAATTTTTTGTTTTATTGCCATTTTTTTTTCTTAATCAACTCCAAAATCTATATGGTTTCGAAAAAACCTCTGTTTTACCAAAAGGAATAAGAAATTTTACGGTAAAACAAATTACAACTTCAATAAGTGAAAAATACAATTCCCAAGGAAAAAAAGAGCCTCTTGCTAAACCGCTTGAAAAAGATCTAACATTTCAAAAAATAGTCGATAAAGAAACAGGAACGAAGCAGCTTCTTCTTAAATCTTTTTTGAAAGATAAATTCAACCTAAACGACAGCTTAGGAAATTTCTTAGCTGATATGAAAGCTAATGTTGCTGTTACGGTTCCTGTTTTATCTTACGGTATATCCGATAGTTTAACTATGGCTATTGCTATTCCTTATTATCAAGCAAAAGTCGCTGTATCTCTTGGGTTTAAAGAAGACCAAAATGCAAAAGATTTTATAGCAGCACTTCACAGCGAAGATTATAACCAAACACAAGCAGCTAGAGATGTTGCTCACAAAGTGAATAATGCTGTCGATGGTTTAAACCAAAAGCTTCTTGATAATAATTTTTCGACACTAAAGAACTGGCAAGGAGAAGGCATAGGCGACATAACCTTAGCCACAAAGTACCGTTTTTTAAACGAAGATTTTTTAAAGTGTGCAACTACAAACGGTCTAACTATACCAAGCGGAAGAGTGAGTAACACAGACATTCTCAACGATTTACCATTTGGAAGTGGTACATGGGATTTTTTCACAAGCTTTATTCTCGATGAACATATAATTCCCGAAGTATTTTTTAATCAATATTTTAAGTACACAAGAAAAACCGCATCAAATAAAAATATGCGCCTTGCAACTAATGATGAATCTATTGAAGTTGAAAAAGATAATATCAACTATAAAACAGGTGACGTGTTAAATCTAGGGACATCAATACAAGCTGATCTTTCTAGCGGTTGGCAGGGGGGACTGGGATACTCTTATGAGTACAAATTTCAAGACCGATATGAAATAAATGAGATCTCTCCTCGAAAAAAAGCCGAAGATAATACAGAACAGAAAATTAACCATTTTGAAGCACGTCTTGCATACAGCACAGTTAAATCATTTAAGCAGAAAAATTTCCCAGTTCCACTAGTAGCATCATTAGAGATAAAAAAGCAAATAAAGAGTCTCAATGTTCCAAACAAAGACTTAATTACCATGGATTTTTCAATATTTTTCTAAACTTTATCAGTAAAATTTTTTGCGGGAGTTAAACATGGAAGAAATAAAAAAAAAATTTTATAGATTCATAAATATTTTTTCTCTATCAATTATTTTTTTCAATTACCATTGTGGTCCCAGTACCCCTGATGTATCTTCGAAAGAATCACCTAAACTGAGACAACCAAAGTACCGTAATTTTTCTGAAAGCTTTAAGCTTAAAGACGACAATATTTTAGACCTTAACCTTGGAGGCTCTGTTGTTTTTTGGAATAAAAATGCAGATGTTGAACAACTGAATAAAGTCGCAAGCCTCTCTGTTTTAACAAAAAAAATCGATACAGACTTTAAGGATCTAGCTGAAAAAGATTTCTTAAGATGGAAAAGCTCTGAGCAACTAAAAGAAAAAATTAGATCAACAAAAAAAATACTAGAAGAAAAAAGTAGAGATAAAGTAGATAAGTTCTACGAGGATCAGGTAGAAGGATCATATGAACTTCTTGAACGAACCAAATCATGGGTAGAAAATAATTTGAAAGAAGAAAATAAGGAGGATTTTTATCGCTACTGCGATTCGAACCTTCTTAAATTTGCAAGCTCAGATATTTTAAGAGAATACAAGTTTACCAAAAGACCAACACCTCTTGCCATTTGTGAAGGCTATTATGAAAAAAATAATATTTTAACTCCTGAAAACGAAAGTTTAGAAGCCAAAAACTATTTTAATTATTTTTGGAGTTCAAAAGGTGTATTTGCAACTTCTTTAAAAGTTTACAAAAGATCTGGTTCGAAAATGATAGAGATCTCTCAAGAAGAAAAACAATCTTTGATTGAAAAGCTTCAAACTAAACATTGGCAAGAAACACTCAAATCCAAATCGTCCCTTCTTTTTGCAGGACTAATCAAGCTTAATAGTGGAGAAAAATTTTACATCTATTTCAATGACAAAAAGGAAAAAGCTAAAGATCACTTAACAAGAAATATCGAAAAATACTTTGAAAAAAATGTAAATTTAAGCTCTTTTTCACTAACATGGACGGATATAAAAAAAAATATAGACTTCACATTCAATGATAGAATTCATAACTTCTACAAAATAGATAAAAAAGCTACTCTCCCCGAAATAAGTTCCTTTCAAGCAAAAGAACTAAAAAATTTAAACCATGATTTCCCTGAGGTATATGGTTTAGAACTTCCTGATTTTCAGACCTTAAGTGAGGCAGAGAGAATATCAACGTTAGAAAAATATGAATATATGGTCGAACTTTTTAATAAAAATTACCAACTACGTATGGAATCTAGAAACCTTTACAACGAAAAGAAAACCAGATGGTTAACTTACAAACAAAAGGCAGGTGAAAAAATATCAAAACATAACCTGGCATTATCTGTATACCCAGACGTTGGTCTAAGTATAAATATTAAAAAAGATGAGGTAAAGGTGGTGATGCAATTAGATCGCTATCTTTCAACACAAGCTATTGTTGGATGTTATAACACGTCCAGCAAAACTCCATTTATTTGCGCTTCTTCTAAAGAAAAAAGCGCTAATATTTTTGTTGATATAGATCAAGGTTTGATTAAAATTAATTTAAACCTTGATGAGCTCGACCTAATTGGACTATCTGAAAGAGAAAAAAATCCCAACGATATTCGTTATAACATGATTTCAGAATCAGAAATAAAAAACTCTGTTCTTTCTTTTGAACTAAACACACAAAAGTATCAGAGTAAACTAAGTATGGTAACGGGTAAAAGTTATATACATAAGGATCAAGAAGAGCTTTTCCAAGGTAGCTTAACTCTTTCAAAAACGGAACCCAAATACCATGAGCCTCAATCATACTAAAAGCGTAGAGCAAAAATATTATTTGATCACAAAAGAGTCAATCTAAGATTTATCGCAAATAAAGTCAATGTTTTACTTAAACCTTAAATCCAATCTTTGAATTCTATTTTCTTCCTAAATTATGACTCTTTTGATTTTGCCCAAGTATCTTTCAAGGAAACTGTTCGATTGAAAACTTTCACTGATCCACCTAATGTTTTGTCTAAACAAAAATATCCAAGACGCTCAAACTGAAAAGATGCGGATTTACGGTCTCCTTCAATATTTTTTTCGATGTAAGCATTTTTTTTCTCAACAAGAGAGCTTTCATTTATTTCTTCAAGAAAATCCTTTTCATCTGAAGAGGGACTTTCTTTAGTGAAAAGTCTATCGTAAATTCTCACATGGGCCTTCTCAGAGTGCCCACAAGAAAGCCAATGTATAACACCCTTAACTTTTCGACCCTCAGGTTTTTTCCCAAGTGTTTCAGGATCGTAAGTACAACGCAGTTCTTTAATAACACCATCTTTATCTTTTACGACTTCCTCACACTTTATTACGTAGGAATACCGCAAACGAACTTCTTGGCCTGGTGCCAGTCGGAAAAATTTTTTAGGTGCTTCTTCTAAAAAATCATCTTGTTCAATATAAATTTCTCGAGAAAACAATACTGACCGGTACCCCATTTCACTTTTTTGTGGATGATGAGGAACTTGAAGTGTTTCTACTTTACCTTGAGGATAGTTGGTAATAATAATTTTTAAGGGGTCCAAAACAGACATACGACGGGGAGCATGGTCGTTCAAATCATTTCTTATACATTCCTCTAAAATACTCATGTCAATAATTGTTTCTTTCTTGCTGATTCCAATTCGATGACAAAAATTTCTTATTGCTTTAGGTGTGTATCCTCTTCGACGCAGTCCAGCTAGAGTTAGAATTCTTGGATCATCCCATCCATCAACAATATTTTTATCAACAAGTAGTTTTATTTTTCTTTTACTTGTAACACCGTAATTTATACAAAGTCTCGCAAACTCAATTTGCTGGGGATGACTCTTTCTTTTGAGACTATGAAGTACCCAATCATAAAGAGGCCTATGATCTTGAAACTCAAGAGTACACAAGGAATGTGTTATATTCTCTATTGAATCGGACAAGCAGTGTGTAAAATCATAAGTTGGGTAAATACACCATTTATCCTTTGTACGACTATGGTGTATCTTCATTATTCTATAAAGAATTGGATCACGCATATTGATATTACCGGAACTCATATCAATCTTAGCGCGTAAAACTTTTTCACCATCTTTGAACTTACCTTGTTTCATTTCATGAAAAAGTGCTAAATTCTCTTCAACGGATCTTGTTCTAAATGGACTATTTTTCCCGGCTTCCGTTAAAGTACCCCTGTATTCTTTAATCTCTTTAGCAGATAAATCACAAACATATGCTTGCCCCTGCTTGATTAACTGAACACCACAATCAAACAACTCCTCAAAATAATCTGAAGCGTACTTGACATCTTTGTCCCACTTGAAACCAAGCCATTTAACGTCATCAATAATCGCTTGCTCGTATAAAATATCTTCTTTTGAGGGGTTCGTGTCATCAAAGCGAAGGTTACAATGAGATTTTTCGTATGCTTCTGATAGGCCAAAGTTCAAGCAAATAGACTTTGCATGTCCTATATGAAGAAACCCATTAGGTTCTGGTGGAAATCTCGTTGTAAGATAAGCGCTATTTTTATTTTTTGCTAAGTCATCATTAATAATATTAGTAATGAAATTTCGACTTACTTATTCTACTTCATTTGTCATATTCTTCTACTCATCTATTTACCTAAAACAAGCCTTTAACACGTAGCACTTTCCAACCACAAAGCTTTTCTTAGTTATTGACATTAATCGTTAAACTTTTAGCATCTTTTTTTAGCTTGTTAAATAAACAATCAGATAAAATTTTAACCTCTTGAGGAAAAAAAACGAGCTTAACTCAAAATCACCTCAAACTATTCGAAGCAAAATGAACAAATAGCTTTGAAAAAGCTAAAAAAGAAAGCTAAAAAAATAAAAAATAAAATCTTTTATTTTCATTAAGATAAGTCTTAAAAAGCCGACCTCAATGAACGGCCTTTAGCTAAGCTTTGGCGGTACAAATTTACTTTTTGACTAGCCTGATCGAGACGTTTAAAAAAGGCTTTACTATGACAAGCTTCTAAAGAAAGCCTTTTATAAACTTTAGACCACGCCGCTAGTCCGCGGCAAATTAAAACAAGATCACACCCTGCCACAATAGACTCAATGATATATTCTCCCAAATCTTCATCTGATTGGGTCACAGCCCCCATAGTCATGTCATCACTAACAATCAAACCAGAAAAATGCATTTTTTTCTTTAAAAGATCCGTCATTATTACAGACGACCGACTGGCCTCCAAAGAGCAAAATTGGGGGTAGATACAATGGGAAACCATGACCATATCAACATTTGCAGTCATAGCTTTAAAAGGAAGAAGTTCTCTTTTCCACATGAAATGTTCGTCAAGATTGATTTCACACGGTTTATAATGAGTATCATAAAGAGCATCACCTTGACCCGGAAAGTGCTTTAAACATGATTTAACTTTAGCTTGACGTAAACCATCTGCAAAAGATTGAGCCCGAAGTATAACTTGTTCAACTGACCTACCAAAAGCACGATCACCAATGGCTAGGTTTTCTTCACAAGTTAAAATATCAACAACAGGAGCAAAGTTTACGTTGACTCCCACTTTTTGCAAAAACAAACCTAAGTGAAATGCATATAACTTTATGTTTTCTAGTGATTTTTTATCTGTTTGCCCTTTTTCAAGATTTAAACAGGGTCCAAAATTTGGGCAATCTTTACCAAAGCGAGAAACACGTCCACCTTCTTGATCTACAGCAATAATAAGCGGTAAATTTGAAGATAGGTTTGTTTTCTGAATTTCACTGGTGAGTTTTTGACAAAGAAAAGAACTTTCTAAAGATATGTTCCTTTTAAATAAAGTAATACCCGCACAGCTGTGTGAACTTAGAAAATCTTTTTCATCCTTAGAAAGGATAGTCGACTCTATGGCACCAAGTAAGACTTGAGCAACTTGTCTCACTATTGTCCTTTCTACTCATCAATAATTTGTAAAATATAGCGCTTATTTATCTTTGCTGCAGCACAATTTAAAATTGTTCGAATGGCATCTGCTGTTCTTCCTTGCCTACCAATGACTTTTCCAATATCTTCTTTGGCAACTTTAAGTTCTATGATATTTGTCTGGTTACCTTCAATTTCATTGATACTAATTCGACTCGTTTCATCTACCAATGCCTCGGCAATATAAGAGACCAATTCTTTCATCGAGTTTTCCTTATTTAGCTGAATCTTATCTGTCTCAAGCATTCACTGAAAACACTTAAGTCTACAAGTAACATGCAAATGAGACTTCGAAAGCCTTATACCAACATGCGATAATTTTCAGTCTATAAGAAAATTTTCAAATTGAAAAGAGACCGATACATAAGAAAAAGTGATTTATAGAAAAATCTATGATTAATTTATCAATAAATACAAATAATTTACTAAAAAAATCAGCCTTTTTGATTAAATTTGCACCAAGAAAATAATAAAAATCACAGATTATTTTTAGTTAGCTAGCTAGAAAGTGAATAGGGGGAAAAAAGAGAGGAGCGTCTTGTGTTCTTGAAGCTATTGACATTTCCCACAAAAAACTGAAAATCTCTAATACAAAAATCGATTGAATATTTAAAATTTTGATAAATAAAAATAGCGAGGTAAATAAATAACCTCGAACTGTGAATTTTTCTTTAAAACTTCTTTAATAAAAGAAATATGGATATAGATGGCGTGTTTTGAAGTGTTTATCCATAATTTGGATAAATTTTAATGGCTTTTGCCAAAAAATGAATAAAAAGGGTTTCGCAAACAAAAAAATAAGAAAGCTTAACGTTCCATAGATCTTTGTAGATTTTTTTAAAAAGACAGTTACTCTAGTTAGGGGAGCTTAATAAAACTAACACCTGCTTAAAGGATAAATTTCAACAAAAAGAGTACAGTAAAATTTTCATGTACTAATATCTTATGTAACAATTGGCAAGGAGAGCAAACCATGGCTGAACAGCAAATAAAAAACGTTATTTCTCTTGATAAGCCAAAAACAAGCATAAAAAAACCGAAAAACAATCAAGACGAAGTTACATTTGAAAAATATATTCGCCAAAATCTTCAACTTAAAGAAAAACTTAGCAAAGAACGAAAAGAAACAAATCAAAAAATTTTAAGGGCATACAAGATTAGGCCTTAGAGGAAAAAAACCATTACATTTTCACCAGAACAAGGATCTCTAAAATGAGTAAAAAGGAAAATGTTATTCAAATGGATATTTACAAGATAAAAAGAGACGAAAAAAAATTACTAAAAGAGAATAAAACCTCCCTAGAAGAAACATACCTAATTAATGAATTTTCAGAAAACAAAACAACACTTAATAAAAAAATTATCACCATAAGAAAAGAGATTGATGAAATAAGACACTTGCTTAAGAAACTTATGTAAGTGAAGTTTCTTTTGAAGGATTCAAAGTAGCCAGGTAAGGCAAGTTTCTATAGTTTCCATCAAGATCAAGTCCATAACCCACAACAAATTCACCTTGAATACTAAAAGCACAGTAGTCTATATCGTATGATGAATCTTGTCTTTTAAGAAGAGTTGCTAACTTGATACTTTTGGGTCGACTTTTTTCTAGGATTAGTAAAATTTCTTTAATGGTCCGCCCTGTGTCAACGATATCCTCTACAATCAAAACATCTTTACCACGCAAATTAACTTGAGGTGTCAAGTGAACTTTTAGATTTTGACTAGACTTCATGCCCTCATAAGAAGATATTTTTATAAAATCAACTTTAAGAGAACAATTAAGCTTCAAGACAAGTTCAGTGAAAAAAAACATCGCACCATTTAAAATACACAAGACCACAAGATCCTTTTCTTTGTAATCAAATGAAATTTGTTGTGCAAGAACTGCTAGTCTTTTTTTTATCTCTTTTTCACTATATAAAACACTTAGAGCCTGTTTCCCACTTATTTGAATATTCACCTTTTTTTCCACAAAATCACCCCCAAGAAAGCTTCCCGCAAATTCTAATCAATTAAAATTATTAGTCTTACCTTAAAACCCTTGACTTTTCAAGGGTTTTAGCTTATCTTGCGTAAACCTATTTTTAGGTAAAATTACAGATATTTGACTATAAAATAAAGCAGTTTTGTATGGGAAGGTGAGACCAATGGACAATGAATTAAATGAAGAATTTGAGTCCAATAAAATTAAAAGACTCCCTCCTTCGGTCGTCAAAGATATAGAGCTAAAAAACCAAGCTCGCCGCTTGGCTAAACTGGCACCCATAAGGATTCGAGTTCGCGCATGTATCTCATGTACGCAGCTATTTGAATCTGCAGGGAACAGGACTTGTGGCTGTAACACTCGAAGCACGGGTTTTATTGCAGGGCGAGAAATTATCTAAACCCTTAAAACCTTATTCTTCCATAGAGCAAAGGCTCGGATAAGGACCTTTTCTAGTTTTTTCGAAATCTCGAATGTTTATCTTTTGGTTTTGCCAAGCCATCAAATCGCCTTTAGTATCATAAATCTTAAAACGGAAAAAGTGTGCCCCAGTAAAGTTAGGTCCCCCCCCCCATTCTCTTCGATAAACCATAGCCGTTCGGGTATTTCTCAAGTTTTTGGTTTGTATTCTATCCCAAAGAACCTTTCCTGTTGGACACCGCACAAGTTTCTCAACCTCCAATGACTCAGCATTAGGGTGAAAGGAAAGCTTAAACTCAAGATCTTCTCCGCCTTGGTAAAAGTCTTTTTCTGTTTTCATTCTTACTTGCAACGTGTCTTTATAAGCCAGATCCTCAGATAAAGAGGCCATAAAAAATTCTTTATTGTAATCAGAAATAACTCCCCACTGGAAAGGGACCGTACGTTCGGGCTTATAGACTGTAACACCTTGACCGATCTCCTTACAATTTCTCATAGCCAAGTCTTGATCCTCGGCACTGACTTTTTTGGTCAAAACTACGCAAAGATCATGAACCAACTCACCCAGACGCTTAGTTTGCCAAGGTGTGAGCCAATCACCTTGTGCATGGCGGCGTTTGCTCTCACTATAAGAGCCAGAATAACCCACCAATAAAATCCGAAGTTTATTACTGACCCCTTGTTCTCCTTCAACTGTCAGTTTAGGTAGAGCAGAGTCATGGGTATGAACTTGTAAGCTTCTATCAATGATGGCAGGACTTTGAGGAATTATATAGTGAGCGTATAAGCCTGTGTTGTAAGAACCCTCCATAGTCTGGCTTTGCAGTGCCAAACAAGATGATAACTCAAATGGACAATGGAGTATTTCAATCCCAACTGGCTTTTGCTTCTGTGCAAGAGAAACAGGACTTGCAAGAGGAAGATAAACAGCTGACTCTACCTGGGCGCGACGATAATCTAAGTTTAACATGCTACCAAAAGCTAAATTTTTGTTTTGAAGGTCTATAGGATTTGTTTCTTTTGGAAACTCTACAAAATTATTGGCATAAGAATCGTACCAATAAAAACCTTCATTTAAAATTTTTACCAACTCTTTGGTAAAAATGATCCGCTCGTTATTTCTAGAACCGCTGGAGGATCTGTGAAGCTTAGCAATTTCCCAAATCCAATAAATAGTATCTTCAAATTTTTCAGGCTTTTCTGGCAAAGATGAATGGATCAAGCTATTTTTTAACCACTTGGTGTATGCTTTGACTTGAATGACTAAATCGCCAGCATCGGAAAACTCCTCTAAACCGAGAGTTTTTCGCGTTAAACCAAAAGCTGTCTCACCATTCGGTAGAAAACTACGCTTATTACCTTTTAACGAGTAAGCCCTTTGTGCTTGCATTTTTGACTCTAAAAAAGAAGTCGCCAGCAATAAACGAACGGGAAGATTTGTGTTCTCCGCTGCTTTTTTAAAAATAAGTTCGGTAGGCGAAGAAATTACAGCAGTTTTTGAACCATTTGTATCTGTGTCTTGCCCGCAACTAAAAAATACAAAGAAAAAAACAAAATAAAAAAAATGACTTATTTGCTTCACAGTACCCCCCCTTAAATAGAAATAAAAATAAAAATTGAACCTTGTATTTTATTCTAAACAATATCTATCTATTTGTTTTAAAAAACTTTTTATAAAAAAAACGCACTTTGATAAATGATTCAATGAGTGAAAATAAAAATTGAAGCTTGCAATTATTTAATAGGTAGTGCAGTTATTTCATATCTTGGGGGCTTAGCTCAGTTGGTAGAGCGTTGGATTTGCATTCCAAAGGTCAGGAGTTCGACTCTCCTAGCCTCCACCAGATTCCTCTAAGGTATTTCAAGACGAACAATAATTTGGTCCCAGCCTGGTATAGAAATCCCTTTTTTATTTAAGCGCGGAGAAAAGATAGCTTTCATGGCAGCTGCAATTAAAAGATCATCCATGCCATAGCCTACAGGCTTGTCGATTTCAACGTCTAAAACTTTTCCATTTTTATCTATAAAAACATCGAGCACAAAATCTCCTTCTAGTTCTACATCAAGTGCATCATCTGTATATTCAGGTTCTATGAACTCCATAAGCTTCGCTCGTTGGCTCAGGTCCTCGGCCACAGGGGGAGGCTCCTTTTTTAAACGCAACCCTTTATCTTCTTCCATAAGAGAGTTTCCAACAGGGACTGCTATTCCAGTTCCTTCAGATGAAAAAGCGGATTTTTTAAACCCCTGCACAGGCTTAGATAGAAGCTTTGGTTTTGTGGTTTTTGCTGTAGATTTTTTTACGTTAGATTTTGGCTTAGGTTTGACTTTCGGTTTTGGCTTTGGCTTTGGCTTGATATCAACTACTTTTGGCTTTTTAGCAATAATTTTTATTTTTACCGCTTCTTTTAAGGTCTTTAGTTTTTCTTTATCCGCTAAATGAAAGTAAATTAAACTGTAAAACATCCCTAGATGAAAAATAAAAGATAATATATAGCCTGCAATTCGCCCAAACACTTTCTTTCACCCTACCGTTTGTTTAAAGTCTTTTTAATTATTTGCTAATACTAAGAATTTGCAAAGGTAAAGATTGACCCTTTAAGCATATAGCTTAATTTTAGAAAATTTATAAAAAACTCTAACATTCTGAATGCACTTGAAAATTTCTATTTAAAGCTTTTTGTATAAAAGGGTGTCAGGTCTAAGAAAAAATTTGAAAAAAGAGAAGTCTTGTAAATCTTTGGTTTGAATAAAGAAAAAAGTGCCTAATTTCAAAAAGAAGAGAAAGATCGATACTGATGAAAAAGTAAACGAACGAAATAAAATTAGCCTTCGAGCTTATCTAAGATTAAGGTCACAAAATCATTTCTATTTTTAAAAAAACTTTTCATTTCATAATTTTCATCAAACCATTCGACGAATATAACCTCACCTTTAGGAGGAAGAGCTTTTTTGGCAATTTGTCCGCCATTATGAGTCAAAAGACTTATTAGTCTTTCACTGGCTCCAACAGAACCTGCCTTTGCTGGGTACTTTTCCCGCAAATATCTTAACAAAAAATAAGTGATCAAATCATCAAAACTATCAGCAAGATGAAAAGCATCATTAGTTGTTACATTACCTAACTCAATAGAGTCTAAAAACCGAGAAATATCTCGAACTAAATGCTGATCCAATTCCATACATACCACCTTCTTTTTACTTTTTTGCAACCATATAAGCTATCCACGACTCGCACTCTTCACCCTTTTCTGTCGGAGTGAAAAGACCATCACCATCACCATCTTCGTCTGTTCCTTCCCAATAAACCTGAGAAGAACTAAACCCAACCTCACTGAGTATATCTTTTAGCTCAGCCAAAGACCAAATTCGCCAGTCATAGCTGAAGACCTTTTCCCTTTTTTCTTCTCCAGTCCTTTGAAAATGAATATAAAACATCCCGTGGTTATTGACAGGATTGTATGAATCTTGATCCCAGAAGTAACTGTAACCAAGCTCCTCATCTTCGGTTTCTTCTTCATTGGCTTCATAGCACTGACTACCACCAAAGCAGTCTAAGATAAAGATACCATCTGAAGATAAAGACTTATACGCTGATTCAAAGTAAGCTTTTAACTCAGCTCTTTCTTTGAATATAAAATAGCTAAAATTTAAAGCGCAAATAACTTGAACTGGTGGTAGGTTTGACTGAAGAACATCTCCCTTTGTGATTTTAACTCTTTCTTGAGCATCTTTTGGTATTTCACTAAGATACTTTTCTTTGCCGTAGTTTATTGGCTCTTCATCTATGTCAAGACCATAAGCTATGTTCTTGGGGTCTTTTTTGACCCACTCACAACAAAAAGAAAAAGTGCCGCAGAAATCTTCACGAACGACATTAGGAGAGTAGCCTCTTAAACTTGTAAAAGTTTCATCAATAAATAGACAGTCCGATTCAGGCTCTTGAACAGAGTTCTTATAATAAAAGTACTTATCAAAATGATCTGTAGACATAAAAAACCTTTCTCTATTAATTACAGCATCTTATATTTTCTTTAGTGGTGAAAATATAAATTTAAAAAGTCAGCTCACTTCCCAAGGCGGTAAGGCACTTAAGTAGAAGAAACCATCCCACAAAACTAAGCACGGAAAAAGACGATAGCTCCCAAGCAATCAAAGTCAAAGTCAAAGTCAAAGTAAGAAGAATAAACAAGTACCATAAGATCGAGTATTTATCCACAAAAGAGACTTCTCATCTTGATTTTTTTTTATAAGGTCTTATCTTTTTATAAGCAAATTAGCGGAACAAAGAAATTTCAGCCTGTCTTCCCAATTTGAAGTTGGCTTTTTCTATTCTTTGAAAGACCATAAAAAAAATGCATTTCCGGTGAAAGAATGTTGCTTTTTCGTATAAATGTAAACTATGAACTTTTCACCTAAAAGGTAATCATGATGACTGATACAAAGTTTCCCAAACCAGAAGAGATTCAAAAAGAATTTGAAGATTTTGTCCAAAAAAGATTTGGAGATCAAATCAAAGTTTTTTCAAAAGAAGTGCCGTTTACAAAAAGGCCACAAAATGAAAAAAAATCGAAACCCTTGAAATCAAAAATATTAGCAAATGACAATTTTCAGTTCAACCACACACCCAAAGGTATAACAGACTATCTAGACAGATTTGTAATTGGCCAAAATGAAGCAAAAAGAGCATTAGCCATTGCCATCTGCGATCATTATAATCAAGTCAAACACCAGACCAGCCAGCCTGAAGATCCAAACAACGAACATTACGTTAAACAAAATGTTCTTATGTTAGGACCAACGGGAGTTGGAAAAACTTATCTTATAAAACAAGTTGCTAAACTAATTAATGTTCCTTTTGTTAAAGCTGATGCAACAAGATTTAGTGAAACTGGCTATATGGGAGCAAATGTTGATGATCTTGTAAAAGATTTGGTTCACCAAGCAAATGACGATATGAAAAAAGCCCAATTTGGTATTATCTATATAGATGAAGCTGACAAGTTGGCAACACAAAGTAAATCAGGTGGTCGAGATGTTAGCGGTAGGGGGGTTCAACTTGGGCTCTTAAAGCTTTTAGAAGAAACTGATGTCGACCTCAGAGCTAGCCATGACCCTGCATCACAAATGCAAGCATTCTTAGAGATGCAACAAAAAGGTAAAATAGAGAAAAAAGTTATAAACTCTCGCTATATTCTTTTTATTGTGAGTGGAGCTTTTCCTGGCCTAGAGGAAATTACAGCAAAAAGGTTAAATAAAAATACCATAGGATTTCAAAAAGAAAAGGGAGTAAAAGAAGATTTTGAGTACTTAGACCATGTGTCCACTAATGATCTTATCGAATTTGGTTTAGAGCCAGAATTTGTAGGACGTTTACCAGTAAGGCCGTCTTGCCATAAACTAAGCGTCGATCAACTTTATCAAGTTTTAAAAGACTCGGAAGGTTCAATTTTAAAACAATATGTTCAATCTTTTAAAAATTATGGCATTACAGCTCAGTTTACTAAAGGTGCTATTTATGAAATTGCCAAGAAAGCTGAAGCTGAGCAAACAGGTGCAAGGGGTCTTTTAACAATTTGTGAAAAAGCTTTAAGGGACTACAAATTTGAACTGCCATCAAAGGGTGTTAAAAATCTGACTATTGATACAAAAGTCATAACGAGTCCAAAGGAAACACTGAAAGAAATCTTAAAGCAATCTATGTTAATCGTTCTTACAAAAGAAGAACTTGAAGGTGTAAGTCTTTTTGAAAAATATTTTGCAGAGCAGTATCAACTGAACATCAAACTTAACGAAGAAGCGACAATCGCTGTACGGAATTTATCATTAGAACTACAAATAGACATCCTTGAGACTTGCAAAATAATTTTTAAAACTTATGAGCATGGACTAAAACTCGTTCAACAAAATACTGGACAAACTAATTTTTCTATTACTGGAAAGATGATCAAGCACCCTCAAACTGAACTGGAAAGGTTAGTTAAAGAGTCTTATTGCAAGACAAAGTTATTACACTAAATTTTTTAACCAAAGGAAACATTATGAGTGATGAGCTAGTCTACTCAAGTTCAAATCAAAGTAAAAAAAATAAAATAAAAAAAAATACTAAAACTTCTTACCAAAAGGGTAAAGGTCCCGTAAAGTTTCGTCTCGAAAAAAAAAGTCGGGGAGGAAAAATTGTTAGTGTACTATATGACCTGCCATACTGTGAAGAAGATGCAATAAAACTGCTAAAAGATTTACAAACAAAGCTTGCCTGCGGAGGAACATTGAAAGACAGCACGATAGAGCTTCGAGGTGACAATAAATTAAAAATTAAAGATTACTTTGAAAAACAAAACCTAAAAATTCTTGGCTGCTCATAAAGTGTTTTTTTAACTGTTTAAGATATTTCGAGATTATCAATAAGTCTCACAGATCCTATGCTGACAGCAGAAAATCTCCTTGAAAAAAATTCTTCCACATAATCAACCTTAAAACCATTTTTTTGAAGCTCTTCGTTTATGTGATGCTTGTCTCTATTTTGAGACAATATCTTATGAAAAGTTGCTGCTTTTTCTCTTTCTGATGGTGATAAAAGCTGATTTCTAGAACTCATTGCTAAACCATCTTCTTCTCGAATAGTTGAAGAAGAAATAATATCTAAATCTAGAAAAAATGCTTTGACCATCTCTTTTACTAACAAGAACTGCTGATAATCTTTTTCACCAAAATAAGCTTTTTGAGGCTTAACAATATGAAAAAGCTTCATCAGAATCGTTAAAACGCCATCAAAATGACCGGGACGATTTTTCCCGCACAAAACCTTACTCAAACTTGTTTCTATAACCTTATACTTATAGTCATCGGCATAAAGTACGGAGTTTTCAGGAACAAGAACATAGTCGACATTAATGTCTTTTAATTTTTTTAAGTCTGTCTCAAGGGACTTTGGATACTTTAAAAAATCCTTCGGGTCATTAAATTGCGCTGGATTTACAAAAATGCTTACAACTGTTTTATTACAATCTAGAATTGATTTTTGAATTAAAGAAAGATGCCCAGCATGCAACGCTCCCATTGTCGGGACAAACCCCAATAGATCAAATTCATTTTTTTTTCTAAAGTTTAGCCACTCATCAAGCTTATAAAACACTTTCAAGGTAAATTAATCTCCATAACTGTGCTTTTCTTCTGGAAAAGATCTATCATTCACTTCGCAAACATATTCATTAACTGCACTTTGTATCATTTCAAAACCATTTATGTACTGTTTTAAAAATTTTGGTTGAAAAGATGGACTCATACCCAAAAGGTCCTGTAAAACAAGAACTTGACCGTCGACACCTGACCCAGCTCCAATCCCTATAGTTGGAATAAAAAGCTTCGAACTGATTTGAGTGGCAAGACTTTTTGGAATACACTCTAAAACAAGGGAAAAACATCCTAAATCCTGAAGTTTCTTTGCCTCATTTAAGATTCTATCTTGATGCTCGGATTCTTTTCCCTGGACCTTATGGCCTCCTAAAGCATGTATCGACTGAGGTGTTAAACCAAGATGTCCCATAACAGGAACTCCTGATGAAACAATATGTTCAATGATTTCTTCGTGGCCTTTGACACCTTCAATTTTTACACAGTGAGCACCTGATTGCATAATTTTTTCCACAGCGCTCATTGTTGAACTAAGCCCTTTGCGAAAAGAAAGAAACGGCATATCACCTACGAGATATTTATTAGGAGCTCCCTTGCTAACAGATTTACAGTGAAGAGCCATCATATCAATTGTTGCATGAGTTGTATCATTATAGCCATGCATAACCATAGATAAGCTATCACCAACCAAAAGGCAATCAACATCTGTTTCATTTAATATCTTTGCTGACCAATAATCATAACAGGTCAGCATTGTAATCTTCTTATTCTCTTTTTTCTTTGACAAAAAATCATGTACATTCATGATCATATAACTCCTTTGACTTTTCATATGCTTCAACAAAACTTCGATAAACTACCTCAAAAGGGTCCCCCTTTAAAGCCAAAATATTATTTGCTACCGTTTGTCTATCTTTTCTAATTAAAGGTCCGGTCAATGCCCTCTTATGATCGCTCTTTATTTGGCTAAAAACTGATTCCATATATGGGACAAGAACTTGTCCAGGTAAACCTAATTTATCTTTCATCTCAGTAAAAACCTTATGCCATAAAATTGCTGTAAAGTTACCACTTAAAACACACATACTATGATAAAAAGATTTTTCTGAACTAGAGATAGAAAAATTCGGGTTCTTTAAACTAGGAAAAATTTGTGAAAAGGAATACTGCCCTTTTTCAACGACAAAAGCTATACGCTCATAAAAATTTAGATCAAATAATTTATCCCCGAATGAAGCAAGAGGATGAAAACCCTGAGCACATTGTGTTGTCAAACTTCCTGAAAAATGAACACAAACCTTAGCTGAAAAATTTTGTCGTTTTATAAGCTCTTCGATTACATTGTCTTTTACAGCAAAAAGTAAAATGTCACAGGAAGACAACCTTTCTTTAAGGTCTAGCTTATCTTTTTTTCTTGACCAAGTTTTAAAGGGTATTTTTTTTAAAGAAAAATAATGAATTAAATGTTTTGCAAGTCTTCCATCACCGATAACTCCATAC
The DNA here is from genome assembly GCA_002711925.1 of Pseudobdellovibrionaceae bacterium. Classification (GTDB taxonomy): domain Bacteria; phylum Bdellovibrionota_B; class Oligoflexia; order Oligoflexales; family Bog-1112. The sequence continues at coordinate 27,732 of PASJ01000004.1, read as the reverse complement.
ATAACACTGCAAGTCATTTTATCTCACTTTACTGCCAAATCAGTACAAAATTTATTGTTTAAATAAAAATTTAATATATTTTAACTTAAAATAAATAAGATAAAATATTTCTCTAAATTAACCATAAGCTTTTAAATTATTTTTCTTTGAAAAAAAACAAAAAAATTTTTTAAACACTTAAATTATTTTTTTTTCGCGCAGGAAAGGAAGATCTAGGAAAAATTTAACCGCAAAAACAATAAGAATTAAAACTAAAAAAAGACTACGGTTTTGAAAAATAAGAAAGACTTATACTCTTTGTGATATATCAATATATTGACGATTTGTATGTCCATTATAGATTTGTCTCGGCCTAGCAATCTTTGTTTCAGGGGAACTATGCATTTCAAACCATTGGGAAAACCAACCAGGCAATCTTCCTAATGCAAAAATTACAGTAAACATATTTGTTGGTATGCCTAGCGTTCTCAAAATAATACCTGAGTAAAAATCAACATTTGGATAAAGTTTTCTAGAGACAAAGTAATCATCTTCCAAAGCTGCATTTTCCAAGTTCTTTGCAATTTCAAGTAAAGGATCATCAACGCCTAAATCCCCTAAAAGTCTATCACACACAGATTTAATAACTTTTGATCTTGGGTCAAAGTTCTTGTAAACGCGATGTCCGAAACCCATCAACTTAAAAGGATCGCTCTTATCTTTTGCTTTATCTAGAACCTGTTCAAAACTAAGACCATCTCTTTCAATACTCTCTAACATTTCAACCACAGCTTGATTTGCTCCTCCATGAAGAGGTCCCCATAAAGCGTTTACTCCTGAAGCTAAAGCGGCATATAAAGATACTTGAGAAGATCCAACTAAACGCACAGCAGAAGTGGAACAATTTTGTTCGTGATCAGCATGTAGCAGAAAAATACAGTCAAGCGCACTTGCCATGGTAGAAAAATTTTTATGCCCTTTATTATCAAACATCATGTTAAGAAAGTTTTCACTATATGACAAACCTTGCTCAGCTTTTATGAAACCAAGCCCACTCCCATGTCTCGAAATATTGGCAGATAAAATAGCTGTTTGAGCCATAACTTTAGCTAAAACTGCAGAAGCTTCCTTTGAACTTTGAAGTTCATGACCTCCTGTTTCATTTACAGCTAAAGAAACCATCAACGAGGATAAAATACACATTGGGTGTGCATGATTAGGATAACTTTTTATTATATTATTAAGGAAAGGATCAAGATTATGAGAAGTGGATACTTGTGAAACTAAATTTTCCAGCTCTGAAGCTGTTGGAAGATCTTCATTCAAAAGAAGATAAGAAACCTCAAGAAAATTTGATTTTTCAGCTAACTGTTCAATGGGATATCCTCGATACCTAAGAATACCTTTTTCACCATCAAGGTAAGTAATTTTCGATTGACATGAAGCAGTATTAACATATGCAGGGTCTATTGTAATAACGCCCCCCGACTGGCTTCTCAGTGAACCAATATCAATAGCAAGCTCTTCTTCCGAGCCCATAACGACAGGAAAACTATGAGACTTATTAAAAACCTTAATCTCTGCACTATCCATAATATCACTCACCTCTGATCTTAGTGGTACGCTATCAAACTCTGATAAATTCATGGAACTTGACACCTTATGTCTTCACAAATCAATTTAGTACTTTTTAAACAAAATCACACAGAAAAAAGTGTATTTTTCAAATTATATAAAAAGTTTCACCATATCAATTGTATCCCTAAGTTTTTAAAACAAAAAACTTTCTCTTAATTATTTTTTTAAAAATTCTAAGTAAATATCGTAAAATGTCACCAAATACTCAAAGGTAAAATATATACCAGGAAAATATTCAAACAGAATAAAGTCTATCTAATTTCAGACGATAAATAATAAGTATTTTGTGAATAAATTCACTTTATCATCATCTTTATACCAACAAGGAAGTAAATTGAAAAAGTACTTTTTTATTATTTTTATAAGCTTTACTTTATGTTTGTTTTGTGAACAAAATCAAACAACAACACCATCAACACTTAGCCGAGATGTCTCTTCGAATATTGCTTTTGATAACAAGACATCAGTTGATGATTCTAGCGTTGAAAACAGTGACTCCTATGATTTTCCTTACATCCCTAACCCAACAGATGAACTATTTATTAACTCCTGGCGTCCAAGAAATGTTTCCCGTTCGATGATAGATGATAAAAGGTTTGAAATTACGAATTTCGCTGTGGGCAAACAGCAGTTTATAGAGCATGAAACAATTACCCTATCATTTGATCGCCCGCGAGACGCAGACTTTGTTGAAATTTTACGTTGTAAGCATGATCTTAAAATTGATGCAGGAATATCATATTTAAATTTTGCAGATATTGGTATTAGTGGTCTTCCTCAGTCTGAAAAAGATCGTCTTTATCGATCTTCCAATATCTTTAATAACGCAAAAGACACTATAGGTTGTGAGTTAATCAATGAAAGATCTATTGATAAAAAAGTTAGAGACCTTTGGTGTCCAAGTGGAACATATCGTTATTTGATTACAGCTTGCGTGTTAGAAAATCGGTTAATAAAAGAGGAAGGGTACACAACAAGAAACTGTAGTAAACGTTTTAGCGTTTCGTCAGAAGTTAGCTATGAAAACAAAAGAAAAGATAAGGTAAAAGAATCATTAAAAGAAACAAGTGTCTATTCGTCAATGCTTGATCAAAAAGCCTTAGAAGCATCAAATATTGGCAATGATCTTATAGAAGCTATCAGAGACTGCGAAAAAAGAGAACACCAAAGAGCTGTTGATAAAGCTTTTAAAGACGCCGTAATACAAATTGTGGCATCAGTTGTTGAAATTGCTTTAGAAATAAAAACTGTACAAAAAGCACCAGGAACATCAACGTGGGCACACTATACAAAAAGAGGAGAATGGATGGATAAACTGCAAATGATTCAAGCTTTTGCAGGATTTAGTTTTGCAATGATGTTCCAAACCATTATGACAGGCTCGGAAGATATGCCAAGAACATGTGAAAGATCGATGGAGTTAAGAGAAAAATTAAGTCTGAGCTTAGAGAATATATTAACCACCGGTATTTGGTATAACTACTACAAAGAAAGAGCACTTTTAATTGAAAATGACATGCTTGATTCTGCAGACGAACAGTTTCTAAACCCAGAAAATTTACAGTTTTATATGGACCCCGACATAGATGATAGTAATAGTCCAGACTAAATAAGGTATGAAATTATGAAAAAAAATTTGATCTGTATTGGAACAACTTTTCTTTGGATGATGTCGACTCAAAACTGTACCGAAAGTAAAAATCAACCAGATCTTTCTACGCCGAGAAATACCTCTCTTGTAACACATGATAAAAATCAAGATTCTTCCTTAGACTCAAATACCGATGATGAATCAAGATTACAAAACCCAAGTCGTGCTACAGCAAAAATAACAAAGATATCAACTGAAGAATCTCACGTTGTTAGAAACGTGAATGTACCAAAAATAGATATAGATTTAGAAGATAGCGATTACGTTGAAATTTTACGTTGCGCTGCAAGCTATAATTTTGTTGACAATATGGGACAAGATGTTTTTGAATTGGATGACTCAAAAGGATCTTTAAGAAGCAAGAAAGAATCTTGGACAACAGCATTAAATGACTACTTGTACTGTAAAATCATAAATAATAAAATAAGTTCAGAATCAGCTCAAGATATGTCTTGTCCTACGGGACGCTTTTACTACATCATAAATCCTTGTATAGAGAAAATCAATAGTACAACAGGTCAAGATGATTGTAGTTATAATATCTCTAAAAGTGAAACAATTGAATACCAAGAAGCAATTCGACAACAACTGAGAGACCAAGCCATTGAACTTTCAAAAGTGGAGCAGAAACTGTATGAAAAAACAAATGATGCTGCCGTTTTAGCAACTCTTCTCAATATAAAGCTGAAAGCCTGCGAAGATCAAATTGCAACAGAATCAGCTTTAAAATCTTTTTATGCTGGAACAGCTCATTTTGCTGCTTTTGCGCTATTGTTTGTTACGGTTGGAGTAACGTCCGGTCCAGTTTACGCTGTTATGGCAGGACAAATGGGTGGTATGTTTTTTATGATGCATGCTATTCCAGCACTTGATCTTTTACCTATAATGAACACGTGCACAGGTGGTGCAAATTCTTTAGATGAAATTCCAGGTGTTACAAAGAAAGCTCAAAAAAGAGCAAAAAGATATGAGAAAATGTATGGAGTTTATGAAATCATGCAAGAGCTAGATAGGATTCTTGTTGATACAGATAATAACTATGACGAAATGGGCCAAAACCCTCCAGACGGTGGAGAAATTGCCTTGATAAGAGATGAAATGACTACAATGCTCAGCAAAATGGCTGGTCTTGATTCTCGAGTTAGAACTGTCAATCAAGCTTTTGAAGACCAAGGAGTTGATCAAGACAACCCTGTACCTGAGGACTTTCAAAACGCACTACAAGGACCTCAATAAGTATTTTCTTGAAAACCACAAATCAAAGGTCCTCTTTCCATAAGAGCTGACCTCTCATCAAGAGCCATATTTAGCTCTTGTTCAAGGTCTGACAATTTATAATCATTCCATGTGTCTTGAAATGAAAAGCTTTCATCTTCTTCTTGAGTAAGCCCTCGAGTATGGGTATTTATAATATTATAAACACTAAATATAGTTGCCCCGACAAGCATTGCATTTAACCCCATAGAAGTTATTTGACGATTTGTCGGAACCTTCGAGTAGACAGGGGTTTTTATAGGGTCTACCTTTGTAGTTTTAGGAATAGTCTTCGGTTTTTCAGGTATTGTTTTACCAGTATTTTCTTTTGGAGAAAATTTTCTTACAATTATGCCAAGTCCAGCAGCCGTTGCCATAAGAATACTTGTCAGTGACGCAAGATAAGTTATCTTATCTGTTTTTGATTTAATATATCTGTCTACGTATTTCTGTTTAGACTTTTGGGATTGAACGGTAGCCATATTTGAAAAAATATCATTACAAGAAAGATCTTGATCATCAGTTATACATATTTCCTCTACCGACTCTACCGAATCAATACATTTATTGAGAGATCCATTATTGTTTGTCTGATAACTGTCTGAATTTTGATTTACTTCTTGATCCTCTGTTAAACCAAAAGATCCATCTTCAAAATCACTTAAACAGATTTTATCTTCTTCCTCGGTTAAACCAAAGGAAGACAAATCTGACTCTTGTGTTATCGTTCCAATTTCTTCAGCTGTAATACTTTCTGCTGCTAGAATTGAAAATTTATGACAATCAGTGTTGATCATATCTTTATATAGGTGTGTTTGTTCTAAAATATTACTATTACTTTTCAATAAGTGACAAATCTTAAAAAGATTCTCTTCGATTCTTATTTTATTATTTATCCACTTAATCATATAATGACTACACATTGATTTATCTCTAGAGTCCTCAAGTCCGCTTGAGGAAGATAGACTGGTATCGTCAATGGGAAAAAAATCGTCTTCCTCAATAAAAACAGGACTTTGAATTTGAGATGCTTTGGGGCCACACCAATAATTAATACCCTGATACGAAAGTGAAAAATTCTTTGATGAAGCTATTTTTTGATTTACCATCATTTCTGAAACACAGCAGCTTGCCGAAGCCGAAAGTGGTTTTGAAAAAGTTGGATAATATATTTTCTTCTTAATACCAGGAACCGCAAAACCAAAGTGGCAAGTTTTATCTTGTTCTTTGTCACAGTGTATTTCATAGAAGAGAATTGGACATACACTGTTATCATTCACCTCAGATTCTAGAAAAATATCCCTGCCCATTTCTTCAGTTAAATTGAAAGAATGAATATTAATACTTGTAGGTCTTGATAAAGTATTTGGATTTACAAGCTCTTGCTGCCCCAAGTTTTTTTCAAAACAAAAATCTTCATCCCCTGCAGTACTATCCCTTTGGATTTTATCTTCAGAAAAACGACAAGAGTTAAAAAAAACCAAAAAAAAAGTTAAATAACTAATGAATTTGATGACTTTTCTCCTTGGTGTAAAAAGTTATCAAGTTAAAAATATTTATATATGAGTACTTTTATAGTGTACTATAGCTTATTTTTTTTTCAAGATTCTCTTTTGTGTTTTTTAATAAAAAATTACTTTTAGATATTAATTTTGAAGTAAAGTTATTAAATTTAAAAAAAATCACAAGGAATTTACATCACAGAAAACAACTAAAAAATATGGTAAAAAAAATCGATATGAGATATTATCTTTCTTGTATAAAAGTTAATTTTTTAAATTTATAAAGAAAAAAAAATGAAAAAAAAAATATTATTATTTATTATCATCTTTTTAGAAATAAATCTGAAGGCTAGTCTGATTGATGAAAACATAGATTCAGTTATAGATGAAAAGGTTCCGGAAATAATTCAGCAACTTCCAGGGGATCTTAAGATTTTTGACCAATTTATCCCTTTAGCTGAAAATTCTTTTTTATATAATGAAACTGGTCTAAATATAAATATAGTCGGAAGCATATGTGAGAACTTTTTGATACAAGAGACAAGAGATGCATTTCCCGATAATATAGAAAAAGCGTTTCAAAATATAATAGATCTTGAACATGAAAGTATAAACACCGACGAAACAGGCGAGATAGGTGTAAAATTTACTTTGCCTTTACTTTTAACATTAAGCATGAAAAGATCGGGTTTTATAAAAAAAAAATCTCTATTTGGAACAAAAGAAGCTTTTAATAAAGTAACAGGAGCCGTTTCATCAAATACAAATAAAGAGTTTCAGGTAGGTGTTGCAATATTAATAGAGTTTCCGGTATTAGTAGATATTATCTTAACGTCTTATTTTTCTAGTTTTATTGAAGACACTAACTCAGACATATTCCCAATCGATCCAAACTTCTTACTGCAGTATCCAAACCTCTTACTACAGGATCCAAACCTCTTACTACAGGATCCAAACCTCTTACTACAGGATCCGAACAACTCACCAGAGGATCCGAACAACTCACCAGAGGATCTAAGCAAATTAAAGACCTTTAGTCTGACAAGTCCTATAACAACAAACCCTATACAACCAAAAGTTAATTTGAAGAGTCAAATAAAAGTTTTACTAGCAACTTCTTTACATCCAAATCAAAAAATAAGACTTTTATCTTTGAGAAGTCAAACAACAGGTCAAGTATCTAAAAAAGAAATTAAAATTATTAATTCATTACTATATCTATTAGAAGACACTTTAAAAAATGACATAGATATCAATGCAGATCTCGAAGAATGTTGGAAAGAGGTCTTAAAACTGCAACAAGGCTGCCACGATTCTGGCTCAAACTTGACAAGTCTTACTAACTGTGAGACACCACCACTTTCCTACTCTTGGAGCCTTTCTAAAACAATGCCAATCACAGATTTTGCAAACTATAAACCAAGTATATCAGATTTTAATAAAATTTCGAGTCTCACCAATCTAGATCAAAAAGACAAAATAAGTACATCATGTACTAGTATTTTTAAAGAGAGTTTTAGTGAATACGTTAAAAAATGGAAAGAAAAAATAAGTGCTTTTAAAGAAAATAAGAATGATTTTCTCAAAAATGAGTATCAAAAATCAAAAAAATCACTGACTCAAAGCGGACAATACTTAATAAAAAACATACAATTTAAATAATAAAGAAAAAGAAAAAAAACTTTAACAAAAATGTAAAAAATTTTCTTTAATAAAATAAAAATTTTATTAAATATTAATTTTTTAAAGATTTAAATGACTTATTTTTTACACTATTTTTACGAAACTGTTTTTTTTTGGACTTCTTGTTTTGTTCGCATTTTTTGAGGTGTTTGGTAAGCAAAAGCCTCTTCAAGATTTGTTATGATTATTTTTGCAAAGTTTTCCATATTATGATCTGTACTACGACGCCCGAAAGGCACATCAGTTCTTGCCGCTCCTATTAATAAAAGCTCAAAAAACATAAAATTGATCGTAATAATAATTGGCATTAAATAACTGTGTAGTTCAAGCAGAGAAAGGGGAAGCATAATACTGTAGAGCCTCACCATAATCCTGAAAATATCTTTATAATGCCCAGAAAACGGTGTGTTTTTTATTCTTTCGCAACCTCCAAGTTTATTTATATTTTCGTCAAGAGACTTACTTAGCTTTAGGTACTGAAAACCATTAATCCAGTTGCGCGAAACTACTTTTGCAATCAGCTTTTCTTGTTGCATAACAAGAAGGTATGGCTTATGCTGCTCATTTCCAAAAAACTGATATCGTTTTATACCAGCAACAACCTCTTTAGATTGTGCGACAGCAGGTTGTAGCCAGCAAACAGTTTCCACAATAAAAAATTTTTGTAGTTCTAAAAGTCTTTCTTGAACTGAAATAAGATCTTCTTTTTCTTTACTTTCAGCTTTTTCAAGAGCAGGCTTGAGACTTGCAATTACAAGCCTTCCCCAAATCCGACTATTATTGATAAGATCACCCCATAGTTTTCTTGCCTCCCACCACCTGTCATAAGAGGTTTTAAAACGAAACCCAAGAAGAATACCTATTCCTCCACCTAGAGCACCGATTGAAAAAACTGGAACTTTTAAGTACTCAGAAATAAAATTTATACTTTCAAAATGATTCATAGCTATGCAGTATAAAAATAAAAAAACTATAAATTTCCACTCTGTTTTAATAAGATATTTTAAGAGATAAAAAATATCTGTACCTAAAACTTCTCTTAACTTTTTCCCAAAACCTTTAGGGTTTTCGTCTTTTTTTTGAAAATTATTTTTATTGTCATTTTTTTTCATAATGTCACCCTAAATTCCAAACAGTTACATTTGATAGTAAAGCAACATTGAAATCGGAAAAAAAAACAAAAACTTAAATTGTGATAATTATATTTCACCAACAAAAATCACTTCCACTAAAAAAAAAATCAACCAAGTGATAAACTAGAAGGACTATGTAATTTATACCTAAAAATTCAAAAAAATAAAAAAAACAACCTCTTTTTTGATCCCCCCAAAAAAATATGATAAATTGATTTTAACTTTCAAACAATGAATGGACTGATTATGAAAAACAATTGTCTTTTTTTTATTTTTTTTATTTCAATAATGCCCTGCATTTTATTTGGGAAAAATGGAAAGGAACAAAAAGAATGGCATCTAAAGAGTGGAACAAAAATAATTGGAAAAACATTAAGTGAAACAGAGTCAACCATAACGGTAGAAACATCTTTTGGAGTTATTGATATCAAAAAAAGTGACCTTGTGGACATAAAAATATATATAAAATTAATCGATGGATCACAAATTATTGGTACAATCCTAAAAGAAACACCTAATATATTTAAAGTGAAAACAGATATAGGTGAAATTGAAATTTACAAAGATAAAATTTCAAGTTTCGAAAAAAAATTACCGTATTTAGACAATTTTACCGAGTTTTCTAAGCAACAAAGAGTCTTTAGACCAGTCATTAATCCACAAAGAGAAAAGCTACGTTCAGCTTACTCTCATGCAATAGAGCCGGTGATTGACATATTTTTTGACCCAACGGCATACACATTTCGTAAGGGTAGTATATACTTAAGTGGTTTATCTCTAGCTTATGGATTAACAGATAGAACATTAATATCCTCGAATCTTCTTAGTTTTGCCGGTATATTCAACTCAAGTGGTGAACTAAATCCGAATTTTGAATATAAATATAATTTTTATAAAAAGAAAGTTAGTAAAAAAGAAATTCTTTACACTGTTGGGTTTCGATTCAATGCTTTTAGTGAAAATGCTGTTACAAAAATACGTGAAAGAGTAACTTATACACCTATAAATGATAATGATAACTATTCTGATAGACAAGAAAAAACCGAAGAACTTAACAGAGAAGAAGACCTTAGAGTTTGGAGATCTTTAAATAGTGAAGATGAAGACTTTAGCGATCAGCTGCTGACAGTGAGAGAAAGAGACCGGTATGAGTCACAAACAGGATGGAAAACTGAGTTATACTTTGTTAGAACAGAATCTTACATCCTTGATCGAGGAGGCCGTTTTGGTTACCACCTGGGTGGAATCTTGCAATATAACCATATAACGTATAAAAAAGGTTGGCTAAATAGACCTTCAGGCCGACTCTACATAGGTAGTGATCTTGACCTGTCTCGAGATTTTAAAATTTTGGGAGAAATTATTTATGATCCTGACTTTTTAAATATCATTACACAACAAAGTGAGGTTGGAGTAGACTTTGGTTTTCTTTATGCTTTAAACGATAACTTTAGGCTTCTTGTCCATATTCAGCCTTATGTTTTTGGTATTTATTGGAGGTTTTGAACAAACTTAGCTTTTCTTTTTAGAGAGAAACTTTTCTTTCAAGTCTAAACGTGCTTTTCGTCTTTCTTGAGCATTTTCAAAGCGTATTTTTTCTTCTTCAGTTTCTGGTTCAACCTTTGGCATAGCAATTGATTTACCATGGCTATCCAGTGCGACCATTGTCACATAAGCACTTGCTGTATGATGAAACTCACCGGTTAAAGGGTTTTCTGCTGTAATACGGACTCCAACTTCACAACTAGATCTTGCAACAAAATTCACAGAAGCTTTTATATTAACAATCCACCCTAGAGGTATAGGGGCTAAAAATTGCATTGCATCAAAAGACGCTGTCACAACTTTTTTTTCGCTGTGCTTTTGGGCACAGATTGCAGCAGCTGTATCCACCCAAGACAAAACAACACCACCAAAAACAGAGCCCAGTGCATTGGTATGCTGAGGCTGAACCATCTCAGTCATTTCTACTTGAGACTCTTGTGGTTTTTTTTTAATAGTCACTGTAAATACCCTTTCATCAAGTTAAACCTTTCCACAAAGATTCAAATTGATTTTTTTACCTATATATCTAGTACCCATTTCGGACCAATTGTTTATACCTAAACTGTCTATGCTATAAAAACAAACTAATAAAATGTACTGGAGACAAAAGATGAAATAAAGCACCAGCTGCAAGAAATGGCCCAAAAGGGATCTCTGCTTTAAACGAAAATTGTCTTGAAATGATTAAATAGCATAAACTTGACAAACTACCAATGACAGAACCATAGAAGAGACTAGGAAGAACTGCCTGATACCCGCACCAACCACCTATGGCAGCAAGTAATTTTGCATCTCCCATACCAATTCCTTCCCTAGAACGAAAGATAAAATATAACCACGCAATTGCATAAATAATTCCTGCTCCCAAAAAAACTCCGTATAATGAGCTTGTCCAGCTTAATTCAGGGTGAAGTAAACAGACCAAAGGAGCAAAGCCAACCATACCCAAGCTAATTTCATCAGGTATAATCATAAACTCAAAATCAATAAATGAACAAATAAGCAAAAGTGAAGAAAAGATTGCTATATGACTGAATCTCAAGCAATCAAAATAATAAAACTCAAGGTGTCTTATATCCCAGCCCACAAAAGGGTGACGCCAATAAATTAGTAAAAATAAACAAGCTGTTAGAGCCTCCACAAGTGGATATCTTACCGGTATTTTCTTATTACAACACCTTGCTCGCCCTAAAATACAACAGTAGCTAAATACAGGTATATTGAGCCAAAAAGGAATCTTTGACTTACAAGAAAAACACTGAGATCGATGACCTTTCCAAAAAACTTTTCTTGGTAGACGAAAGATACAAACATTAAGAAAACTTCCAACAATCAAACCAAAGGATAAAACAACAAAAGAAATTGCCGATGACAGCATGAGAAACTTAGGATATAACATATTCAGGTTACCGCCTTATTGCATTTATATCGATAATATAATAATTTGAATTCAAAAGCAACGAATCTAGTTTAAGTGTCCTCTATGAATATATATAAACAAAATACTATTTTTTCAAAACTCGATTGGCCCAGTCTTTTAGAGTTTTTAGCGTCTTTCTGCCAAACAGATGAAGCTCGAAAAATGTCTTTGAATCTTAGCTTCAAATTGACAAAAGATGAAATTCTTGCCCACTGGAACTGGATTAAACCCATGGTAGCTTTAGCCAAACTAGAGCAGCATCCGCAAATCGGCTACCTTGAATCTTTAGATCATATTTTTAAAGCTTGTTCGTTGGGAAAAGTACTTGAACCTGATGATTTCAAACTTGTGTCCTCCCAACTTGAAAGCACTCAAAGAGTCAAAGAATTTCTTTTTAACTGGCAAGAGACATGTTTAAGTTATAAGGTTATTTCTTCAAAAATTGTTATTTTAAAGGATCTATATAATAGTTTATCTCGAAGTTTAACAGATGAAGGAAAAGTTAAAGATAACGCAAGCCAAGAGCTTCTTAAAATCAGACAAAAAAAGAAATTATTATCAAGAAAAATTGAATCAACCATGAAAGCTTTGATTCAAGGTAATAAAACCTATCTTCAGTATCTTCAAGATGATTTTTATACAATTAGACTTAATAGATATGTTGTACCAATAAAACTTGATGGTAGAGGCCGTATAAATGGTCACATTATAGACACGTCCGCAAGTGATCAAACACTCTTTATTGAGCCCGAAGAAATTCGTAGCTTAAACGAGGAACTTGAAGAAATTGATGCATTAGAAAAAGTTGAAATTCTTCTTATTTTAAGAAGCCTAAGTACAAAAATCTTTGAAGAAAAAGAGCACCTTGTAAGAAACTATCACGAACTTATAAAACTTGATTTTCATACAGCCCAGGCAATATTAGCAGACAAAATAAAAGGTCAAAAGGTTCAACTAGAAGACGAACCCAAAATAAACTTATTATCCGTTCATCATCCCCTCCTATGTTTAAGTGACAACAATTCCTCGGTCGCAAATGATATCAAATTAGATAAAGGACAAAATGCTTTAGTAATTTCTGGACCCAATGCGGGTGGGAAAACTGTTGTTCTAAAAACAATTGGTATTTTGCAACTGATGATAAAAAGCGGACTTCTACCACCTTGTTCCAAAGAGTCTTCCACTTATGTTTTTAATAATATATACGCAGAGCTTGGAGATGCGCAGAGTCTGAGCGCTAACCTATCAAGTTTTTCTGGTCATATCAAAGAACTCAAACCAATCGTAGAAAAAGCAAAAAAAGGAGACCTTGTTTTACTTGATGAGATAGCCTCAGGAACAGAACCACACGCAGGATCAGCTATAGCACAGGCTACACTAGAACATCTTAATCAAAACCAGGTCACTTTTATTGTAACAACTCACTTTGACAACCTAAAACTTTTAGCCTTAACTCAAAAGAACTTTCGCAACGGATCTATGGAGTATGACTTAAATCAATCGTCTTCAACCTATAAGTTATTACTTGACTCACCAGGCCAAAGTTTTGGTCTGGAAGTTGCCCAAGAACTTGGATTCCCACGTAAAATTATAGAAAGAGCTCAAAACATCAAAGGATTTGCAAATGCATCTATTGAAAAAGCAATAAAAGATCTAAATAATGAAAAGTCTTTATTAGTAAAAGAAAAAACTAACCTTTCTCGCATAATAAAGAAAAACAAGATTGCAGAAGAAGAGCTAAAAGAAGAAACAAAAAAACTCAAGTCATACAAAGACCGATCGGTCAAAAAAATAGTTAAAATGTATGAAGAGAAAATTCAAAACTTAGTCATAGAAATAGAGGCGTCTTTTAAAGAAATAAAAAAATTTAAAAAAGACGTAAGTAAGATACAGCAATTCAAACCCGACGACCTCAAAGAAAAATCTAAACGATCTATTAAAGCTGCTCAAGAGTATCTAGATAAAATTTCAAAAAAGCATCACCAAGAAACAACCAAACCTGGTAAAGAAACTTCCATAGAAAACCTCAAAAAAGGAGATAAAGTCTATCTTACCGACATCGGCAAAAGCGCTGTTGTTAGCGAGATTAAAGTCGATGTAAAAAAAGTTTTTGTTAAAGCTGGATCATTTCATCTAGCTGTTTCTATAGATAAGTTGAGAATCCTAGAAAAATACTCAAACAAACCAGAAAAACAGTTGATAAAAAAAAGCAAAAACTTGACAAAAGAAAAAAATCAAACCAACATCCTAGCTCAAGCTATTTTTCAAACCCCATCGAATTCTATCGATGTCAGGGGAAAACTTATAGATGAAGCTTTAAGTGAAATTTGGAAAACAATGGATAATATGATCCTTTCAGGTAGACGAGTTCTTTTTGTAATTCACGGACATGGAACAGGCGCCTTAAAAGATGCCATACGAACATCTTTATTAAAAAACTGTCCCTATGATGTACGTTTTCATCCTGCAGAAAAGGAAAACGGTGGAGACGGTACAACTGTTATTTTCTTTGAAAGTTAACATCCAGATTGAAAAAGTATTTTTCAACTTGAAATTTCTTCAAATAGAGTCATTTAAGGAAACTCAATGTTACAAAATCAAGAAACCAAAAAAAACAACAACACAGAAATATCAAAAGAAGACATTCTAAGTGATTATCGTGTTTGTTACCAAAGCCGACAAATGAGCCTTATAGGCAGAAAAGAGGTTTTAAGCGGAAAAGCAAAGTTTGGAATTTTTGGGGATGGTAAAGAGTTAGCTCAAGTAGCAATGGCAAGAGTTTTTACAAAAGGTGATTGGAGATCAGGTTACTACAGAGACCAAACATTTATGCTTGCTTTAAAAGAAACAACGGTTAGACAGTTTTTTTCTCAGCTATATGCAGATTCAGATATTGCAAATGACCCAGCATCATCTGGTCGTCAAATGAGCTGCCACTACGCGAGTCGATTTCTAGACAGTGAGGGAAACTGGAAACACCAGACACAAGAGTATAACACAGCAAGTGACCTATCACCAACAGGCGGACAAATGGCACGACTTCTCGGCCTAGGTTATGCATCAAAACTTTATAAGGATATAGACGAACTAAAAAATGAAGAACTTAGTAAAAAGTTTTCTTTTTCAGGACAAGAGGTTGCTTTTGGAACCATTGGCAACGCTTCAACAAGTGAAGGTCTCTTTTGGGAAACAATGAACGGAGCTGGAGTCTTACAGGTTCCTTTGGCTCTTTTTATTTGGGATGATGATTACGGGATATCTGTTCCTACTCGCTATCAAACAACTAAAGAATCTATTTACGAAATCATGAAAGGATTTATCCCAGACGACAAACACAAAGGGATAGAGTTGTATCAAGTTGAAGGAAACAATTACAGTAAGCTTCTATCAGTCTATAAAAAAGCAGTATCTAAAACAAGAAAGGAACATTCTCCTTGTTTGATTCACGTAACTCACATCACCCAACCACAAGGACATTCAACAAGTGGCAGCCACGAGCGTTATAAATCTGAAGAACGACTTAATTATGAAAAATCAATTGACTGCTTACCCATGTTTAGAGCTTGGATAATTAATCAAAAATTTGCTACAGAAAACGAAATGACAAAGCTCGAGGAAGACGAAAATAATTTTGTTATGTCTGAGCAAAAAAAAGCTTGGGACCTTTTTCAAAATCCTATAAAAAAAGAATCTCTAGAACTTACAACTATCTTAAATGAGATGAAAGATGATTTTCCCAAGCTTAAATCTAAAATTTCTCAGTTAGAACAACAAAATATTTATTTTAGAAAAACAATCCAAAGCGTTGCTAAACAAAGCTTATGGCAAACAGGTGGGGCAAAAGCAGAAAAAAAAGGAACACTTTTAAAGTTTATTCAAAACTATGAAAAGACAAATGAAAATAGATATAATTCCTACTTTTTTAATAGTTTCAACTCTCCTTTGGCAGTAAAAGAGGTTCCTCCTTCTTTTAATAACACAAAAGATATGATAGATGGCCGGCTTGTTATAAATAGGTACTTCGACCACGTTTTAAACAGAGACCCTAGAGTTTTTATCATTGGTGAAGATGTGGGAAAACTCGGAGGAGTTAACCTTGAGTTTGAAGGTTTGCAAAATAAATACGGTGAACTTCGAGTAACAGACACTGGCATAAGGGAAGCTACAATATTAGGGCAAGGCGTTGGAGCTGCACTGCGTGGACTTAGACCTATCGTGGACATTCAGTATTTGGACTATTTAATTTACTGTTTACAAGGGCTCTCAGATGATGTGGCAACCTTACACTACAGAACAGCAGGGGGGCAAACGGTCCCGGTTATCATAAGAACAAAAGGACACCGCTTAGAAGGAATCTGGCACACCGGATCCCCCATGCAAATGCTACTTGGTTCTCTTCGAGGGGTTCACCTTTGTGTTCCGCGCAACTGCGCCCAGGCTGCTGGTATGTATCAAACTCTATTACGAGGGGACGATCCAGGGCTCGTTATCGAAGTATTAAATGGTTACCGAGTCAAAGAAGATTGCCCCAATAACCTCGGAAGTTTCTCTATTCCCCTTGGGGTTCCAGAAATCCTTAAAGAAGGCTCAGACATTACAGTTGTAACCTATGGAGCAAACGTTAGAATAGCCGAAGCTGCTATCAAACACCTTGAAAATCTTGGAGTTGATGTTGAACTCATCGATGTTAGAACTCTTTTACCTTTTGATACAAAACAAATGATCGCTCAATCTATTCAGAAAACAAATGCAATTGTTTTTTTTGATGAAGATGTCTCTGGTGGTGCAAGTGCATATATGATGCAAAAAGTTCTTGAAGAAGGAAATGCTTATAACTATCTTGACTCAATGCCAAGAACATTAAGCGCTAAAGACCACAGAAGCCCGTATGCTTCTGATGGAGATTACTATTCAAAACCTAATGCTGAAAACCTGGTTGAACTTGTATATAAGATGATGAGAGAGAGAAAACCTCATCGATATGAGGAATTAAATTAAACGCTAGTGCCTTCTCTTGATAAAAGAGAAAATTTAAAACCCAAACGGGAAAAGATAAAAGAAAAAAATCTCGTCTCTATTATTAACCAAAACAGCCGAAAAAAACTTTAAACATGTATGCTGCAGACCCCGAAACACCTACATATGTATTTATGCTAAAAACAAAAAAGCCTCGACAAGTTCGCGGGTAGTTGGCAGCAAAGCTGAAAAAAACCAGAAAATAAAGTTTTATTTATGAATTTTCAAAGCTGAGGTGGTGGGGATGGGGAGACTTGAACTCCCACGCCTCGCAGCACTAGATCCTAAATCTAGCGTGTCTACCAATTTCACCACATCCCCTAAATAAAATGAAGAGGTGAATGGACTAAACATTTGCCATAGGGTTGTGATGGTGTCAAGTCATTAGAGCGTAGCAAAAGAAAATACTCACGATTTTTTCTCAAGTTCATTGTACTTTTCATTAAGATCTAAAAGAATCTTATCAATAAGTATTAACTCGTTTGTCGTTAAATTTCCTTTTGACTTCAGCTTGAGCATCTCAATAATTTTTATGTTTTGAAGGGCGAGAGCTGTGTTAATATCTTCTGAGGTGCCTTCGCTGGTCTGGTGTCCCATGTAATAAAGTGCTGCTGAAGAAAAACCTAGGATTAACTCCGAAAAGTCTACACTTTCTATTCTAGGGTCTTTAGCTTTTTGGTTCATTTTTTTCTTTTCCTTACAGTTTCAAAGCTTCCTAGCACAAATGAAATTTAAAAATGCCGAAATCAAGATAGTTGATGATAACTTTTTTGGCAATATGTCTCTAGGAAAAAGGCTTAATCTAGGCTTTTAATCCTTCTAAAAAATAATTTAGCTAAGGTATAACTTTTAATAATCTATCTATTGGTGAAAAAAAAAAGCCCAACATGGAAAGCGAGATGCTAGACTAAGAGTTGGATTTTCTATAATATTCAATATATTTAGCATGATAAGCGAAAAACTCTCATTGTGATCAAAATTCTAGACTTGACTTAAAGAGTGAGGCGTACTAATCCATTGCATTACATTGATAACTCAATATCTTGAGTTAAGCATATTCTTTGTTGGGGCGTCGTCAAGTGGTAAGACCCTAGATTTTGATTCTAGTATTCGCAGGTTCGAATCCTGCCGCCCCAGCCATTTCATGCGGGGATGTCGTTTTGGATTCTGAAGTACTTCTGATAAGTGGATCAAGTAACCGCGAACTATCTCAAAAAATTGCCTCTTCCCTTGAGGTTCCTCTTTGTAAATCATTAGTCACAAGCTTTTCTGACGGTGAAACCCGAGTTGAAATCCAGCAAAACGTACGTGGTAAAGATGTTTATGTGATCCAATCGACTTCATTTCCAGCAAACCATAATGTCATGGAAGCACTGATCATTGTTGATGCATGTAGACGAGCTTCAGCAAAAGACATCACTCTTGTGGCACCATACTTTGGCTATGCTCGCCAGGAACGAAAGAGCTCGCCAAGAACTCCAATAACAGCAAAGCTTGTAGCTGAACTCCTAGAAGCTTCTGGCATAGATCGACTCTTAACACTTGAGTTGCACAACTCGGCTATTCAGGGTTTTTTCAATAAGCCTGTAGATCATCTTTTTTCCAAACAAGTTTTTCTACAACACTTTAAACGTGAAAATTATAAAGATCTCATCGTTATTTCTCCCGATGCTGGTGGGGTAGAAAGATCAAGAGCCATGGCTAAAGTTTTAGGTTGTGGTCTAGCTATAATAGACAAAAGACGCGACAAACCCAATGACAGTCGAGTTATGCATATAGTAGGCGATGTTTTAGGTAAAGAGTGTCTTGTTGTTGATGATATTGTTGATACCGGCGGTTCTTTGGTAAAAGCTACGGATTGCCTGCTAAATCATGGAGCTAAAAGTGTATCGGCTGCAATTTCTCACGCTGTTCTCAGCGGTGATGCTGTTAACTTAATAAAACACTCAAACTTAAAAACTTTGCTTGTTACAGACACCATCCAACTAACTGAAAAAGCTAAAGAATGTGAGAAAATCGTACAAATAAGTGTGGCCCCCCTTTTGGCAGAAGCTATCAAAAGGGTACATGATCGCGACTCTATCAGCTCACTTTTTGGTAACGAGTGAAAGTAAATAATGACTTTCTCGCTTGCATAATTAGGTCAATACCTTTATATACATGGGTTTGTTTATAGGTTTTATGAAAAGACCAGTAGCCTCTACTGAAGAAAACTTCAAAATTAGGCCACTAAAAAGAAATAAGATACTTGAGGAACTTTCCATTATGTCAGAAGAAAAAGAGCTAACGATAGAGGCTGCTAGAAGATCAGAAACAGGTAAAAGCTACAATCGTAAATTAAGAGCAAAAGGTCTTATTCCAGGTAATATTTATAAGGAAGAAAAATCCGAAATGATTGAACTGGATCCTAAGTGGCTTTCTAAAGCGTGGAAAAATGGTAAAAAATTTAACCTGTCCATAGACGGGCAAATTAAGCCTGTAGTTATTAAAGAGCTACAGATTAACCCTGTAAAACGAAGTGCTGTCCACGTGGATGTAATGTACCTGTGAAACTGATTGTAGGCCTAGGCAATCCCGGTAGCAAATATGCATTTAACCGGCATAATGTAGGTTTTATCCTTATTGATCTTCTCGTTCAAGAGCTTGGTGCTTCATTAAAAGAAGACAAAAAGTTCAAAGCAGAACTTGCAAAATCCAAAAAGCTTAGCGAGGACATTGTTCTGGTAAAACCGATGACTTATATGAATCTAAGTGGCTCAGCTGTAAACAAGGTAGCGAGTTACTTCAAAATAAAGCCAAGTAACATCATAGTATTCTATGATGATATAGATATGGAAAAAGGGAAAGTCAGGTTTCGTGCAAATGGAGGTCATGGTGGTCACAATGGAGTGAGAAGCCTTATCCAAGAGCTTGGTTCAGATGAGTTTTCACGTGTAAAAGTTGGAGTCGGAAGACCCAGTTCTGAAAGTAAGCAAAGCGTATCATCTTGGGTTCTTGATGATTTTGTTGAACAAGACCTTTCAGAGTTAAAAGAAACAATCTTTCCACAAACTCTGTTGAAACTTGATAAATTTTTAAATAATTGAATAACAGCAACAAAACTGCGTTGCTTTTTGGTATAGAAAAGGGGAGTTTACTTTGAGAAGAGAATATGAATTAACGATTATAGCAAGTGCACATTTAAATGAAGAAGATCATCGTCAACTTATTGAAAAATACGAAGGAATTTTCCTAGCTGACGGTGGAGAAGTTGTTCTAAAAAACGACTGGGGAGTCAAACGCTTGGCTTATTCGATTAAAGGTCACTTCAAGGGTCATTACAGCTTCTACGATTTTATCGGATCGTCAGACCACCTAAAAGAAGCTGAACGCTTGATGCGTATTGATGAGAATATTCTTCGCTATATGGTTATTAATATAGGCGAAGATGCTGATGCTGACGAAAGAAAAGCAGAAATAGCTAAAGCAGAGGCAGCAGCTGCTGCTGCACTAGCTGCCCAAAAGCAAGCTATAGATGTTTAGAAAAATTTTTTATTAAAAAGTTCGCGTGGAGAAAATCAAATGAAAGTAATATTAGCAGAAGATGTCCCTCATCTTGGTGAAATTGGTGAGTTCGTAAATGTAAAAAGTGGTTACGCTAGAAACTTTCTTTACCCAAGAAAACTAGCTGTCGAAGCGAATGACGCTAACATAAAAGAGTTAGAGCATTACCAACGAGTCTTACAAAAAAAGAAAGAGAAAAAGTTTCGTGAGATGAAAGAACTTGCCAAAAAAATAGAGAAGATCTCTATCGAAGTGGCAAAGCAAGTTGGAGATGAAGATCGAATTTTTGGATCTGTGACAGCGGCTGAAATTGAACACCTTCTAGAAAAAAAGGGTGTTAAAGTTTCTCGAAAACAAATTGTTTTACCTGACGATATTAAGAAAATCGGTACTTACTCTGCAGAAGTTGTTTTACACAAAGAAATCGTAGCAAAAATAAGGCTGGATGTAAAAAGTCTCTAACAGTTTAAGCGATCTTGTCTCCAAATTTTTTATCTTTTTATAAAGTGGCCGCGAAAATTTTTCTTTGGAATTAAACATGACAAATAACAAAGAAGGAATGTTGGCCCCTCCTCACTCCTCGGAAGCAGAGAAAGCAGTCTTAGGTGCTGTTTTAAGAACTCCAAGTCAATTAAATTTTATTACTGATAAAATTAACCTACAAGCTGAGCATTTTTATCTTGATAGCCATAAACAAATCTATCAAGCCATAATTGAACTTGATCAGAATAATCATGCTATTGATATAATTACTATTACTGAAAACTTATTTCGGGGTCATACGGAACAAAAGATATTTAATCCTTCCTATTTGATAGAACTCATAGAATCTTGCCCTGTTGCTCAAAATATTGAGTATTATGCATCTATTGTGAAAGAAAAACATCACTTACGCCAGATCATTTCAACTTGTCAGGACACCATTCAGCAAGCTTTGAAAACTGAAGGAAATCCTGGTAACTTCATCGAAGAAGTTGAAAAAGAGTTTCTCAAGATCAGTAGTGAAATTGATAGTGGTGAAGGTCTAGTTAAAGCTAAAGATATCCTTGTTCCCACTCTCGAAACCCTTGAAGAAAGGATGGGCACAAGCGGACCCACAGGTATCAAATCTGGTTTTTTTGATCTTGATAACATTACAGGAGGCTGGCAAAAAAGCGACCTCATCATCTTAGCTGCAAGACCGGGTATGGGCAAAACAGCCTTAGCATTAAACTGGGCACTAAATGCAAGCAAAGAAAGCCAGTCGACTACAGCTATATTCACTTTAGAAATGTCTCGGACACAACTTTTAGAGAGATTACTAGCAGCTGAAGGGCGCCTTGATTCCAACAGGCTGAGAAAAGGAAACCTTTCAGAAGAAGACCAAGATCGTCTAATGACTGCAGCAAGATGGATGAACAATCAAGGAGATAAAATTGTTATTGATGAAACTCCTGGTATTTCACTTGGAGAGCTACGCTCTAGATGTAGAAGGTACAAAAAAGATCACGGTCTAGACCTTATTGTTATTGACTATCTTCAACTTATGTCGGGAACGGCATCAGCCCAAAAGCAAGGAAGAGAAAGGGAAATAAGTGAAATTTCCATGGGCTTAAAAGGTTTAGCTAAAGAGCTAAACATACCCATTGTTGCTTGTGCTCAGCTAAACAGGGGCCCTGATGCAAGGCCAGATAAAAGACCTAAAATAAGTGATCTCAGAGAGTCTGGATCTATGGAACAAGATGCTGACCAAATTATTTTTATCTATCGAGACGACTACTACAACCCTAATAGTGAGTTTGCCGGTAAAGCTGAAATTCTTGTGGCAAAAAATAGACATGGCGAAACAGCGTCTATTTACCTAGCATGGCTGCCTAACTTTGTTGCATTTCACAACTTAGAAAGTCGTCCAGAAAATTGATCAAGCGAAGAACTTAGGAACAAAAACCATATAATTTCATTTTTTTACGGAGGGTATTTCTGTTTATACCCAAGATTCTTGCGGTATGAACTTGATTGCCGCCTGTACGTAAAAGAATTTGGTTTAAAAGGGGCTTTTCAACTTTATTCATAATCATAGAATGAAAACTGTCGGGATAATAGGTACTAATCTGGTCTAAAAATCTGGAAATTTTAAGCTCCACAATTGATTCTAACGAATAATTATCAAGCTTTTTTGCTAAACCAACATCTTCCATAATAGAATTTGTTTCTTTGGGCTCTTGTTTATCATCTACCTGGTCCATTCCAGAGGGTCCCGCGGCGCTTGAACTATGGTTATTTGTTAGCGTAGTATTCTTATAATCTGAGATCTCAACCACCAGATGGCCTCCTGTAAAACTAAATAAGTACTAAAAACAATCACAGAGACAGGCAACAAATAATTGCTTGCATAAGGTCAGATTAAGCTTAATTAGCAAGGCGAGTGTTTAGTGTCAACTGGCATTAATAGAAAAAACATTTTAAATAATCTGCCTATAAGAAAGCAACGACAGTGTCAACTCTGTTCGAGTCGTTTAGCAAAATGGACAAATTAAAAGTCAGGTCTGAATCCTTATAAAGTGCGATATTTATTTACATAAATTCATCAAGACTGAAAACTAAAGGCTTTTAATTTTTAAAAACAAGTGTATGCGCAGCAAATTCTTTTTCACTTTGATCCCCTCAGTCTCATTAAAATTGCCATTGTGAATCTTTTGATATGAAAGTATAATAGAAAGCCTGAGGTACGGTTTACCTGCTTTATTGGGTAACATAAACGGTAGAATAGTTCACAAAACTTTTTTTGTCTGCGTAATAATTACAAGGGCTTGAGCTCTTTAACCTCAAAAATACTAATCAAAATTGTTTTATATACCATAACCGATAGGTGGCTTATTTTAAAGATAAGCTGCCTATGCTTATTCCTAGGAGCAGCAGCTATGGAAGAAAAAGAAAATACCCCAAAAAACCCAGAAGAAGAGATAGAAAAAAACGAAACTCAAGAGGAAACAGAAACCAGCTCTTCAAGCACAGCCCAAGATGAAAACAATGAACTTGAAAAGAAAGTAGAAGAGCTAAATGTGAAAGCCGAAGAAAACTATTCTTTGTACCTACGCACACTAGCAGACATGGAAAACTTAAGAAAACGCTTAATCCGAGAAAAACAAGAAAGTGAAAAGTATACCTTAGAAAAATTCATGAAGAGCCTTCTACCTGTTATTGATAGCTTAGATAAAGCTTTAGCAGGTGAAAAAGAGGAAAGTTCTAACCGTCAAATGGAGCTTGAGGAGGGCCTTAAACTTGTATCTAAACAGTTTATGAATGTCCTTGTCCAAAATGGCTTACATCCAATTGAGTCTGTAGATCAAAAATTCAACCCTGACTATCACCAAGCCCTTCAAAAAATAGAAAGTCAAGATATCTCAGAAGAAACTGTGAAAGATGAGTATATCAAAGGCTATCTTTTAAATGAAAGACTGTTGCGACCAGCTATGGTTTCTGTCATTATACCTAAAGCGAAAAATGACAAATAACCATAGAGATCTTTGGATTGAAAAAACCACCATCCAAATTTTTAAAAAGTAACGTGGCAGAGGCTCCATCTAATTCTTCGCTTAAAGAAGAAGAAAGCAAAGAATTAGCTGATTTCTGTCAAGAAGTATCTTTTGAAGACATCAGCTTTTCAACCTGGCAGAAATCAATAAAATCCCTTGATTTAAAGATACCTATTTTTCTTTCCAGCCAAGAGGCCAAGACCGGTTTAAAAAGAGAAGTAAAATACACACAAACTATATTTTATTTAAAAGCAGATGGAAAAAAAAGCTACAGAAAAGAGAAAGTGAATATGCTTGTTCAGATCAACCCGGGAATTTGTGATGGAGATCACATGTCTTTTGAAAGCAAAGGTGATCGAAGTGGAAATCACAAGGGAAAATTGATACTTTTCTTTATAGTCCAAAAGTAATTTAAAAAAACCAACAACAACCATCTCTAACTATTTTTATCTAGAACCAAAGCATCTATTCTCAAGTTATACAATTACTTTCCGAATAATTATAAGAGAAAGAAATCTAACGTAGCAATTTTGAGAGGATGCTATGGAAAATAAAATAATAGGTATAGATAAGTATAAAACTCTACCTCTTCTACCACTTCAAGATCTTGTACTATTTCCAAATACAAGTACTCCAATTTATATACATGAAGAAAGTCGGATTAAATCTATTAAAAAAATTTTAGCCTCTAACAACTTACTTTTTGTTTCAGCCATTAAAAATGAGAGTTCGTACAGTGAAATTTTTACTCAAATTAATGGCTTCGTTGATGTTTATGATATTGGAACAGTTTGCTCAGTTATACGATACAAACACTTAGACGACGGAAGACTTAAAATTATTCTGGCAGGTCACTACAGAGGATCTGTTGTTAACCTGATTAGTGAAGGTGAAAGCTACTTTGTCAACTTGAAGCAATGTTGTGAAAAAAGTAACCAGACAAAAACGATTGACTGTAACTTTGTTATTCAGTCTGTTAAAGACAAGATTAGCCAAATTATTTCGTTTGGTAAAACTGTTTCTCCACATTTGAAAACAACGCTTTCAACATGCAAAGACCCTGGTAAAATTGCAGATGTTGTCGCTTCACACTTGAGCTTAACCGTAAATGAAGCCCAACAGATTCAATCTCTTTTAGACCCCCTAAATAGATTAACACGAACATATTTATATCTATCTAGAGAATCAAAAATATACCAAGAAAAGAAAAAATTAAGTGAGCAATCACAATTAAAAGAAATTTCCAAAAATGATTTATGGTATCAGAAAACGAACTCATTAAGTTTTTCGAGAAGTCGGAAAGATAGCGACTCAGAGCTTCAGCTTTTATTGACCAAAATAAACTCTACACAGATGTCAAAAGAAGCTCAAATTGAAGTAGAAAGAAACTTCAAACGCCTTGAAAAATTACCCCAAGAAACCACTGAAGCAAATATGATAAGAAGCTTTATTGAATCCATACTGTCTATTCCTTGGGGAAAATACACAGAAGATAGAAAAAGCTTGAAAGAGGTACTAGAAATTTTAAATAATCATCATTATGGTCTACATGATGTGAAAGATAGAATTGTAGAATATATAGCTGTAAAAAAAATGAATGCTAAGGCGAAAGGACCAATTTTATGCCTTCTCGGCCCCCCAGGAGTTGGTAAAACAAGCCTTGGCCGAGCAATTGCTTTATCGATAAACCGTAAGTTCTCAAAACTTTCCTTGGGTGGTGTGAAAGATGAAGCTGACATTAGGGGGCATAGAAAAACATATATTGGTTCATTTCCTGGGAAAATCGTACAAAGCTTAATTAAAAGCAAATCGAATAACCCTTTGATACTTTTAGATGAAATTGATAAACTCGGAATAGATCAAAGCAGATGTGGTCCAGAATCAGCTTTACTGGAAGTTTTAGATCCAGAGCAAAATCATAACTTCAATGATCATTACCTTGGTGTTCCTTGTGATCTTTCTTCAGTCTTTTTTATAGCAACAGCAAATAACATATCACAGATACCTGCAGCACTTAAAGATCGCTTAGAGATCCTTGAAATATCAGGATACTCTGAACATGAAAAAATAGAAATTGCAAAAAAACATATAATTAATAAACAAATTAAAGAGTGTGGCTTATCCTCATATGATATTAATTTTACTAAAAATAGTATAACGCATATCATCAGGCACTATACCAGAGAAAGTGGTCTAAGAAACTTAGAAAGACAAATATCTAAAGTGACCCGAAAACTAACTCGAAAAATATCAGAGAACGACCAAAATAAAATAAAAGAAAAAATAACTATTGATAAAAAATCTTTAAATAAATTCCTTGGACAAGAATACATAACTGCACAAACTTACGAAATCGACCAAGACAAAATAGGAGTTGCCATAGCAATGGCATACAATGGTTATGGAGGAGACATTCTTCCTGTAGAAACGACTCTATTAAAAGGTCAACACACTCTTAAGCATACAGGACAACTGGGCAAAATTATGCAAGAATCAATAGAGATAAGCTACAGTTTAATCCGCTCTTATACAAAAAAATTTGGACTTACAAGCTCCAAACTCAACAGCCATGAGGTGCGAATTCATGTTCCCCAAGGAGCTGTTCCAAAAGAAGGTCCAAGTGCAGGACTTGCAATAGCTTGTTCTTTACTATCTGCTATAACAGCTAAGCCGATAGCTTCGAAAATTTGTATGACTGGAGAGTTGACCTTACACGGTTTTATTCTTCCTGTAGGAGGAATAAAAGAAAAACTTCTTGCTGCACAACGTTACAAAATAAAGAAAATAATTTTACCCAAAGAAAACCAAAAAGACTTTAACTCACTGAATAAGAAATTTTCTTCCTATTTTGAAGCCCACTTTGTAAATCATTTTGAGGAGCTGGTCGATTTAATTTTTTAAGTCCTAAAAACTAGCTTCCCTAACTATACAAAGACAATAAGCTCTTGTCATTGCCATAATTCTACTGCTATCATTTAATTGTAAAGAAAACTTTAACCATCAATAATTATTTACAAAATTAATATTTAGATGGAATTCAAAGCTAAGGAATTGTTTTTTATGATAAAAGATATTATAACACTGTTCATGCGAGCTTGTCTCCAAATGATTCTATGGGTCTTTATCTTGTCTTTTTCCTGGGAAGGTCGAAGTCTTTTTGATCGAGCTCATGAGATCATTATAGAGAATGAACTTGTGGAATCATTAGATAAGCAAATTGGCCAAATTTGGTATGAAGTTTCTGAAGCTGCTTGGGAAACTTTTTCAAACTTAGGTCAAGGAAAAAAAAAGAATTTATAGACAGTTAGCTTGAGGAAAGCAATTTGGCAATTCGAAAAATAGTTGAGTATCCGGCAAGAGTTTTAGAAACTAAAGCCAAGGAAGTTCTTGATTTTAATCAAGACCTAAAAACACTCGTCAAAGACATGATTGAAACAATGGAAGACAGCAAAGGTATTGGACTTGCTGCTAATCAAATTGATATACTAAAAAGAGTTCTTGTTATCCGGATACCTTGGAGTGAAAAAGACGAAGAAAAACGCCAAGACTGGCACGATAAAACTTGGGTAATAATTAATCCAAAGATTCTTGAAGTTTCGAGAAAAAAAACTCGCTACCAAGAGGGGTGCTTAAGCTTTCCAGGCATGTTTGATTTTGTTGAACGTCCCGAAACGGTAAAAATCTCCGCCCAAGATGAAGATGGAAAACCCTTTGAGCTTACAGCTGATGGGCTTTTTGCAATTTGTATTCAACATGAAATTGACCATCTTGATGGTATTGTGTTTTTTAGGAGAATGAGTCGTTTAAAAGCTGCAAGAATAATCGATATGATGGAAGCTAATGGTGTAGTAAG
>PASJ01000003.1 GCA_002711925.1 Pseudobdellovibrionaceae bacterium | reverse complement strand
TGTAAATAAGATACTGCCTGTTTTTTATAAGTCAATGGTTTCATGTGTTCCGAAGAACTCATTATTGTATTAGACTGTTCTCTTTGAAATAAATACAAATCTTGTATACGTGTTAAATATCCTTTTTGTGAAAATTTATCAATGATTGTTTCTTGCATATTATTGGTCAAGTATTCAAGTGCGCGATAAATATGTATTTTTTTTATTTTCTTTGTTTCAATATGTTCCACAATATCTTTTAATGGATATACGTGGGATTTCGCAAATAGTTGTTTGACTTTTGATATGATATTTTCTCTAAAGGTATGATCATAATGATAAGAAGATGTATTTTCCCTATATTCTTCATTATTCAATGCATTGTAACAACTATAATCACATACCCCATAATCACAAATGGAACTATTTTCTTTATCCTTTATATCATACATGATTCTTTTTTGGTTGGATAATACGATTTCAATGTTTTGATTCAAAGAAGCGTACTGTTTTTGAGAGTGATTGATCAAACAATCTACACTAATGCTTTTTAATAGTTTTTGAATCACCCCAATTTTTTTTGCCTTTTTTTCAGACTGACGATATATCATCATATCAATACACTCTTGTTCATTGTTTTGAACTACCGAACCATGTAAAAAAATTTCACTATTTCTTTTTTCAAGGGGTAGTTCCTTGTGACTACAGTAGCGTATTGCTCTTCCAATAATTTGATCAATACGATTTAGATTATACCAAGGTTCTAAAATATGAACCTGTCGTAAATGTTTAAAATCTAATCCTTCGCTTCCCGCCATAGAGATTAATACAACCTTGCATAATGAACCATTTTTATTTGTATTTTTATTGATAATCGACAATTCTTTTTCCATATTGTCTTGGGTATATCGTTTGTCTCCCGTAATCATGGAATATTTCAAGGATTTTACTTTCTTATTGTCTAACAAATTCTTATTTTTTGCACCACTATTTACACGAGAAAATCCCATTTCTTCCAATGCAATCGCAATGGGTAATAATCCGGAATCTAAATATTGAGAATATATCAATACAATCCCATCCGAATTTTGAATATTTTGTAAAATAGCATGAATCTTTGAACTATAAGGTTGTATTTTTTCCATTTGAAATGTGTTTTCATATCCTTCGTTATAAATAAAATAATTCTTGTCATTTATTCCACCAATTACATCCATTGCATCTTTTCCGGTAACAAAACGGTCATTTGAATCCTTTATGCAAAGAGTAAGTGCATTAAGGGGAACTTGTAAAAAGGTATACGAAAAAGAATCCATTTTTTCCAAGTCTTGAAAATCATATTTTTGTAAAGTACCATTTTTCGCCATTCTAGAAAATCCTTTTGAAATCATGTCTTGTAAAATATGAATATAACCCTCTTTCTGATACTCGGAAAGAGTTGTGGTATAAATATCAAGAAATTGAATGGGGGTTTCAATGGGTTTTTCATTGAATTGGACTCGTGGATACCCCTTTTCATCCATATAATTCAAAATACTTTTTTCTTTTTCAAATTCAAAGGGATATATTTTAAAAGGAAAATGATAAGGATCTTCTCCGCGAACATAGGATATATATCCATTTGCGGCATTTAATAAAAGTTCTCCTCCCTTTTCCGTTAAATCCCCATTTTTATGAAAGATTTGTGATATAGAAATAGGAGACAAACCGTCATTTTTATGTAGTATATTCAGAAGAAAAACAATCTCTTTTGGATCATTATACATGGGTGTACCACTTAAAAACAATAGTTTCATGTATTTCACATATTGTACCAATGTACGAATCGCTTCTGATACTTTTTTACCTTGTTGTGTTGCACCAATGTCCCGTATATTATGAACCTCATCAATGATAATCATATTTTCGGAAAACAATTGACGTAATTTCATTTTTATCTTTTTGGTCATGATTTGATTGGTGGATGCAACCTCGTCCTTCATAAGATTTTGAATGACATTGGCAAATTTATCATATCCAAAAAAAGTATAATATTTACGAATAAAAGATTTCATTTTTTTAATGACCTCTTCTTTTGTTTTTAAAGTGGTCAATTCTAATTCTTGAAGGATCTTGTTTCCAACACAACTTTTTTTTATTTTCCATTTTCCTTTTTTTTGAAAAAGGTCGTCTTCGTTGAATAATTGACGCCTAAAATTTTTCTGTACATTGGGAGAGGCGATTATAAATATTTTCTTTTGTTCCATATCATATTTATGATACTGACGAAATTCCTCCGCAATACCAATGGCGCTACACGTTTTTCCCGAACCCATTCCATGATATAAAAGTAAACCATTATAAGGAGTATGCTTACTTAAAAACGCTTTACTAAATTCTTGATGGGGTGCAAGTTCAAACTCGTTCGTATCAGAACATAATAATCCTTTTGCATTGTTATTTTGTATCTTTGATGTTTTTGACACATAAGGACTTTGAAATTCTTTTTTTAAGGATATTTTTTTTTGAAAGGATGGGTCCAAAAGATGTGGGTATTTTAGATTGGGGATTTTTTTTGACTTGAGAAACTCTCGGTTTGTTTCATTCATATGGTATGTCCTATTACTTATTTACTATATTATTTATTTTAGTTAACATTGACATCTTTTCATAATTATAATCTCGTATTTTAGACAAAGATTCTTCATAGGAAAACCATTTTAAATCACCAATCTCACTTTTTTGAAATAAACTTTCGTTTCTAGTTTTTTCATAAGACGCTTTACATAAATAATATTTATGTCTATATGATTTTAAATTGGACCCGGTAAACGTTTCTTCAAAAAATCCAATATTTTTTATAATATGTATATCGGATTTTTTATAACCCGTTTCTTCTTCAAATTCACGTATGGAACAATCATAATCATTTTCTTTTGCATTGCGACGACCTTTTGGAAAACCCCATTCCGGTTCATCCCACGCGTTTGCAATATGTTCTTCTAATAATTCTCTTTTCATCGTTTTAATATAATTGAATTTTTCCATGTTTTTTTTATCATATTTTTCATCATTTTTATTCCATAATTGATTCCATAAATAAGGATAATCGTAATTTAGAATATCATGAATCTCCTTTAAAGTCATTTCGTGAATGATATTTCGTAAATGAAAATCATTGTGCTGATTATATTTCCCCCGAAGAAAATCTACATATCCTAAACTATCTTTACGACGTATCATAAGATATTCTACTTGGTTTGTTTGAGGAGAAAGACGAAAACAAATAATCCCAAAACTCATGATTGGTTTTTTACATTTATAAAAAAGATGACCATATATGCCACAATTATTACATACATATTTCTTTGAATACTTTTGAGGTTGGTAAGAGGAATATTGCATAAGTTAGCAAGTATAAGTAAATAAGAAAAAAATGTTTAATTTGTTATTTATATATACAATTATGACTTCTTCTCAAATGAATATGTATTATATTCAGGAAACATTAGAGGGATTTCTAAGTCAAGTGGCGCACTATTATAATGCAAATAAGGCAAATCAAAAAAAGATTATTGACTTATTTGAAACGTTGCCGTTCTTTTTTTACGATATACCGATACAAAATACCTTGTATAAGATTATTCAAAAACAACCATTACGTTCTTTTTATGACAATCAAGAAAACATGAAAGAGTTTTGTTATTTTATTTATGAGGACTTTAGTAAGACCTATCAATTGAAATATAAATCCAAAGAAGATTTTTATAAAACAATGAAGTATCGCTTGTATCACGGAACCATGCGATACAAAGAATGGAAGAAGAACAATATGCACGATTATTTGTTTTTCCTTTTTTTGATATTGATCTTGGTGGGATACTATTTTTCTTTTTATCGAGGTATTGAATGATCTAATTATGTTTTTATAGAAAAAGAAACCATCTATATATTGAATAATATCTCCACCCATTGTATATGAGTAGTCAATTTTGGATTATCTTTATTTGTGGATTCATTTTATACAATATGTACTATGAAACAAATCTTTTAAAAAATATAACAAACTATAAAAAATATTATAAAATGGCAATTGTCGTCGCCTTCGGGTTGGGTGCCCTCAAGATTGTAAAATCGTCACCTAACATGAGTTATGAAAACATGAAAACACTTCATCAGTTTATTCAATGTATGCCCATGGATCGTCAAAGTAAGGATTTACTAACCCCCTTTCTTTCTTCCATGACTCCACAAAATAGCAATTATCCAGTCCGTTCGATTCAAACACTTCATACATCCGGTGGAAAATCTACAAAGCGGTGCGTGAGTGAAACAAAAAAAAAATACGTGGCGTCACTCCAAAACTGGAAATGTAGTAAATGTCATCAACAATTAAGTGCGTGGTATGAAGTAGATCACAAAAAACGTCTAGAACATGGTGGCACCAATGAATTAAATAATTTAGAAGCGTTGTGTAGAGAATGTCATGGTGAGAAAACCGCCATGGAAAATTTGTAATTATTAGAAAAAATATAATATGTAGAATTATTAAGTATGCAAATAAATGATACAAAAGGAACAATCATAAAGTTTCTTGATACCATATACGAAGATTACATAAAAGAACAAAGGATTCTTGTGATTTCTTTGATCACACTTTGTATAACCATACCATTGGTGTTTTATATTTACATATTTAATCCATATAAACTCCTAAATTACATGCCAAGAACGATGATTCTTTTACCATCCATCTTAATTTGCATGTGCATTGTTGGCATTACCCTTAATCTAAATGAAAACAAAAACTTGATAGAAGATTTTTCTTTACAAAGTGGTTCCATTATGATGAGTGTATTATATTTATTGAGTTCTTTCTTGTTTTTCTGTATTTTTTACTTTATTTCGAAACATGTTTTATTTCATAGTACATTACAATCCTTTTTACTACCGATTATTTTTGTTTTATTGGGTTTAGGTGTGGTATATAATATATTTTTTAAAGTGAATGAAAATGAACGGTTTAAGATAGAAGAAAATGAACAAGAACCGTTTTTAAAGACCATCCTTTTTTATATACCCTGTTTGATTGTAGATAGTATTGATTTTTTAATCAAAGATATTGAAAATATGCCAAGTTCAACCTATATATTGTTAGGGATAATGCTTGTTTTATTTATTGTTTCCTATATTGTACCTTTTTTTAAAACGTCAAAAAGGTCATATCGGAATTCTATTTTATTATTAAAGGGTCCCGTTGAAATAGAAAAGGAAATTCTTTATTTAAATCAAAACGATTTGAAAGAAAAGATTATTGCTGAAAAACCTTATTTTAAACGAGTTTTTTTAAAACAAATCAAAGACTGGAAAGATCAAATGGAAACAATGACAAAACCCACAATCGTGGATAAATACAATCAATCTTATGAAAATCAACGAGTCAAAAAAGGTACTAATGACATTTGTGGAAATACAATACAAATCGATGATGAAGTATATTTGACGAATAATAATATAGAGATTCATGGTAAGGTCGTAAACATATATACTTCAAGTGAAACGTTAGACCTTTCTTTGAACGAACCGATTAAGGTATCTAGATTTAATAACTATTTTGTAGAGGTCAATGATGAAATTGACTATGGCGGTAGCGCTGGTATAATAAATAATAAGAATACTAATAATATCAATAATTATGATATTTCTATGAATGGTGATATATGTGATAATATTCCTCCAGATGCTTTATTATTGACACAAAAAAAGGACATTAGTTTCACAGACATATCCTGGTCGCCATTCGTAGAAGGAACCGAATATTTATTTATCAAAGATTTACCCATGTGTAAAAATAGAAGGGTTGTATGCGATTCTTGTTCGAATCAAATTGAATGTATTGATTATTTAAATCCAAGTATTAAGGAAAAAGCGAGATATCAAGGTGAAATTCAATCTTGTAATCTAAAAAAAGAAGATCGTACCTTTTTCAGTGATTTATTTGAATTAAATAAAGATTTGAAATTAAATGAATCTTTTGAAACCATGTATAATCCAGAATTACATCATCTAGACCATACCATTCAAAATGAAGATATATTATCTATTTTAACGAAAGAGGAAGAACAAGTGATTGAAAACGCCATACAAAATGATTCCGGTAATTTTACACATCGATTAAAAAAATTGTCCAATAAAGCAGATATTCGAAAACTATATATAGAATATATATCAAACCACGACAATTATTATTCTATATTAGAAAATGTACATGATTTAAATAGTGGAATGACAAATCGAATTGAACAAGAAACCAGTTCTCTTATAGATGCAATCAATCGTATACACAATATACATGATTATAATTATCATTATGGTATTTCTTTTTGGTTGTATATTGACTCTGAAATCATAAAGGAAAATTCAACTCAACCTCAATGTCATATTTTAGATTATGCGAAGAGTCCATATATTTATTATAATATGAATCAAGATGAATTGGTAGTTGAATCGGAAGAATGTAAAATGAATTTCATTTCTTCACCCAATGCGGAATGCTCACCAAAAATAATATATAAATCAAAACAAATATTATATCAACGTTGGAATCATATTGTGATTAATTATGATTATGGAACATTAGATGTATTTATAAATAATAATTTAGTTGGAACACGAAATCACATTAATCCGTATATTGGTAAAAACAAAAATAAAATTCAAATTGGGAATAACGATAAACCCGCGAATCATATTGCCATGTGTAATTTACATTATTTTAACAAACCTCTTGATTTAAAAGAAATAAAACATATTTATAAGAATAAAAAAGAAGCGTGTAAATAATAAAATATAATAAAATAATATATATAAAAATGAATCTTTCTTTTTTAGTACAATTAATACTTTTATTGCTTTTGGTTGTAAGTTTATATATGGTTTTTACAGATAGTGTAAGTGGTCGTATGAAAATAATTATGATTGTATTTTGTTTAGTAGTTGGTATTTATTTAGTTCAAAAAATAAATGTCTTGAAAAACCACAATGATTTTATTTCTTCTCCTGAAAGTGCACGAAGGACCGATGATATCGCATTACTATCAATTAAGGATACTGAATTAAAAAAAAGTCAAGGACACTACGCGATAAGTGTATGGATGTTCATTGATGATTGGAATTATAGGTTTGGTCAAGAAAAGGTGATTTTACAAAAAAAGACTGATAATCTAACCCTTCCAAAAATTTCTCTTGACCCTTATAAAAATGATTTACGTATACATACAAATGTATTGAACGATGATCAGACTTCATATCAAACCGAATTAAAAACGTTAATCACCACTGCTAATTCCTCATTCGACGATGATGGCATCGCCGAATTCAGTTGTAGTGGAGATTATATATATAATAAAACATCATCCGTGTACGTGTCAAGCGATTCTGCAGGCTCCGCCGTCGATACTACTAGTTGGACCAACGCTATTAATTGCGCCAATATTGGTATTAGTCAAGAAGTGGTCATTGAGAATATTCCTCTTCAAAAATGGGTGAATGTCATATTTAATATGAATAATCGTGCATTAGAAGTATATATGAATGGTAAACTGTATCAAACAAAAGCATTCGACAATCTTATTGACCCGATTATATTAAATACCGGTACTATTGAAATCGCACCATTGGGTGGTTTTGGTGGATATATTTCAAAGGTACAATATTATCCCTATTATATTACATCTGAAAAAGCGTGGTCCATTTATAAGGGCGGATTTGGTGATGCATTTGAAAGTACCTTGGATCGTTTTAATATGTCTCTATCTTTTTACAAGGATTCTGTAGAACAAAATAAGATGTATTTATTTTAGATTATTTATATACGAATATATATAAATAAACAAATGCCTATGAATAAACAGAAAAGGGGAGGTACTAATGCGAATACAACAACCAATAATAAATTGTCTTCAGTTATGAACAATGCATCAAATAAAGTAAGTAATATAAAAGAAAAGGTAAATGGTGTCACAAATGGGGTTTCTGAAAAATTAAATATAGTGAAAGAAAAGGTAAAAACAACTACAAATAATATTGGAAATAAATTCAATGATGTAAAACAAAAAGCAACCAATTCAACGAGTGCATTAAAAAATAGTGTTCAAGGTTCTAATACATTTGGAGTAGCCCAAAATCAAGTTGGAAAATTAAACGAAATGACACAAGATTTTGCGGAAAAAAATTCATTTATTGCAAAAATTATTTTCATTGTTTTTGTTTTTATTGTATTTGGATTATTATTTAGATTAGGCATTTATCTATTAAGTTTATTTTATGCACCCAATAAAAATCCAATTGTAGTAAAAGGTATGCGTGATTTGAAAAAATCAAAAATATACAATGTCAATCCAAATGAGCAAGACCCTAAACCTATTTTACGTTCCATTAATGAAAATCAAGGTATGGAATTTTCATGGAGTACCTGGATTTGGTTAGAAGGAGGGGTAGGCACCAGTAATACAAGCGAATATATTTTTAGCAAAGGAAAAGATATAAATAATGAAAAACTTGAACTAAATACGGATACGACTTTGACTGTTTCCGAAGAAGAAAAGATGGTTTCACCTGGATTATTTCTTAGCGATGATCTCAGTGGTTCTAATACATTAAAAGTCGTTTTAACGACATATGGACTTTATCCACAAAGCGCTAGAATATATGACACATATGGTAATCCTGGTATAACAAAAACAATCGAAATACCTAATATACCCCTTCAAAAGTGGGTAAATGTGATTATCCGTGTTCAAGGAAAAATCGTGGATATTTATATTAATGGTACATTAACCAAAAGACAAGAGTTTGAAGCAGTCATTCGACAAAATTACGGAGATGTATATGTAGGTTCTCAGCGAAATGGTGCAGATGGATATATATCCAATTTAAGGTATTATAATCACGCAATTGGTAGTTATACAATTCAAGACCTCATGTACTATGGACCAAATCTAAAAGCCGAAGGAAATGAAATGACAAACACAAATCCACCTTATTTATCTACAAAATGGTATATGAATATAGATTAAGAACTTTGAAAGAAACTTGTAATCATTGTATTATTATTTTCACGATTTTTGTTAATGATTAGATATTTTTGAAAGAGAATGGACTCCACCTCTTTGTCCTTCCATTGTTGCGCCTTTTTCTGATACTTTTCATGGTCCTCCATTTCTTCCTGCAAGCGAATTAATTTACGTTGAAACATTTTTTTTCGTTTTTGAAATTGAGGCATGTCATTTAAGACCAACGAATAGATTTGTAATACCGGTTTCATAATTTGATTTGTAATATAAAATCCATAATCTATTTTTAGTTTCTTTTCCTGAATGTAGTCGGGATGTTCTATTTTATTGCCCTGTAAATCCTTTTTTTTAGAGGTCAATATGTAAACATAAGGAATACGATCTCCTGGACTAGGTTTATTACCTGGATCACGAATTCCCATGCGATCTGCCAACACCTTATGAGCAATTTGTTTAGGATTCTTATAAAAGGATCTAAGAGATTTACTAATGATTAGTTTATGAATGGGTATATTTTGATTTACAATATCATTTAGCATTTTGTCCAAGAAATGAATCGATTGTTGAATATTTTGTTGTTTCATCAAAATATCAATGATACCACCATATACATCTTTTACAATAGGAGCGTTATCTCTACGTTTAAGAACAATACCCATACTTTTTCGTTTACATTTATGAGGATCTTCTTCATATAACATACCCACATATCGCTTCTTAGACAAGAGGCAAAACGGCATGAATGTCTTTTCATATTCCAAATCATGTGGTTTTTTAAGAAATTTAGTGGCAATCTCACCCGCTTCTTTCGCCAAATCAATCGTCACTTCTAACGCTTTTTGCCCTCGCACGGGAACTCCTGTTTCATCTTTTAAGTTAAACGTAAAGAACACGGAATCCGTATCTCCATAAATGTATTCGGCGTTGGTAATCATCACACCATAACTGGTTTCCACCTTTAGATTATTATACACATTCTCAATGATATCTCGCGCATAGTGCAATAATTTTCTCCCCGTTGCCGTGGTGGATGCCGCCACATCCATTTCGTAAAAGGTACTCGTTTTTGCACCAGTTTGACCATATAAACTATTTGCAGTCACCTTAATGGACAATTGACGTTTATCCAAAATGTTTTGCATAAACGGGTCGATCTCTTTCTTCATTTGCTTCTTTGTCGCACTCCGAGCCGCGAGCAATTCTTGTAAAATAGATGGCATAATCGCCTG
The DNA here is from genome assembly GCA_002711925.1 of Pseudobdellovibrionaceae bacterium. GTDB lineage: Bacteria > Bdellovibrionota_B > Oligoflexia > Oligoflexales > Bog-1112. The sequence continues at coordinate 4,626 of PASJ01000003.1, read as the reverse complement.
TTCTCCATTTGGAAACTGTGCGTAACGACAAATCTTATATCCAGTCAATACCTTCTTCGCTGCCGCAGTGGCAGTGGTTCGTTTAAAGGCAAACGTATCGTACTGAATATCTACATATTTATATCCCGGTAGATTATCATATATAAACTGTCCACTCTTATTTCGTTCCCCCTTTTGATACAACAAAGTGTGGTCCAAATTATAGGTCTTTGTCCATACCTTGGAGTCATGGGAAATATTTTCCGAAATAATGGATGAAGGGTACAAAGAACTATAATCCACGCACGCCACCGGATTATCCAGATACAAATTGGTCTTTGGTTCCAACACAATTGCNCCTTCATACATGTCCCATTGATTTCCCTTGCTGATCAACGGCATGAGCGTGTCCTTTTCACGACACTTTTTAGCAATGTAGGACGTCAACTTGATACCTTGACCTCGCATCATGAGGAAACTAATCGGTACAGAACAGATTTTACTCATCTCAATATAAGTTGTCATGATGTCAATCTTCTGAAAGATTTGATGAACAAGATTACAATCCTGAATACAATATTTTGCAATAATTCCCTTTTCATTTGGACCCTCATTGGTCATACGGAAAATATCTTGAGGAGTCACATCGTCCTTTGCCACACCCCATTGAATGGTTTCGTTCTCTAGGTCATTGCTCAAATGACCTTCTATGATGAAACCATCGTTTTCGATTTCAATGACCTTGAATTTCTTCCCGTTTTCATAAAGATCATTGGAATGATTGATGATTTCAAAGTGTACGAAACAGTTCAAAGTAATACCCTTCATGTTCTTGGTTTCTACTTTGCATGTTTCCGCGGTTTCGTCTTCTTCTTCCACATAATTACAAAAGGACTTTACTTTATCTGAAATCAAGTAAGAAGACACATAATCCAATTTATAAGATGGCAAAATAAATTCTTTGCGCATATAAGTAAACACGTCTATTTGTAGTCGTCCTTGCATAATAGGATACTTCAACTCATAGGCGCCGGATGCCAAAATGATTTTTGTTTCACCCAATACTTCTTCGTCTTCTTCCATAATACGAGAAAACTGTAAAAACTCACCAACACAATTATTTTCATGCGCTCGATCATACATGAAAGGATAATCAAAACCAAATATATTATAACCGATAATGATATCTGGATCTTCCTTTTGAATCAAATTGGTCCACGCCAACAGAACATCTTTTTCATTGTCATAGCATTCAATGACTTGATTCTTTTTATCTATATTCGTCGTCTCATTGAGACAAATACAATGATTTAAATAACTATCTTCTTGTCCATAAGTCACAAATGTGGAACCAATAAAGGTCACATAATCTCCTTCAAGACATGGGAAGAATTTATTCAAAGCAATCAACAAATAAGAGGTTTTTACCTTTGGTTCAATCGATTTTTCTTGAAGGGTATCCATGATATGAACTTGTTTCATCTTTGATTTGGACTTTGACTTTGGTTTCAATATTTCATCTTCATGTATTTCTTCTACATCCACATCACTTCGTTTCACTTCATCGCCGAGTTCTTCTTCTACTACACCAAAATAGGTGTTCATGGAATTTTCCATATTTTTAATTTCATCTTCACCCAATTCAGGTTCATAAGCGAGCAAATTTGAAAACTGTATTTCAAACATGTTTTCGTCATAGGATTGTTCTTTTACGAAACATTTATCCATATCTAAATCATGACTAAAAGAAAAGGCGCATCTTAACAATTGTTTCATAAGAGGTATATATCCATATTCTTCGATATCGTCCCTATGATTCTCCATGTATTCGATAATATCATAGGCAACCTTTTTATAATCCTTTTTTGCATTGGGAAAGTCTCCATGTGAACTAGACGCCTCAATATCAAAACTACATATTTTATAGGGAACAATTGTTTCTTTTTCAGGTTCACTGATAATATCTTTATAAGATGCATCTAATTCATATGTGGTTTTTGCGGTTTTTACGGGACTTTTTTTATACTTGTTGATACGAACCCATCCAGAAGGAGAGATATTTTGAATGTGAAAGAACCTCAACATGGGAGGAATCATGGTTTCATATAATTCGGTTTTTGTATTGTTATAGACTACACCCGTTTTAAATACCTTTTGTCTTTCACGATCGTAATACAACGCTTTTATTTTATACAACAAGGTGACATTGTAACAAGAAATATAGATAAAAGCGTGTTCCTTGTTATTGTCAAAATCATACAATGTTTTCCTTTTGATTAATTTCATTTCATAAATGTCTTCGCACAAACTTTTATAAAGTGGAAAGTTTTCTGTTTTGTATTCCTCTTTTAAATAGTCTATAAATTGTCTCATTGTAGAATCATTCCATGAATTTCCAACTTTAATATAGAAGAATGGTTTAAAGTCATTCATGTGGACACAATAGGTATTTCGTTTTTCATCAATACCGTACATTCGTATGACGAAATCTTCATCCTTATACGTAGAAACTTGGAAATCAATGCAACGAAAGCAATGAGATGGTTTTGACATGATATGGGATATGATGTCAAATGAATATGTATATTATTTTATTGTCTTTAAATGTCATTCAATTTTATTCGGTATATATCTTATTTTTTTTTACCTTTTCCTTTACCTTTTCTTTTTTTTTGAGTGCCTGTTTTGGATTCTGTATTACCTTTTTTTTTATCACTATCTTTTCTTTTCTGTTTTCGTTTCCTTTTCCTTTTCTTTACCGTTTTATTATTATTGTATAAATGAAAAAACTTTTTCATTTGATTATCTACTTCTATGTTTTCTTGTTTTTGAAGGGAATTGTTATTTCCTAATTTAAAAGTAACCCTTTTATTTTGAAGTCTTCTTGTGGCGTCGTTTTTATTTCTATTATGATTTGCATTTAAATTAGATAAAACAAACTGAATCATATTGTCTCTATTTCGTTCTTGTTCAAAAGGTTCTATATGACCATTATTCACATTTAAAATGGTAGGGAATCCATCCACCACATTTTTCATGGGATGTTCTATGGTTTCCATGTTTTCTCCGTTTACTTCATAAATATTACAATTTTTCTTTTTAGACATTTTTTTTTTCATGGCTTCCCATTCTGGTTTCATAGACATACAATGTGAACATTGAGGATGATAAAATAAAACGGTCCCATTTTGTTCCGCGTTCAAATTGTTTAATAAAGAAGGGTTTTTATGATTTATTTTAAAAACTTTCATAATATAATATATACATATATAAAAATAACAATGAGAAAAAAAACAAAGATTATGTTGATTATTCTTATAAGTATCGTGTTGGGGTATACTCTTTGTAAAGAAATAAAACAAATTCCTACACCCTACGAAGGATTTGTTTCTGGTCAATGTCCAACCACTTTAATTAAAAAGGGAAATCAGATCTTACTATATAATCCCGAAATGGCTAAAGTTCCCGGTGTAAATCCGGTTGTCATGAAATGTTTGAAAGACTACGAAGAATATCTAAAATGGCAAAAAGCAAGTGGATTAAACTGTCCCATATTACATTTAGAAGAAGTATTTGATACACAAGGAAACGCAAAGTATGAAATTCGCGATTCTTTCCGTTTAAACGCACCAGTTGGACCCTTGAATCACGAATTACCAAATCTTCATAAAACCCAATGTGTTCAAAAATTAATGGATGCAAACAAGGACCATAATCCGTATAATCAAAACATGTATAACTCTTTTGACCCCTATAATCAAGATGTAGGACGGGTTACGGACTTGGATTTAAAAAATGAAGACGAATCGATGATTATTAAACTTTAAAAATAAAGAATGTCTCGTTTTACATATTGAAACGCTTTTGGAGGTTTACTACTTCGCATCATGGTTTCCCATTCTTTTGAGTTTGATGAAGGAATATATTCTATTTTTTCATAATCATAATCAATTCGATTTATCCAGTCCTTATAGTTATAAACCCTGGACGATTTAAAAAGTTCATTCGAAGAAATGATATCCCATTCTTGAGATGACATTTAAAGTATATACTTAAAAAAAAAATAACTATAATACTATAAGAAAAATGAATGGAATGAAAACCGACGCTTCTACCCAATTCTATGAAATGATTCCATTTGCGGAGTATCTTTACACCCCCTTTGAGAAGAATTACGACGCGACATCGTCTTTAGCGTTTGCGCAAAATCACATGTTTCTGCCCTGGATCCTTACGGGATCGTACCTCCTTGCGTGTTGGATGGGTACGATCTATATGAATCGTCCAAACATGGAACGATTTGATTTGAAATATCCGCTGGTGTACTGGAATGCGGGGTTGTCCTTGTTTTCCTATGTAGGGGCATTACGCACCGTACCGGAACTCCTATATCGTGTAAGCATGGAAACCACCTTGACGGATACCATTTGCCGGAATCCGTCGACTAGTTGGGGAACGGGGGCATGCGGTTTTTGGGTGCAACTTTTCGTCTTTTCTAAGATTCCCGAACTCATTGACACGGCGTTTATCGTTGCCCGCAAACGCCCCTTGTTGTTTCTCCATTGGTACCACCACGTCACGGTGTTGTTGTATTGTTGGCATTCGTTTGCGACCCAAGCGCCCCAAGCGCTCTACTTTGTGGCCATG
>PASJ01000002.1 GCA_002711925.1 Pseudobdellovibrionaceae bacterium | reverse complement strand
GTCCCCATAAGCAAAACATTACAAGAAGAAAGAGACAAGGTAGAATTAGAACCGAATACCTTTGATTTAAATAGTGATACAAATGGTAGTTTTGGGGTTTCTAGTGATCATTTCAGTTTCTGGGATACAAATCATGAAGATTTAAGCGCATCTGGTAATGGGGGTATGAAACAAATGTATAGTTATGCATCTATAGATAATGATGGAAAAAAAGAAGATATTTATACACCTCAAGAACAAACAAAAGAAAAAAACAATATGACACTCGAACAATTACAACAACAAAGACAAAGTGAATTATAATTTAAAAATATTATATATTATAATTCAATAAGATTATATGAATGCAAATATAGAAAAAAAAAGACAATTATTTAAACAGTTTAATGCATGTTATTTTGAATTGTTAAATTTAATGAAAAAACATGGGTCCACAAGTATGGAATTCAAAAAATTTTATTCTTATAATTATTTTATCAAGAATACAAATGTAAAATTATTCATTAAAACATGGAATGAAACGATTACCAGTTTATATTATGACGAAATCATGAAAGGGAACATTCAGTATTTTTTAGAGAAAGATTACACAAATGATATGAAAGGAAATGAAGGATTTTCTCAGTCTTATAATATAAGTTCATATATAGAGTATTTTAAGACCATTTACAATAGTGTTGAGAAAGAACTAATATCTACATTTGTGGAAAAAATTAAAATATTAACATCCTTGAGTTATGATTATTTTAATTTGGATTCTATAAAAGTAATTTAAACAATTTACACTTGATTCTTGTATATGGAGCAACTAGAAGAATTTAAGAAAATCATTGACGATTTTACGAATGATTTAAAGATAAGTTATCCGGAGATGCAAACGGTGTTTGAAGTGATAGATTACGAGGAATATTATAATCATTGTAAAACGACGTATCCGTCTCATTTTTTCCATATACTGTATGAAAATATGGAACTATTTGAAGAAGAAAATTTTTTATTACCAAGTGTAGATTTTAAAACCATCATGAAGGACTCTTCTTTAAGTGAACCATCTAAAAAAACAATTTGGAAATATTTACAATTGATTCTTTTTTGTGTATGTAACAATATCAAAGAAAGTAAAGATTTTGGTAAAGCGAATCATTTATTTGAGGCAATTGGAGAAGACGATTTACATAAAAAGATAAAGGAAACCATGAATGAAATGAAAAATGTATTTATGAATATGGACTTATCGTTAAATCCAGATAGTAGTTTTGAGAATATGTTTGAAACAATGATGGGGGATATGAGTAATAATGAGGGAATGTTTAAGGATGGTTCGGGAGGGGCATCTTCTATGTTTGAAAATATGATGGATGCCGATAAAATGAAAGATCATTTGTCGGGAATTATGGATGGAAAAATTGGTAATTTGGCAAAAGAAATTGCAGAAGAAGCGTCAAAAGATTTAGGATTGGACACGGAAAACATGAATGAAGAATCACAACAGGCTTTTTTAAAAAATATTTTTAAGAATCCCGGAAAAATCATGGATATTGTAAAAAACATTGGTTCTAAATTAGAAGAAAAATTCAAAAGTGGTGATCTTAAAGAAAGTGAACTCTTGGAAGAGGCGCAAGAAATCATGGGTAAAATGAATGATATGCCTGGAATAAAAGAAATGATGAAATCCATGGGAATGAACCCCAATGGAAAGTTTGACTTTAAAGGAATGTCTAATAAAATGCAACAAAATATGAAACAGGTTAAAATGAAAGAGCGAATGAAATCTAAATTAGAAAAAACAAAAAACGATAAAGAATCCCTTGAATGTAAAGATAGTTTAAAAGAAGTTGCAAAAGACACTTTTGTTTGGAATGAAGATAATAGTAACCCAAATACCCCCTTGAAAAAATCTTCTAAAAAACAATCCAATCCAAAAAAAAAAAATAAAGGGAAAAAAAAGAAGAATTAAAATATATAAGACTATATTAAATAAAGATGGGAGATTTATTTTGGTTTCAAAATCCAAGTATTTTATTTCGTAAAGATAGACTTACACAATTATGGCCCTATGAATCCATGAGTTATCATGAAAAATTAAACGCAACTACACGATTTATAATCCTCATTTCTTTTTTAGGATTTATGATATTAAACAATTATTTAATTCTTTTATTTGGTATTGTATTGATTCTTCTTTTATTGACGGTTTTTCATTTAAATACAAAAAAGAATATTCAAGAATCGATGGAAACAATGAAAACAAATACCATAATGGAACAAGAAAAACACACTCCGAAGAATCCACTATACAATGTTCTTTTGACGGATTATGAAACCAATCCCAATAAAAAGGCAGGTTCTAAAAAGTATGATGCATCAAAAGAAGAACTCATTAATAGTCAAGTTAAAAATTTTGTTTTAGAAAACAATAAAGACAATAAAGACATTGGAAAAATATTTAAAAATATGGTAAACAATATAGAGTTTGAAAAATCCATGCGTCAATTTCATATGAATCCTAGTACAACGATACCGAATGACCAAGATGATTTTTTAAAATATTGTTACAATGATTTATATTCAGAGAAACCATTGTTGATTTATTAATTTTATTTATATAAAAAATTTTATATCTCTTTTATATAATAATTATGTCAAACGTAGTGGATTTTATGTTTAATAATTTATCAAGAATTGGACAAGATCATTACAGTCATACACAAGATTCATTTGTGAATAATGGTCATTCTTCATATATGCTGACAAACTTAAATAAAACCAATGAAAAGAAAGCAGTTGAAGTGAGTACGACTTATCCGACCATGAATATGAAAAGTACCACTCAAGTAGGTCCTTATGGTTATAATATAGATCAAAATACGTCTTTAATCAAATCTAAATTAACAAATCAGAATTGTAAAATAAATCTCCAAGAACGTAGTTATTTGACGGTTCCTTATTTAGGAAAAGGTAATGTAGATGTAGGATTAGAAAACAATTTGAAATTTGGAGACACCTTTAAAGAAAAAAAGAGTTGTTCTCAATTAACAGAAAAGGAAGAAATAGACTTGATTGGGTATCCAATGAATAAACAATTGAAACAAACCATTACTGACCCAAGTAAACATATTGAAGAAAGCGCCGTAAAAGGATGGGTTAGAGGCGGTATCCCTTCACGAGAAATTTATAGAAATAAAGAATATCAATGTAATTAAATATATTACATCTATATATAGATTTATGGCCACAACCCGTAATCATAATCAACATGGTGACTATTTATGTAAAAAAAAAGAAATCGAAAAAAGTTTGGACTATCGAATCAATAGTGTGTTTTCAAAACAACGCAAACCAAATCATTTAATGGTTTTAGGGTCCATTCCTTCCAAAATGGCGCCAAGTCATTTTTCTTACAACCCCACAGATGTAGAAAGTGTTTTACGGGGTATTCATAGTTGTAATTTAGAAGGTCCTTCTTTTCGTGCGGAGTTAGAACCTAAGAATTTTTATACCTTTGAATTATTTGACAATCATTTAAGAAACCATGTACAAGTTCCTCCTTCATTTGTACATGATAAAAACGAACGTTTTGGCATTCACAATATATAATATATATGATAAATTTTTATAATTATTATATATAATGTCATTCACAAGATTTCATGACGATCCGAATCGTATTCAAAAGGCAAATTTAGAAAGAAGCGCAATAAATGATTATACATTCAATGTTCCTGGTAATACAAAGGGTTCTCATTTTTTTTATGATCCACATATACGAAGTCAAAAAAATGGAGTACCTTTATACAATACAATGGTAAACGTTGAATCTACCTTGAAAAATATAGGAAGACCTTTATATAGGGATAATCTACATTTAAATCAGTATCAAAGATACGATTCCTATAATGGTAAAGTGAATCCAACTCAGGAAGTAAAAACAATTACCAATGAATCTCGCGCCTCCCATCCGGCGTGGACCTATCGCGTATATTGTCCATTTCGTAAAGATTATTTATTCTATGATGCACAGTCAAATATATCCATACCGTTTGATGCATATTTAGATACAAATATTCTAGAAAAAGATTATTATAATATTAAACACTACAAAAAAATATAAAATCTTATATATAATAAAGTGTAAATGGCGCAAATCGCGATTCCAATTGTATTATTTGGTGTTGCTTATTTGGTAAGCAATGATGAAAATAAAAAATCAAAAGACCAAGGAAAAGAAGGATTTTCTAAAGTAAACGATGTAAAAAATCAAGGCAATTTATTGGCAAATGAAAACAAAAATTATTATCCAAATATTGACAAAACAAAAAACAATGCAAACAATGAAGAAACGCTTTCTCAATACCAAGACAAATATTTTATAAAAGATGTTCGAGAAACACAAGGAGAAAATGAATTTGAAACTCTTGCGGGTAATAAAATAAAATCAACGGATATTAATCATAATAATATGAATGTGTTTTACAGTAGTAAATCCAATGGATATAGCGATTTACATCAGCAAAGTATTTTAGATACGTATACCGGTCAAGGAACCTATGCCATTGAAAAAGAAGAAGTTGCTCCTTTATTTAAACCGGAAACAAATATTCAAAATGTTTATGGGAATCAAAATCAAAATGATTTTATGCAATCAAGGGTAAACGCTTCTCAACGCCATGCAAATACTAAACCATGGGAAGAAATCAAAGATACACCAGGATTAGGGATGAAATATGATGAAAAAAACATGCAAGGATTGAATAATTATCAAAATAGAGAATTATATACACCTAAAAATGTGGATGAATTGAGAGTAAGTAATAATCCTAAAATGGTTTATAAATTAGATAATCATATGGGTCCTGCAATCAATCCGGTAACCAAACAAGGACATCAAGGAAAAGTGGTAAAACAAAATCCAGACTCTTATTTTAAAAATGACAATAATTTAGGAATGTTGGCCTATGGAAGTGGAATTAAACCACGTCAAAAACCGCAACAAATGATGACGTGTGAAAATCGCGCTTCTACGTCTGTGGAATATTATGGCGCCCGTGGTTCCGGGGAAGAAAACGTTTCTTATATAAAGGGTGAATATATGGACCCCAATCGTCAATCTTTGTCCGGAAACCCCATGATAAATATGAGTGCAAAAGAAAAGAATCCAACCAATGAATTGAATTATGGGAAAGATTCTTATAAAACCTTTCCTAACAATAGAACAACTACAAATGATTCCTATATAGGAAACATTGGTGGTATGATTTCCAATGTGGTTGAACCGATTTTTAATGGTCTTCGGCATAGTAAAAAATCAAATATCATTACAAATCAAAATGTAAATGGTTATGTAAATGGTGGATATAAACAACCCATGGTCTATGACCCCAATCAACAAGTTTCTACCACAAACCGGGAAATGTACGAAGGACAATTGTCGATGGGTCATTTGAATGTACAAAAGCAAGACAAAACTGCCTATATGAACACTCGTCCTTTATTGAATGATACTCAACGTAGCACGATGAATCAAAGTGAAAGTGGTCCCGCGCAATCTCATGTGAAAGAAACCAAAAATTTGGAATCTATTTTAAATCAACGAAATCAAAATAAAGTTCATGCGGAAAATGTTCATAGTAATGGTAATATGTCCCTTTTTAATAATAAGGTAAAGATGATTGATACAAATAAGGAAATTTGTAATGGACGACAAACTCCTTTTTACAATCCCCAAAATACCAATTATGGTCAACATCCCACGGATCGCCTTGGTAGTTTTACACAAATGCCTCAAGAATACGAAAATAAAGCGAATCACTATGTGGAACCATCCTTATTGAAAGCGTTTAAGCAAAATCCTTACACCCAATCCTTACAAAGTGCCGTTTAAATCATGAAATCATCAAAATGAGGTCTCATTTCATGTTTTATAGAATGAAATACGTCATTGGGTTCGTATGTATTTCCATTATATACTTCATTTCCATCGGGATAACTCTTGATTCTTATTTTTTGGTCTTCCATATACATTTTATATTTCATTTTTACGATACCATTTTCCATTTTGGTAAACAGGATAAAAGGATTTGGTTTATGAAGTAAAAAAGAATGACCAATATTATTATCCGGATTTTTCAATTCAACTAAAAAATAATTCCATGTATCATTAGGGTCTTTTTGAAAGTACGAGCAAACACGTAAAGAATCTTTTGGTAAGGTTTGATTGTAATCTATATCATATTGTGTTTTTTCACATCTTTCTATATTATACAATATGGGCGTAATTTCATGAGTATATACATTACAACCGTGTATTTGTCTTTCCTTTATATGATTCAAAGAACAATACATGGGTTCTAAAAAATAAAAGGCGCCATCGAGAATATAAAATTCATTTTCACTCATAGGTATCAACAACGCGCAATGACACATATGAGGAGTACCATCTACTTTAAATATGGAAGGTACGCTTGCAGGAATAATGACACTTTTTACATTATAATTTGCTTTCAAATATAATTTCATAAAATAGACAAATCCAATACAATTACCACTGTTGTATCTTTTAATTGCATTTTCAGAATTAATTTCCTTATATAATAGGTAAGGAAATGTTGAAAAACAAATAGAATTATACATATTAAATAACATTCGTTCTATATCTTTTTTTCGCAACGTTTGATGCATGAGTTCAATCTTTTCAAATAAGCAATCTTCTTTTTTCATATATAGATTAATATATATATGTATGAAAATATATAAATAATTTCATTTTATTCTTATAATGGACCAAAAAAAAAAAACAAATTCAATCCTTTATAAATAAAAAAAATATACCCAATCTTTTGATATATGGTCCCTATTTAAATGGAAAGAATATATTGTGCAATGAATATCTTTCATTGCTTTATCCAAATCACGATGATTTACAAAAATACGTGCTTCGAATCAATTGTTTAAATACAAATGGAATCCAACATTTAAAAGAAAATATAAAATTATTTTCCATGCAAATCGTTCATAAAACAAAACATATTTCTTTTAAAACAATTGTATTAAAGCATGCGGAATTTTTAACCTATGATTCACAATATAGTTTAAGACGAACAATAGAACAATATTGTAATCATACTCGATTTATTTTACTATGCGATAATAAAAAACGTCTCTTACAACCTATTTGTTCCCGGTTTGTTCATATTTATTTACATGGTTCAAAATCTAGATTACCTTATGTAAGATTTGACCCTTTTCCTTACTATAAAATAAATAAATATATAAAAAAATATCATAATATCATTGACGAAAACCAAGGATTAATTGCCATGATGAACCTTGCACAAGAAATGTATTACAATCATTTTTTTGCAAAAGAACTATTGACTCGTTTTAAAAAACATGTTCATTATCCGATTGTATGTTGTTTGTTTGAAAAATACAGTCGTGAATTTAGAAATGAAATACTTTCTATCTTATATTTATTAAATGTTTTTCGTAATAACTCTGAAATTCAAATATTAGATTTATATTAAAATGGAAGATTATAATTCTAATTTATTAAATGACTCTAAAAGTGAATGGTCCATTCGTTTAATGAATATTTTATGTGGACATGTGATAGATGGGTTTCGTTCTATTTTTAATGAATCCATTGAAGTATGTGATACAAATGATGAACCTGAAAAATATCTAATGACCTTTCAAAACTTTTTATCGCGTATTCCTAAATGGAATCAAGTGATGATCGAAAAAGAATGTGAACGTATTAAAGAGTGTTCTAAATGTGATTATTTAGAAGATTTAATTACGTGTGTACATATTATTCAACTAAAAATTTTAAGTTGCGTACGAACCAATAATCAAGTAAAAAAAATAGACATTGATATACCTCAATTTAGTGTTTTTTTGCATAATGTGTATATCAATATTGCTCGTAAATTATATTCAAATATCTATTTATTTCAAGTAGATGCATCCCCTTTAGAACAACAAAAAAACAATCGGGAATTCGAGGTCATTGTTCAGTCTTGTATTTTAAATACGGTACGAGACAATATCCCCATCGATCATCTATTGAAACAATATATGGATGAAACACAAGAAGAAGATGTGATTCGTGAGAAAAAAATTATAAAACCAGAAAAAGCAGAACCAGAACCAGAAAAAGTAGTATCCAATGAAGTTGTAAAGGAGGAACCTATGGAACCAAATAAGATTTCCTTTGAACAAAATGTAGAAAAATACGATCCTGTGAATCAGGAAACGACAAATGAGGCGATCAACTTTGAACCCAAGGAAGAACCTCGTTCTCTTTATGATGACGAGGAAGATGATTATGAAAAATTAACCATTGGTGAACCCATTTCTTTAAACATTGCGGAAGATTTAGAAAAACCTGTAAAAGAGGAACCCCCAAAAGAAGAAATGATTCCCATTGATTTAAATTCCGTGGATATTCAAGAAGAACCTCCAACGCCAAAAAGCGATGTGATTGATTTAGGTATTGAAGAACTTACCTTTTAATTCGTTTGATTAGAATCAAAAAAATCCATACCCTTTTTAAATGGATATGGATTTTTTAAAAGGAGATTTATTTGTTAGTTTTTTAATTGCAGCAATGTATTTTATTATTAAAAATTTACTAAATCGCATGAATCAGAATGAAGAAGAAAAGGAATTTGTTCGTAAAACCGTTGTGAAAGATGCGATTCTTTTGTTTGTCTTGTCTTATTTAATATTTGTCTTTAAGGACCAAATTTTCGCGATTCAATTACCTAAGACGCAAGTGTTTACAAATGAACCATCTTTTTAATTTACTCTTTTCCTCCCTTGAGTTCCATCCAATCAATATCTACCAAGGAATCATCCTTTATGTCTTCTTCTTTTTCTACAAGAAACTTCTTGAAACAAGAATGGTCATATTGTTTCTCAGGTAAATGACCATGTACGATTTTACTAATCATTTTATACAATTTAAATCCCGGATATTTATCATCTCCGTTGGACCGGTATAACATGTTTCGCCCGTTGTCGTCATAAAGCCAAGAAAAGATAAGATCATAAATAGGTGTGTCTTTGCGATATGTTTTAATATGATTAATGTCGTCACAAATAAAATCAAATATACTACACGCTAAACGACACAAATCAAAACTATAGTTCGGTTCAATCACCGGTTTTTTCGCATTATAATAGGGACCAAAATTATACTGTGTATGAGCAGTTCCATTGGTGGAGAAACTGTCGCTGCATAATAGTTTTTCTTTATAGGTGTAAATCGCCCTACCAAAGTCAATGATTTTATATATTTTTCCAAAAGTGGGAATTTTATATACCTTTCCCATAATACGATATGTCAAGTGAGTTTGTTCCGTGTTTACATACATGATATTATTGGTATGTAAATCATTATGTGTAAATTGAAATACTTTTTGATACGTGTACAAAATCGTAACAATTTGAAACATGACACTTTCCAATTCTTCCGTACTCAATAAATCATTTTCCATCAAATAATCCAAAGTATGTTCACATTTTTCCAAAACGAGTACTTGTGCGGGAATTTTATGGATGTATAAAAAGACATCGTCCTCGTCTTCTTCGTCTTCATCGTCATCATCATCATCGTCTTCATCGTCGTATTCATCGTCGTCTTCATCCTTGTCGCCATCCTCGCCATCCTCGTCACCATCCTCGTCCTCTTCTTCGTCGCTCGTGTGCATGACCTCGCTATCATCGCTACTTTCCTCTTCTTCGCTATCATCGCTTTCTTGATTTTCTTGTTTATCCTCTCCTCCTTTGATTTGAAGGACTTGAGAAATATCTTCTAGTATAGACTCTTTATTGCTTTCAACTCCTTCTTCCACATCAAGTATTTCCACATCCCCCAATACGATATTTTCTTCATCTTTTATAACCAATTTTTCTTTTTGAGTACTCATGAATAAGTTTGAAATGGTTTGGTCTTCAAAATGATATAGTTTATTGATATTTTCATTAAAATAGTTTGAATCACACAAGTATTCTAAATCATCGGCAATATTTATTTTACAATCTTTTTTTTTGCAAATAAATTGGTCGTAACACTCAATGCCATGAGGAAATTTTGTTTTTTTAGAAAATAAACTTGTAATGTAATAAAAAAAACTATCCACATAGGCGTAGTTGTTACTATCATTGATAAATTTTTCATATTTACTATTTTCTTTGATTGTTTCTTGACATGGCATAATGTCTAAATTTTCATTTTTATATTTTCCAATTAAAAATTTTAAAAAATCAATGAGAGTAATGTATTTGACAAACACTTCTTTTGTCTCTTTGTCTTTTGTTTCAATGAGAAATACATTATCGTTTTTTCGTTCTTTAAAAGAAGACACCTGACTCTCAAAGGATATATCTAAATGTTTTTGAAGAGGACTTGATTTTAAAACACTATCAAATTCACCATTGGTTAATTCATTTAATTCGGTATACAAAGGTTCGCACATTTTTGTTTATTGTTATTAAACAGATTAAAGAATATTATTTTAAACTCAATTCGTTATATATGTTTAAAATATATATATATCCACTTTAAAGAGTCTAATATGACCCTCGAATTAAAAAAGTTCGATATGAATTATATTACCTTTAAAAAGGAAGAAAACAAGGGTCCAGTCGTAGTGCTTATAGGAAGAAGAGATACGGGAAAAAGTTTTTTAGTTCGGGACCTCTTGTTTCATCATCGAAATATTCCTTTGGGAACCGTGATATCCGGGACGGAAGCAGGAAATGGATTTTACAGTCAACATGTTCCTAAATTATTCATTCACGAAGAATACAATACATCCATTATTACAAATATCCTAAAACGACAAAGAGGTGTTCTGAAAGAAGTGAATAAACAAATCCAAATGTATAAAAAATCAAATATTGACCCGCGTGCATTTGTTATTTTAGACGATTGCTTATATGACAATACGTGGGCAAGAGACAAAATGATGCGTTTATTATTTATGAATGGAAGGCATTGGAAAATCATGCTTATTATTACCATGCAATATCCACTTGGTATCCCCCCAACATTGCGTACAAATATTGATTATGTCTTTATTTTACGAGAACCCTATATTGCAAATCGTAAACGAATCTATGAAAATTATGCGGGTATGTTTCCAACCTTTGAGTCTTTTTGTCAGGTCATGGACCAATGTACGGAAAATTTCGAATGTTTAGTCATCAACAATAATGTAAAGTCCAATAAACTCCAAGACCAAATCTTTTGGTATAAAGCAGAACACCGAAAAGATTTCAAATTAGGTTCCCGAGAATTTTGGGAAATGTCTAAAAATTTGGGGTCAGATGATGAAGACGAAGCCTATGATCCAAATTCCTATATAAAAAAAAGCGCCGGTCCCAAAATTAGTGTGAAAAAGACAAAATGGTAAAAGAGACAAATAACATCGGTATCACTAGGGACTTTGATTCCCTCAATCCGGGTTCGAATCCATGTAGGACCTGGAATAAATCATAACACGGATTGTTTATATTTATCCAAACAACAATATAGATAGAAAATATAGAATATATACATTATGGAAGACATCTTTTTCCATCATGTATTGCCCTTTATCAATGATCATATATTTCATAAGACCAATATATCTCTTTTGAAAAAACATAAGTATTTGAAAGAAAGACAACAATATATCAATCGCACGCATAGTGCAAATGGGTTAAATGTTCGTTTTTGGGTATGGGAAACGGATGTGGATAAACTATATGAAGAACACAATCATCTTTTTTTGAATGATCCTTTTTCTTTTATAAGATACACGATGGAAGTATTGCTGGAAGAACGAGACATGAACATGCTTAGCGAAACAATGTTTGAAGAACGTTTTAAAATAGTGGTACCAAAACACATGATTTCCAATACGGTTATACATTTTGACACCAATCAAAAAATAAGGGTTGCTGAGTTTGAAACCGGACAATTGGGTTTTCGTGAAAATATCAAAATATGTAGNGTGTATCGTTTAACATCCTATCAGAAAAAACAATTGTTTGATAATTGTCCTNANGCGAAGGCGCTNATTTANTGAATCGAACCTTTTAAAACAATTTCAGTTTTTTCATAAACAATAGTCGTTGTAACGAATTAAACTTCAATACATGTTTTTTAATGTAAGAACGATCATTGGAACAAGAATCATACAATATAGGATTCAACGCATATTCTTTCGTCGATTCCTTCATCAAAGAACGGAGAGCAAGACAATGTGTAGTTGAATCAATAAAGGGTTCAATCACATTCCACGTGAAAGAAAAGGTACGTAAATCCTTTTTTAGTTTTTCGTTTATGGTATGTTGACTCATAAAAAGAATAGTATGGACAATTTCTTTTTCCTTTACTTTGTTTATAAGAAATACACGTATATCTTCCATACATGTATTCAATGAATATATTTAAGTCATTCTTGAAAATTGTTTAACGATTGATTCGCTACTAGACGTGGTTCGGAATAAAAAATATATATCTATATGTTATAAGTAAATGAAAATTGTAATATTCGTTATAAATCTATTGTTTGTTTTATATTATGGATATGTATCATATGTATTTTATAACTTGTATCAAAATACGTGTCAATGTAAAAAATTAGAAGATTTTAAAAAAACATGGAATTTTCATTATATTTCTGTGGTTAGTCCCCTCTTTTTTGTATACGGACTATTTAATCTGAAAAACTCGGTTCAATCTCAAAAAGGAGGTTCCATGTATCACAATGTCATTATCATGGTTTCTCTAGGATACCTCGCTTCTTTTCTAAATGATTTCGCTATTTTGAACCTATTGAATACAATGGAACACAAGGAATGTCCTTGTCAAACAAAACATCGTAAACGATTAACAGGAATGACTTATGTAAAACTGGTTTCAAATATTGTTTTTTATCTAGGATTCATACATGTATTTGATACAAAAATGTTTCAGAAAATAAAGAAAAGGGTACAAAGAAGAAACATCAAAGGTTGAATTCATCATTCTTTAAATCAATAATTGTATTTTCTGATAGATCTATAAGATGTTCTTCATCCGTTTCTTCTACTATCGTATTCAACATAGTATTCTCACTAATATCTATTTTTAAATGAGGTATAGGAACTGATTCTTCTTGTTCTTCTTCTTCCTTTGGAGGTTCTTTCTTTTCCTCTTTTGGAGGTTCTTTCTTTTCCTCTTTTGGAGGTTCCTTTATCACCTCTTTTGGTGGTTCTTTCTTTTCCTCTTTTGGAGGTTCCTTTATCACCTTTGGAATTTCTTTTTTCACCTCTTTTGGTGGTTGTTCATATACATCTTCATGGTGTTCGATTTGTTTATGAAATAATTGAATTTTTTCGTGATATTTTTTTAACCATTCTGCATGATATTTATGAAACACATGTAAATAATTCTCATGCAACTGATTACTCATATGTAAATGATGATTCATGTATTCTTGATTAATGACATAATTATCAATATTCATCCCCAAATCCAAATGCTTTTTGTGGTCTTCTATATTGATTTTATTTTCTTGATATATTTCTTTTACATTTTCTAAAACAAGGATAATGTCTTGGTGTATTTGATTGATTAAATCAAAATCATATATTTTAAAGGGTTCTAAATCTTTATATAGGGGATATTGTTTCAAATGATACAATTCTTTCATTTTATGCAACTGTGTTTCGTTGAGTTGACTTTTCAGACTTTTTTCAATCATATGAAATAACTTATAATAATCTCCATAAATACGATTGTCAATAAAGTGATACAAGTGTAGCATATTGGTGTGTTCTAATTCTATGGCCTTGTTTTGAAAATGAAAGGAATCCAATCCAAAAAAATTTTGTTTTTCTTTCTCAATGTATTGCGTGTAGTTTTTCTTTACCGAGTCTTTGATTTCGTTGATTTTGTTAATACCTTGTTTGATTTCTAAACGCGTTTCTTTTAGTTCATCGAATTTACTATTTATTTTATCCATATACTATAATGGATGATAATAATTCTGCGAGCGCCTTGATGGTGAAAAATTCAAAACCTATTATATGGACAAGAGATCACGAGAAAATTTTAGTAGACTGGGGAGACAAAGCAATGTGCTATCGATGGCTTCATGCGAAAAGTCATAATATATTCAATCGGGTAAATACCTATTTTACAATTCCAGTCATCATCATGAGTACATTGACGGGGACCGCAAATTTTGCACAAGAAAGGGTACCCATGGAATATCGTCCTTATTACTCCATGGGGGTTGGATTTGTCAATATTGTGGCGGGTATTATTACGACGATTCAACAATTTCTTAAAATATCCGAACTCAATGAAGCGCATCGCGTGAGTTCCATATCATGGGACAAATTCTACCGCAAAATTCGTGTCGAATTAAGCAAACCACCGAATGAACGGCAAACGGTATATGATTTTTTAAAAGCGTGTACGGAAGAGTTTGATCGTCTCATGGAAACGAGTCCAACCATTGAAAAGTCCGTAATTGCATTGTTTAACCAAACCTTTAACAATAGCAAGTTAGATCCAGATAAGAAAAAGTTATTTGAACAATTGAAGAAACCGGAAATATGTGATGCATTAGAATCCGTGGAACTTGCCTTGTACAAGGAAGATGAAACGCAAACCATGCAAACCAATTTTAAGAAACTCGTCAATGACGTCGTGATGAACATTGAAGGCGCCAGCGAAGAAGAAGCGTTGTCTTTAAAATACAAACTCATTCGTCAATTTGTAGAGAACTTTAAAAAGGAAATGATGCGTAGTCCTACGAAACAAGAGATTTCGGATAACCTTGTATCCGACACGGTACAAGTGACCGAACAAATCATTGACCAATATCTTGCAAAACAAGGAGAAACCCTTTTAAACGAAGTCGAAGCACAAGTGTGAAATAAAATATAAAAAATTGATTTATCTATATTCAACATGAATATAAATACATCTTAAGAATTTCTCTAATGGCATCGCAAATCACTTCACTCACACCTGTTCTTTTGAAAGACAAACATGCGCATGAACGAGACACGCATATTGTTTTCCAAGAACGCGGGCATACCTATTACATCAAGCGCGAAAGAGGGTATACGTCCGTCACCACACTGATTCACAAAGCATTTGAAAAATTCAATGCGGATAAAATCATTGATGGTATGATGAATTCACCCAAATGGCCCGATTCCAAATACTTTGGCATGACGAAACCTGAAATCAAACAAATGTGGAACAAGAACGGCCAAGAAGCCGCCAAAATGGGGACGGCCATGCACGA
>PASJ01000001.1 GCA_002711925.1 Pseudobdellovibrionaceae bacterium | reverse complement strand
ATTTGGTAATTCTTTAAAAGTATTAGCTAAATCTTCAGATTTTTTAAATGTAACAACTCCGCTTGCTGAAATATCTCTTTTTTCTTCAGTCATGTATTTATTACTATTATCATTATAAAATTTAATAAGTTCTGTATTATTTTTTTTGATTTCTTCTTCATTAAAATTTTTTAATTTAATTTTTTCTATATTCATTTTAATTAAATCTAATTCTCGAATTTGAGACTCAGACAAAGAGATTTTTTTTTGCATTTCTAAAGGATATTTTTTTTCAAAAAAAAGATCATCAAAAACTAATGCTTTAGTTTCATAACTAATAATATTAACCAAATCTTCTATTTTTAGTTTTTGTTGTCTAAGAAATGTATTTAAAACTTCTTCATTAATCTGATTGTTGATATATAAGTTTGGGAATCTTTCTTTCGTTCTTTTAGCAATAATTGAGTCGTCAATTATAAAATTAATATCTTCAAATTCATTTTCAAATATTGCATTATTTACTAAATTTTGAAGTACAAGTTGATGTATTTGAAAAGACCTAATCTCATCACCTGTAAGTTCTTTACCTAACATTTGTCCAAATTGAGATATATTCATATCTAGAGCTCTTATAAATTTAGTAGTTGAAATTGCTGTTCCTGATACTGAAGCGATTATATTATCTGAATTAAATAGGTTTGAATATCGTTGAGAACCTCTAAAAAAAAATAGACTTAGTCCAAATAATATGGCTAAAGCTATTCCAATCCATGATTTTCTAATTGATCTCATAAAATTTTTATTGCTTCTACAATATTAGTTTCTATAAATAAAAGTAATTATGTTAAATCTTAGTAATTTTTCGTCTTTTTTTGTCGCTAATTGGAAATTAAATGGGAATATGGCCTTCATCAATGATTATTTTGATGCATTGAATACAAAAAGTCAAAACTGCGTTGTTGTTTGTCCACCATCAATTTATATTGATAAAATTAAAAAAAATCAAAAAAATATTTTTGCAGGAGCTCAAGATGTTTCAAAATTTATAAGTGGTGCGTTTACAGGCGAGTTGTCTGCTGAAATGTTAAATGACATGGATGTAAAGTTCTGTTTAGTAGGCCACTCTGAAAGAAGACAAAACTTTAATGAAACTAATGATAATATAAAATTAAAAATTGGTAATTTGATAAATAATAATATTATTCCAATTCTATGTATTGGTGAGTCTTTAGAGGAAAAACAAAACAATAAAACCACTGAAGTACTTACAAAACAAATTAAAGAAGGTATTCCAAAAATTTCAAATAATGAAAACACAATAATAGCCTACGAGCCAATTTGGGCAATTGGAACTGGATTAACCCCAACAATAAATGAGATTGATCAAATTCATGTAAAAATAAAAAAAATAGATGATAGTTTAAATAATTACAAAATTCTTTATGGAGGATCAGTTAAATCATCAAATTCTAAAGTAATTAATGAAATAGATAGTGTTGATGGTTGTCTAATTGGAGGAGCTTCATTAAAAATAGAAGAATTCAACAATATTATTTCCTAATTATATCTTGATAAATATTAAGTTATAAATATAAGCAATTTATGACTACATTGATTATCATACAGCTAATATTGGCAATAGCTTTGGTGATACTTGTTTTGCTTCAAGGTTCAGATAATGAAGGTTTAGGTTTAGGAGGGGGAACTTTTGGAGGAATGATGTCTGCCCGAGGTTCAGCTAACTTACTTTCTCGATTGACTGCTATTACAGCTACACTTTTTATGGTAATGAGTGTTGTTCTTACAATAACAGCTTCTATTGGATCTGATAAAAATGTCTTAGAATCTCTGCCAACGTTGAATTCTGAGGAACAATCTTCAGAAGAGCCATCTATCCCTGAATAATTATTTAATATTATCTTGATATAAGCTTTTATTTATATATCAGGGTATTCCGTAATGCATTTTGTTTTTATTACGGGAGGAGTAGCTTCATCTTTAGGTAAGGGAATAGCCTCTGCTGCACTTGCCACTCTTTTAAAATCAAGAAATTTTAGAGTTAGGATCAGGAAACTAGATCCATATTTAAATGTCGATCCTGGCACAATGAGCCCCTATCAACATGGAGAAGTTTATGTAACGGATGATGGGGCAGAAACGGATTTAGATCTCGGTCATTACGAAAGGTTTACAAATCAATCAGCAAAACAAACAGATAGTATTTCATCGGGTAAAATTTATTCGAATGTATTATCAAAAGAAAGAAAGGGAGATTACCTTGGAGCTACAATTCAAGTAATTCCTCACGTAACAAATGAGATAAAGTCATTTATTAATAGTGATATAAAAAATGAAGATATTATAATTTATGAAATTGGAGGTACAGTTGGTGATATAGAGTCCTTACCTTTTTTAGAAGCTATAAGACAGATAAGAAATAACAAAAAAATATCATCTGCACTTATTCATATGACTTATATACCATATTTAAGCTCTGCTGATGAACTAAAAACAAAGCCAACTCAGCACTCAGTAAAAGAACTTAGATCTATAGGGATACAACCAGACTTCCTTCTTTGTCGTGCCGAGCGGGAGATTCCTTCTGATTTATTGCGTAAGATTGCTGTTTTTTGTAATGTTCCTGGGGACCAGGTCTTTCAAGCTGTTGATATGGATAGTATTTATAAAATTCCTTTGATGCTTCATCAGCAAGGGTTAGATCAAAGTCTTGTTGACAACTTGAATATCTGGGCGCGGAGTCCGGACCTGAGGGAATGGTACAGCATCATTGAACGACTCGATCATCCAAAACAAAATATCAAAATTGCTATTGTTGGTAAGTACACAGACGTTGTTGACTCCTACAAATCAATCGAGGAGGCTCTAGTCCATGCTGGAATCAGTAATGAAGCGGCTGTTTCTGTAGTATACGTCGCTGCTCAAGATGTAATAGCAAAAGGGCCTTCGGTTTGTTTGGAGGGGGTTGATGGCGTTATTGTTCCTGGAGGGTTCGGAGAGCGCGGAACAGAAGGTATGATTCGGTCTATTGAGTTTGCTAGGTGCCAAAATCTTCCTTTTTTAGGTATTTGTTTGGGGATGCAACTGGCTTCTGTGGAGGTCGCTCGAAATATTCTTGGTTTACACACAGCAGATAGCCTAGAGTTTGCTCCTGAGACAACAGAGCCAGTTATTTTCTTAATGGAAGAGCAAAAGGGTGTGACAAACAAGGGGGGGACAATGCGTCTTGGAAGCTACCCTTGTGTGCTTGCAAAAAGCTCTAAAGCCAGAGAAGCATATGGTAAAGATACGGTTATGGAAAGGCACCGTCATCGCTATGAATTTAACAGTCAGTATCGTTCAAGGTTTGAAGAAGCGGGGGTTGTTTTTAGTGGTACCTCTCCAGATGATAAGCTGGTAGAAATTTTTGAGCTTCAGGGTCATCCTTGGTTTGTTGCTTGTCAGTTTCACCCAGAGCTAGTCAGTCGTCCCATGGGGGCTCACCCTCTTTTTAAGGGTTTTGTTTTTGCAGCAAGCAAAAAGAAACAAGATAAAAAAAGCACAAGACATACGGAGTAATAGCTTTGGTTTCAAAGAGGCGAGTTACGGTTTGGGTCGCTTTTCTGACATTTGCTTTGTTTGCTGGGGTACAATTTTTTTTCACTTCTCAAACCCCTCAAGAGCAGGCGGTAGACTTTGCTGTTGGGCGTTTTGTTGGTGGAACCTTTAAGGCATATCACCAGGGCAGAGAAGAGTATAATATTTTTGCAGCCCAAGGGGTGGCAGAAAACCTTGAAAGTGCGGGTTTTTTTGGTGGCGTCTGGGGTCATGCTTTTTTGCAGAAAGGTGTTGCGCGTTGTTTTTCCGCACCGACTTTAAAGATGACTTTTAAGAAATCTTTTCTTGATTTGGGCGCTAACGAAGAGTTAGTTGACGGCATGTGGGCAGAAGGGGAGAGTTTTTTTACCTCTGCCGACACGCAGGTCGTTACTTTTAACCCGTATTATCTCGGCTCTTTTCGTAAGGTTGTGAGTGAAAGTCCTGTTACTCTTTTGAATGAAGGCTTGAAGTTTTTTGGTGACAGTGGTTTCTCTTTAGATGTTGATAGCTTTACGGTAAAGCTGTTTGGGCAAACACATGGTTCTTTTAGTTGTGAGGGAGGGGCTTGTGCTTTCTAGGTTTGTTTTTTTTCCCTTTTCTGTTTTTATTTTTATGTGTGTCCTTTTTGCAGCTCTTTTTTCCGATGGGGCTTTAAGCTTAAAATTATTGGCAAATCCTAAACAAAGCGCTCAGCAAGGGCCACCTCGTCTTGGCTTGTTTGGGGGCCGCTCGAAATCTTGTGACTCTGAAAAGGGCACCCTTCAAAGGCGCGACAAAGAGCTTCTGTTTAAAAGCAAAAGCGTTACGGCCAGCGAAAAGGGGCTCTGGCTTGAGTTAGACCAAGATGTTATTCTTCAAAAAGGAGCGACAAAGCTTCTTGCCGATTGGGTTAAGGTTTCTTTTGTTACTGCTAGTCGTGACTTTAAAAGTATGACTGCAAAGGGACATGTTGTTGTTGAGAATTTTATCGACTGTAGGGGAGATTCATGGAGTCTTTCAAGCGACGAAGCGAGGTATGATCAACTTAAAGAAGAAGCTTTCTTTGAGGGAAACGTGGTTATTCGTCAAGGAGAACGAGTCGTTTATTGTCATAAAGCAACCTACAGCTTAGTAAAAGGGCAACTTATTACTGAGAAAGTAAGAGGAGTTATTTCAGGAGAGCAATAATTATATAAGCCTAAAGAGTCGCTAGGGAAGAGGTAAATGTGGGTTCGCGTTTAGTTGTCACAAAGATTAGCAAATGTTTTGGAGCCAAGAAGGCCGTGCAAGATGTTTCAGTATCGCTTTCTTCAGGTGAAACTGTTGGTTTATTGGGGCCAAATGGAGCGGGTAAATCCACAACCTTTAATGCTATTGTTGGGCTTCTTTCGCCTGATGGGGGACAAATCCTTCTTGATGGTCAAGATGTGACTGCTCTTCCTCTTCAAACAAGGGCTCGCCTTGGTTTAAGCTACCTGTCTCAAGGTTGTTCTATTTTTCGTAAATTAACAGTGGAAGAGAACCTTCTTGCGATTATGCAACTAGTTGGCCTCAAGCGTTCGAAGCAGAAACTCCTTTTACACGAGCTGTTAAATAAATTTCAAATTCAACATATTTCTAAAACGTACGGCCTTTCTTTGTCTGGTGGAGAAAGAAGAAGGGTTGAGATTGCCCGCTCATTAATAACTCGTCCTAGGTTTCTTTTATTGGACGAACCTTTTGCAGGAGTGGATCCTGTTACAGTTCAAGAGGTTCAGCTGATTATCAACTCCCTAATTGAAGAAGGTTTGGGGGTTTTAATAACTGATCACAGTGCTAGAGAAATTCTTAATTTTTGCAGTAGAACATATGTTATTTCCGACGGACGAGTTGTTGCAGAAGGAAAAGCTGAGGAGGTCTCCAACAATAGCTTTGTTCGAAAAATTTACTTGGGTGAAAACTTTCGCTTATAAAAATATCTCTAGTTGAGAGGGTTCTTATAATGGATTTGCGTCAAAACCAAGCCCTAAAGTTAAGTTCTCAGTTACTAATGACACCAAGCCTTCAGCAGGCGATTAAGCTACTTCAGCTTTCAAGGCATGAGTTAAACCAACATTTAACCAAAGAGTTGCTTGAAAACCCACTTTTAGAAGAAGTTTTTGAGTCAGAGGAAAAAGAAGAAGGTCCCGCAACATCTGAAGAAACTGTTGAAGATATCTCTTTTTCTTGTTTTGAAATGGACTCTCTTTTTGAAAGGCCCTCCAAAAAAAACCTAGAGGAGAGCTTTGATTTTGAAAAAACACTAACGGAGCGTCCCAAACTTTTTGATTCTTTGTTGGCGCAACTTGCATATTTTGAACTTAGTTCTAAGCAGAGACAGATAGCTTTGTTAATTCTTGGCAACTTGGACGAGAAAGGTTTTTTCTCTCTTTCTCTCGAATCTTTTTTTGATAAAGAGGGTGTTTCTGTTGCCGAGGTTTTGCCTGTCTTAAAAATTTTGCAGCAGCTCGAGCCTCATGGTGTTTGTGCTAGAAACCTACAAGAGTGTTTATTGTTACAGGCAAAAGAGCTAAAGGATCCTTTGATAGAAACTATGATCAGCAAATATTTTCCAGATCTTTTGTCTCGTTCTGAAGAAAAAATTGCTAGAGGTATGGGTCTCAGTCTTGAAGAGGTTAAAGGTCTTTTGGTTCGCGTTTCGAAAATGGAGCCTGTTCCGGCAAGAGCTTTTGCTCAAGAAAATACTCACTTTATAGTTCCCGATGTTTTCGTTTCTTTTGAGGGGGGGAACTTCTGTATAAGCTTGAACAACCATGGAGTTGCCCAAGTTAAACTAAGTGATCAGGCAGACACTTTTTCCCGGTGTGTTCAAGGATCAAAAGATAAAGTGTTTTTAGCTGAGAAATTGAAATCAGCAAATTGGTTGTTAAAAACCCTTGAGCAAAGACAAAAAACACTTTTCCAGGTTTCAGAAGCGCTTGTAAAAAAGCAAAGAGCTTTTTTTGAAAACGGCCCCTTATACCTTCGACCTTTAATCTTGAAAGATATTGCTGATGATTTGGGTTTGCACGAGTCAACCGTCAGTAGGATTACAAGCAGCAAGTATATCCAAAGCTCATGGGGTATTTTTAAATTAAAGTATTTTTTTACAAGTTGTGTGAGTCAAGGGGGCGAAGAGGCGCTTTCAAGCCAAGCCATCAAGCAAATGATTAAAACCTTGCTTAACGAAGAAGATTCCTATGCGCCCTTATCTGATCAAAAAATAGTTAATATATTAGCGAAGAGGTCTGTTTCTGTTGCTCGAAGAACTGTTACAAAATATCGACAACAAATGGGCTTTGCTTCTGCTTCTTTTAGAAAGAAAAAGTACTAAGTTCCTCTTTTTTAAAGGTGGTCGAGCTACAAATATTTTAGCAGCGATTTTTTTTGTGTTCGCCTAGATAAATTCTAGTTTTCTATCTTTTGCGGTGTTAGTTTTTTATATTTAATATTGTTAACGCAAGAACATTTAAGAGGTTTGTTATGGAAAACGAGCAGGAATCTTTGGGTTCTCGTGATTTCTGGAAACGGCATATTGGTGTGACTCTTGCCGACAAGCAGGCAATGCTTGCTGCTGTGGGATATTTTGAGGAAGAGGACTTTTTTTCTGATGTTTTCCCCTCTGGTTTGATCCGTTCTAAGCAAAAAGCCTTTGCCTCTTTTGAAACGGAAGCACAAGCTTTTGTTGCTTTGCGTCAGAGAGCATCAAAAAATATTATAAATAAATCTTGGATAGGTGCTGGTTATGCTTCTTGTCACACGCCTGCTGTACTACAACGCCATGTTTTAGAAAACCCGGCCTGGTACACTCCTTACACTCCATATCAGCCGGAGATCTCCCAAGGTCGTTTGGAGGCACTGTTAAACTTTCAAACAGTTATTTCTGGTTTGACCGGTTTGCCTATTGCGAACGCTTCTTTACTAGACGAGGCAACAGCTTGTGCAGAAGCTATGACTTTAGCACATGCTGTTAAAAACAAAGACGGTTCTAGAGCGTTTTTTATTGCGGACGATTGTCATCCACAAACTATTGAAGTCTTAAAAACAAAAGCGAAGTTTCTTGGAGTTTCCTTACTTATTGGCCAGGTTGAAGACTTTGCTTTTGATAAGAATTTTTTTGCTGCTTTGTTGGCTTACCCAAGTACTTATGGAGACTTTCATGATTATGAGAACTTTTCTCAAAAGGTTCATGATTCAGAAGGCATGATGATTTTGTCTTGTGATCCATTGGCATTAGTTTTGCTGAAATCACCAGGAGATATAGGTGCAGATATAGCAGTTGGGAGTGCTCAGAGGTTTGGTTGCCCCTTGGGGTTTGGGGGGCCTCATGCTGCTTTTTTTGCAACAAAAGACGAGTATAAACGTCTTGTGCCAGGGAGAGTTGTCGGTGTTTCTAAAGATGCTTCTGGTAGAAGGGTTTTTCGACTTTCTCTTCAAACAAGAGAGCAACATATAAGAAGAGAAAAAGCGACAAGTAATATCTGCACCTCTCAAGCTCTTTTGGCAAATCTGTCTGGTTTTTATGCTCTTTATCACGGAGAAAAAGGACTTAACAAAATTGCTTGTCAAGTGCACAATTTTCAGAGAAAGTTTGCTTCATTTCTTCTTGATCAAGGGTATCATCTGAAGTCTCATGAGTTTTTTGATACATTGAGCATTACAGAAGGACCGGTTTCGCAAGAAAAAATCAGACAAAGAGCTTTAAAGCACGGAGTGAACTTAGCATATTTTCCCTCTGGTTTAACAAGGGTAGCTTTTGATGAGACAACGAGTGTTCAAGATGTTTTAACGCTGTTTTCTGTTTTTTGTTCTGATAAAAAGACTTATCAAGATCTTCCTATCTTTTCAAATTCGAAGCTTGGTCTGCCACAAAGTTTAAAAAGATCTACTTCTATTTTTACTCACAAACTTTTTTTAGACCAGCCCAGCGAAACAGAGTTTATGCGATATTTGAGGCGCCTAGAACTGAAAGATATTTCTCTTTTGAACTCAATGATACCTTTGGGTTCTTGTACAATGAAGCTCAACGCTTCTTGTGAAATGATACCAACGCTTTGGCCTGAGTTTGCCAACGTCCATCCCTACGTTCCTGAAGACCAGGTTGTTGGCTACAGTCAGTTGATTTGTGAACTAGATGAAATGCTATGTCAGCTAACTGGTTTTGCTGCCTTTTCGTTCCAACCGAACTCAGGGGCACAAGGTGAATACACCGGGCTATTAGTTATTAAAAAGTATTTAGAAAGTATTGGAGAAGGGCAAAGAAATGTTTGTCTTATTCCAAGCTCAGCGCATGGAACAAACCCAGCAAGTGCAAGAATTGCTGGGTTTGTTGTGAAGGTGATTAAGTGTGACCAAGCAGGCAACATTGACCTCAAACACTTGACTGAGTTGTGTGAAGAAAATAAAAACACCCTTGCTGCTATGATGGTTACATATCCATCAACTCATGGTGTCTTTGAAGAGAATATCGAGGTTTTTTGTGCTCTTATACATCGTTTTGGTGGACAGGTGTATTTAGATGGGGCTAATTTTAATGCTCAAGCAGGAGAGCTTTGCCCCACAGACTACGGGGCTGATGTTTGTCATCTAAATTTACACAAGACTTTTTGCATACCCCATGGCGGGGGGGGGCCTGGTGCCGGTCCGATAGGTGTTAAAAAACATCTTTTACCTTTTCTGCCAAAGACCCACTATAATGCAACAAACTTAGACTCAATTGGTATGGTTTCGTCAGCCCCCTATGGTAGCGCAAGCCTTTATCCTATTTCGTGGGTTTATTTAAAACTTTTGGGTGGTGCTGGTGTTCAGCTTGCAACAAGGCAGTCGATAATTAGTGCTAACTATATTGCTCATCGTTTGAGGGAGTCCTTTCCTATTCTTTATATGAACGATAAGGGCCTTGTTGCTCATGAGTGTATTCTTGATCTGCGTTCATTTAAGGCCACTTGTTCGGTAGATGTTCAAGATGTTGCAAAACGTTTGATGGACTTTGGGTTTCACGCACCAACAATTTCTTGGCCGGTTGTCAACACGATGATGATAGAGCCAACAGAAAGTGAGTCAAAAGAAGAGATTGATAGGTTTTGTGATGCGATGCTTGAAATAAGGAAAGAGATTGGGGAGGTTGAAAAAGGTGACTATTCAAGAGAAAATAATGTTCTAAAAAACTCCCCCCACACACAAGATCAGGCAACAAGCACCTCTTGGAGCTTTCCATACACCAGAGAAAAGGCTGTGTTTCCAGGCTCTGATATGAGCCCGCAAAAGTATTGGCCTCCTGTTGGAAGAGTCGATGATGCGTATGGTGATCGTAATTTTTGTTGTACATTCTAGTTTTTTTTAGGTTTTAAGGTGAAGCATTTTCTTATAAGTCGAACAGATAATATCGGTGACGTTGTTTTGTCGTTGCCTTTAATTCATTTTATAAAAAAGAACTTTCCTGATGCGAAGCTTAGTTTTTTAGGTAAAGGTCTTGTTTCCTGCCTTGTCCATGCTTACGGTGGTGTTGATGAGTTTGTCTCCTATGAGGAGCTTCAAGGTTTAGCCTCTGAGGATAAAAGGGTCCGTTATATAAAAAACTTAAAGATAGACACTGTGATTCATGCATATCCGCGTCGAGAGTTAGCCCGTTTGTTTTGGCTTGCTGGGGTCGCTTGTCGCGTGGGAACAAGCCGAAGGTTTTACCACTGGTATTATTGCAACCGGAGGCCTGATGTTTCTCGAAAGAAAAGTGTTTTGCACGAAAGTCAACTCAACTTGAAGCTTTTAGAGGGACTTGGACTTCGGGCAGATCCGAGTTTAAATAATTTAAAGTCAATCCTAAAGATAAAACCTAGTCAGAAAGAAAAGTTCAGACATTTGATGCATCAAAAAAAGTTTAATCTTGTGGTACACCCTGGGTCGAGAGGTAGTAGTCGTCACTGGGATCTTCAGCAGTTTATTGATTTTATAAATGCTTTGGACCCGAAGAGGTTTAAGGTTTTTATCACCGGGGATGGTGGGGAGAAAAAATCTTTTCGAGATCCGATCTTAAGTCGTTGTTCGTATGTTGTGGATGCTTTTGATTTGTTTAGTTTGAAAGATTTCATCAACTTTTTATCTCTTGCTGATGGTTTTGTCTCTGGCAGTACTGGTCCACTGCACCTGGCTGCTGGTCTTGGGGTTAATAGTTTAGGGTTATATCCATTAGACACCTCTTTGGGGCC
The DNA here is from genome assembly GCA_002711925.1 of Pseudobdellovibrionaceae bacterium. Taxonomy (GTDB): domain Bacteria; phylum Bdellovibrionota_B; class Oligoflexia; order Oligoflexales; family Bog-1112. Next base: position 46,818 of record PASJ01000001.1, on the reverse strand, counting down.
TCGTCGTTGGGGGCCTGTTGGTCAAAACGCTGAGGCGCTTTGTCCGGTTGGGGTTTGTCGCGGTTGTCGCTTCTTTGGGAAATGCACTTGTATGACTCTTTTAAAAAAAGAGTCTGTTCTTGAAAAGGTTCAACAGTGGTCAGGTCACGAATTTTGACTTTTTGTGCTTAGGAGGTTATATCTCTTGTGGTTTGATAACGTTTGACAGACCTTTACTATAGTCTGGATCTTGTAAGAAAAACTTTTTTTACACTTTTCACTTTAGCTACGACCTCTCCGTTTTCAAATTGTCGGATCATTCCTTTTTCGTCTAAAATCCAAAAAATTTTTTCTTCTTCCTTTTGGGGGGGCGAGATTTGTTCTAAAAAAATTGCACGATTAAAATTAATTGTTTTTTCTTGTACAATAGGAACTTCAGACATGTCGCTTATTAACTTTTTAACTTTGTAGATTGTGTGTTCTTGGGGCTTCAGTTGCGTAAAACCATAGTTTGATATGGATCGACCAAATACGGGGGGAATTGGGAAAACATGATCCAGTTTTTCATCTTCTTTTTCAAGGTTAATTTGTATGTGATCAAACCTAGAAAGTGAGCTAAGGCTGTTTTCTATGCTTTCTGCTTGAGAATATATATAAGCCCCAGGCAGTAAAAAGTATAGATGAACAATCAAGATAAATTTTTTTTTCATATTTTTTCCTCTTTTTTTCTTGGGAGAAATTTTTGCTCCATACTTTGGCTTTGGAAACAGGCTTAATATATAAATATACCATCTTCGTTTTGTTACCAAATATATTTTTCACCAATGTCCTCGTGCTTTAGTTGTCATGCCTGAGAGTGTTTTGAAACCTTTGGTTCCTTTCTGATTTGTAACATGTTTTTATCTACACAGAGTGGAGGTTTTTGTTTTTCCACTAAATAGAAGTTTTTGACTTTAGTGTGAAAAAGAGGCAATGCTTACATCCTCTCTCCTGTGCTTTTTTTTACACATAGTATTCTTATAGTGTACAGATAACTCGTTAAATATAAAAATTTACTCTTTTTTCAGTCACAAACATTTATTTTAACTGTGTTTCTTCATAAAAGAGAACTTAATATGCTCGAGATAAGTTAGAAGATTTTATGAGGCAAAAAGCAATAGGCTGTAAAAATTATATCTATTTATTTTTTTCTAAACAATTTGAGTCTTTTTATTTTTCCTGAGTAAAATAGATTTTCTTTGTTTGTCTGGAAACTGTTCAATCGTATAACGAAGGGTGGTTCTTGAAAGTCTGAAATAATATTTGTCAATAAAGGCAAGTACTTTTTGTTTGTTTTGTTTGGAAAGCTCTCTTAGTACCCAACCCACTGCTTTGTGAATAAGATCATGTGAATCATCAAGGAGTAAGTCTGCTAAACCTAATACTAGATGTGTTTTTTTTTTATTTCTGACAAATGTTAAACACGAAACCATAGCAACTCTTTTTTGCCACAGGTTTGTACTTTTTGCCCAGCGTAGAAGAATTGTGTGGTCAGTATCTAAAAGAAACTCCCCCACTATTTTGGGTGCGCTGATGTCAACAAGGTCCCAGCTGTTAACATGTCTTATGTGTTTTATATAAAAATCAAAATATTTTTTTTTGTTTTTAGATCTTTTGAATTGACTGATTAAAATGATAAGAGCTAACATTCTTTGTTCGTGATAAGAAGATTTTAAAAGTTGTTCAAGATCAAAAAGTGAAAGTTCTTCAAATTTTTTTGCTACTTTTCTTATTTCTGGAACTCTAATACCAAGAAACTTGTCACCATAGCCATATTGACCTTTTTCTGTTTTAAAGAACTTTTTCAAAATTTTTTTGTCGTCAGGGGAAGAAAGTTTTTCAAGTTCTTTTGCAGCTTTTTTATAAACCATATTATTCCTCTATCTTGGCTTACATTTACTACTTTTTTTAACTGAAATTAAGGTTTGATTTTTTTTAAAGATTTTTTTGAGCGTTATTTTTTGTTTTCTTGTTTTTTTGTGAATCAATTAAATTTCTTAGGGCTAAAATTTTTTCTTTTTTGGGAGATTGCCTTCTTTTTTCTGATATTTTGTCTTTTATTTTCTTAGAGGGGGTCCCAAGTATTTCCATTTCATATTCTAGCCAAACTGAGAAATTATCCCAGACTCTTTCTCTCATCTCAAGGCTACATAGAATAATGTCATCGCTTGTGGCGTTGTCTTTATTATAAATAAAGTTTGCATGCTTTGCGCTGACTGTAGCTCCTCCAACCCTTAGATTTTTGACATTACTGTGTTCGAGTAAGAGTCCACTCGGAACAGAAACCTCTTTTGAGTAATCATTTTTAAACACACAGCCACAGTTTGGATAAGCAAAGTGACCTTTTGTTTCTCGGTCTAAAATAATATTATTCATTTTTGCTAAGGAGCTTAACTTATTTCCGGGCTTTAGTTTAATTTCTACGCTACTTATGATCTCTTTGTTGGTCATAAAAATTGTGTTTTTGTAGCCTTTAAAAATATTTGTGTTGTCAGGATATATTGTTCTTGTTTTGTATTTTCCATTTCTATCAATGCTGTTTACTTTTGTTATCACTTGGGATGTTTCGCCCCCATAACAGCGAGCGTTCATGCGCACGCTACCTCCTACTTGTCCGGGTAAGCCATGCATCCACTCAAGTCCTGTGAGTCCATGTTCTTGGGCAAAATTAGATAGCTCGGTATTTGTGACTCCGGCTTCACAGTAGATTGTGAACTCATCGATCAGACGAAGTGAACGAAGTTGGTCTAAAGCAAAGACCCCTCCAGTCCATTCATTGTCAAGTATTAAAGAGTTCGTTCCTGCACCAAGTATATAGAAAGGTATATTTTTTTTGTTGAGTATGGTAAGTGCACTTATTATTTGGTTTTCTTTTGTGGGGCGACAAAAGTATCGACACACCCCCCCCGTTTTGTAGTTGCTGAAATCTTTAAGTTGGACTGTTTGAAATATGCTCATGGTCTTCTTCTTTAAAAGTAACAAACATTTTTTCTTGTAAGGTTTGGTAGTCTTCTGCTGTTTCAACAAGAAAACTGAGACGCCGTAAAGATGGTGTCAGCTTTTTGTTTTTTGCTGCGTCTTTTACCGTGGTAAAAAGTGTTTCAGCAAGACTTTTTTGCTGTACAAGCTGAATCTTGGAAGAAAAAAATATTGCTAGATGGAAGCCCGTTTTTTCATGCTCTTGGCTCAAAAAGAGTGTTATACTTGCTGTTATTCCCTCTAGTTTTTCTTTTAAAGAAAGATTGCTTTGTATGCTAAAGGTAACGTGGGGAATGTTCAGCTCTAGGGCTTTTTTTTCATAAGCTTCTTCAATGATTAGGGTTCTGTCGCAAAAGAAATTTTCTTTTTGTCCCTGCCATAGGTCTATTGCTAAACCTTCAAAGTGTCTAATTCCGAGCATATTTATTTTACTTCTTTAAGTTTTTCATAAGTGTTGATCCGATTTCTGCTGGAGACTCAGCTACCCAAACTCCAACATCTTTCAGAGCAGTTATTTTTTCTTTGGCGGTTCCTTTGCCTCCAGAAACAATTGCTCCAGCATGACCCATACGCTTTCCGGGGGGAGCTGTTACTCCAGCAATAAAAGCACAAACAGGCTTTGTAACGTGTTTGTGGATATACTGTGCTGCTTTTATTTCTGCGTCGCCACCAATTTCTCCGATCATAATTATAGCTTCTGTGTCGGGGTCTTGTTCAAATAAGGGAAGAAGATCCGTAAAAGTACTACCTATAATTGGGTCTCCACCAATCCCAACACAAGAAGATTGCCCCAAACCTACTTCGCTTGTTTGGCCTACAGCCTCATAGGTTAACGTCCCTGATTTCGATAAAATTCCAACGGAGCCTTTTTGATGAACGTGTCCAGGCATAATACCAATTTTACATTGGCCGGGGGTGATGACACCAGGACAGTTTGGACCAATCAATCTTGTTTTCGATTTATCAAGTGCCTTTTTCACTGTCAACATGTCTTGTACAGGAACACCTTCGGTGATGCAAACTACGAGCTCTATTTCACTGTCAATAGCCTCTAAAATCGCGTCAGCAGCAAAAGGGGGTGGAACAAAAATCATTGATGCGTTGCAAGCTGTTATTTCTTTTGCTTCTTTAACTGTATCAAAAACAGGTAATCCTGCAGCCTGTGATCCTCCCTTTCCCGGTGTTACGCCACCCACAAAGCAGGGGGCATATTCATGAGAGAGTTTTGTGTGAAAAAGCCCACTTTTTCCTGTTATGCCTTGAGTTATAACTCGGGTGTTTTTGTTAATTAGAATGCCCATTTATCCTAAATCCTTATCGTGGGGGTTGGTTGTTTTTATCCTCTGGCTGCTTGAACAGCTTTTTCTGCACCATCACTCATATAATCTGCTGGCAGAATACTTAGACCAGATTCGTGGAGAATTTGTTTGCCTTGTTGAACGTTTGTCCCCTCTAGTCTGACAACAAGTGGTATAGAAATTTTAAGTTCTTGCGAGGCTGTGACGATGCCGCGAGCAATAACGTCACAGCGCATGATTCCGCCAAAAATATTAACAAAAACAGCTTTTACTTTCTTGTCTCGCAAGATTATTTTGAATGCGTTTTTTACCATATCCTCACTGGCTCCACCGCCAACGTCAAGAAAGTTGGCGGGTTCTCCGCCGTAGTGTTTGATAATATCCATTGTTGCCATAGCAAGTCCAGCCCCGTTAACGAGGCAGCCAATGTTACCGTCTAAACCGATATAGCTCAAACCATGCTCAGAAGCTTCAACTTCTCGGGGGTCTTCTTCTTCGAAATCTCTTAAAGCTTTAATGTTAGGGTGTCGATAAAGACTATTTTCATCAAAACTCATTTTACCGTCTAGGGGCATGATTTTATTTTCATTGGTAACAATGAGGGGATTGATCTCAATCATAGAAAAATCATGCTTTAGAAAAAGTTTATATAAGCTTTTAACAAAGCCTGTAAAATTTTTCGTTTCTTCTTGGGGAACTTTAGAGTCAAATATAAGTTGACGCAATTGGTAGTCTTTTAAGCCAATGGTTGTGTCAACGGAAAGGGTAAAAATTTTTTCAGGAGTTTTTGCAGCGACTTCTTCAATATCCATACCTCCTTCTTTAGAAAACATTAACGTAATATTGGCGCTTTCTCTGTCAACTAGGCATGAAAGATAATATTCTTTACATATTTGAGTCCCCTCTTCAACGTAGACCTTGCGTACCTTTTTGCCTTGTGGGCCTGTTTGGTGTGTTACAAGAGTGCTACCCAGGAGCTTTTTTGTCTCTTCGATGCAGTCTTTAGAAGTTTTGACAATTTTTACTCCACCCGCTTTCCCTCTGCCGCCTGCGTGAATTTGTGCCTTAACGGCACAAATACCGCCCCCTAGCTTTTCAAAAGCTTTCTCGGCTTCTTCTACTGAGGTGACAAGAATGCCTTTGGGAGTCGAAATGTGGTTTTCAGAAAAAAGTTTCTTAGCTTGGTACTCGTGTATATTCATAGTTTATCTTTGTCTCCCTTTTTTATTGAATGTCAGGTGATGTATCTTACAAAAGAATAAGCTTAGTGGTTAGTTTTTTTTTTATATCTTTGAGATATTTTTAGTTTTTATTAAGTAAATTAAAAAATTTTTGCTTTTATTTATAGTGACAGTGAGGGACTGTTCAAAATTTTTCAGTTTGCTAGAATATATCAGAGATCATTGTATAATTAGCTTCAGAGGAAAATGAATGTTTCGTTCCTTGCTGTTAGGTTTTATACTTTTAGGTTTTAATATTTTTGCTCACCCGGTGATTTGGAAAGGAGGGAGTGTCTTTACTCTTAGACACCTACCACGAATGAAGAGAGTTAACTTACATCATAGTTTGACTCACAGGTGGGCTCTTGGTTTTCACTTTGCCGATATCCAAGATGAAAAGTTATTGTTTTTTCAAAATAATTTTTTGCTCAAAAGATTCAATAAACCATCGTCACAAGCTAACATCTACGGGTTTATAGGTTTAGGGCTTGCCCCGAGATTTTTAAAAGACGAAAATTTTCATCTTGGGATACAAGGGGACTGGGAAAGTCGAAGATTCTACACTCAGTTTAATGTTAACTCTTTTTTTTATGACAAAATTTTTGTTTCTACAACTTTTCGTTTTGGTGTGGCTCCCTACATCGAAGACTATGATGGATTTCATACCTGGATTATTTTTCAAGCAAATCAAGATAGTTTTTTAGACGATTCGGCCATGAGTAGCTCAATGCTAGTCTTTCGGTTTTTTATGCAAAACTATTTAATAGAACTAGGTTCTGATTTCAAAGGACTTGGTCTTATGACTTTTATGGTTCATTTTTAAAGGAGTTTGTAGTGTCGGTCTTGAAGAAAGAAAAATTTTATTCTACTGCTTTGTTTTTTGCTTATGCCCTTCTTCTGTCTAGCTTGTGTGTTCATAATTTTTGTTTACTTGCAAAAGGTGAGCCTTCAAAAACTAAGACAACAGTAAAAACAAAAAAACCTCCTGCGCAAAAGGTTGAAAAACAAAAGAAAGTACCTGTTGAAAAAGTAAGCGTTTTACAGGTTGTAAATGTCACTGTAAATGGAATGGTGTGCTCTTTTTGTGTGCAAGGCTTAGAAAAGGCGTTTACAAAAGAAAAAAGCGTCAAGTCTGTTGTTGTAAGTTTAAGTGACAAGTTGGTTGTTTTAAGCTTAAAAGAAAACATGGATATTAGTGACGAAAAAATTAAATCCATAGTAGAAAATACAGGCTACAATGTTAAAAAGATAAAAAGATCTTCGGTAAGTGTTAATTAGTTTTTTTAATTTTTTTGGGTTGTTTCATGATTAAAATTTGTGAAAAAATTTTTTTCTTTATTTTTGTTTTTGTTTTTTTCAATTTTCTAGGGGGAATGATTTTTGACAAAGCTTTTGAGTCTAAAATTATTCCGGACAGTATACGTGTTGAAATAGATGGAACACTTTGTTCCTTTTGCGTTGATGGCCTAGAAAGGTCTTTCGCTAAACAAGAAAGTGTTAGAACAGCTTTAGTTGTGCCTTCAAACAAGGGTATTGATATTTACTTGAACAAAGACATGTCAATAGAAGATGAAAAAATAAAATCTATTGTTAAAAAAGCTGGGTACAATGTAAAGGAGATAAAAAGAAATGAGAAAAGTTTTAAGTAGACTTATTGTGTTTTTTTCTTTATTTGCTTCTAGCTCCACTCTTTTGTGTTGTGCTTTGCCGGTGGTTTTTGTTACTTTAGGTGCTGGGGCAACGTTTGCAGGTATAATCGGTTTTTTCCCTTGGTTAGTTTTGTTGTCTGAGCACAAGAGCTTATTATTTCTTGTTGCTGGTTGCTTGCTCTTTCTCTCAAAGTTTATAAGAAGACTAGATGTGCGCGACGAGTGTTTGCCTGGTCAAGGTGAGCTTTGTGAGTCTGTGCAAAAAAAAACAAACGTAGTCTGGCAAGCTTCTCTAATTATTTATATTTTAGGTTTTTTCTTTGCGTTTGTCCTACCGGCGCTAGCATAGCTTCTTTATAATTAAAATTTTATAATTCAAATTCATTAAAAAATAGTGTAAGAAAAAACATCATTTTATCAACAGTTTAAGATGTTAACATAACAGTAGTTTTTTTGCTCTTGAAGCAATTTTTGTGGGTTTTATGATGAAATTAAATAGTAAACTTTAGTGAAAGACTCTCAAATGCCGCATAGATATGATTGGGTTGTTATTGGGGGCGGGATTCATGGAACTCATGTTGGCCTCAGGCTTTTAGCAAATAAAAAAGTTGAGCCAGCTTCGTTGATAATTGTTGACCCCGAACCGAAACTTTTAAACAACTGGGAAAAGCAAACAGCAGCAACTAAAATGAAAAGTTTAAGATCTCCTCTTCTCCATAATATAGCAGAAGATCCTTTCTCATTAAAAAGGTTTGCAGGCAAGAAGCCTAAGAGCAGAAAAGGAAAATTTTCTTATCCTTACAACAGGCCTAGTATCGATGTTTTTAACTCACACTGTAAGTTTCTTATAAAAGAAAGTGGTTTAGAATCCCTTCACGTTCAAGAAAAAGTAAAATTTGTTAATATTTGTAAAGATCACGTTGACCTTGTAACGGTTGGGGGCAGAATTTTTCAAGCTAAAAAAGTAGTTTTAGCTTTAGGTCAGTCTGAAAAAATCAATATACCTTTATGGGCCCAAGTCAAGTCTTCCAGGGTTATGCATATTTTCTCTTCCGACTTTAACTGGGTTGATATAAAGAAACACAGTAATATTGCTGTTGTAGGTGGAGGGATTACTGCTATACAAGCCGCTTTATATGCAGAAAGTGTTGGTGCAAAGGTGCACCTTATAACAAGACACCCCTTAAGAAAGCATCAGTTTGATTCTGATCCAACTTGGTTGGGAGTGAATTCGATGCGTCGCTTTGCTGAGCAAAAAGACTATTGTAAAAGGAGATGGTGTATAACTCAGAGTCGTCATCGAGGTTCAGTTCCTCCTCAGCTTTATACTACGATTAAGTTTAAAATTCGTCACCAGAGTATTCATCATTATGAGAGTCCGGTTGCAAGCTTACATGAAGACGATAACGGCCTGAAAATAATTTTAGATCAACTAGACCCTTTGAAGGTTGATAGGCTTATTCTTGCTACTGGTTTTGAAAATATAAGACCTGGTGGTGAAATGCTTAATCACTTAATTGACAATTTTAAGCTTCCTGTTGCTGCTTGTGGCTTTCCTATTCCTGATGAGCGTCTGGCTTGGCATCCTAAGATTTATGTTTCTGGCTCTCTTGCTGAGTTAGAGATTGGCCCAATTGCAAAAAACATTGCAGGAGCAAGAGCTGCTGCAAAGAGGATTCTTGCTCGTTAGAATCATTTAATAAGGATTTGAGGACAAAAGACTTGCGAAAATTATATTATTTTTTGTGCTTTCTGCGTCTATTTTTATTACTTTGAGCTTATTATGACTGTGTTGTTTTTTTACATGTAAATAATACATTGGTTTTTTTAGGTAAGGTCATTATATCTTGATAAAACAAATTTTGTTCTTGTTTGATAGTTAGAGATTTTTCTTAAGGGTAAAATCGTTTTGATTTATAGGTTTTAATTAATGAAAAACTAAAGAGACAAGTCCAGCTAAAACAATAATGATTCCTTGAATCTTATTAAAATTTAATTTTGGAAATTTGCGATCAAAATCTTTTAAGAACCTTTGACCAAGGGACTTAAGAGTCAAGGCGCTAATAAAAATAGATATCAGTGATCCTAGTGAAAATAAGAAAATAGCTAGTATTCCCAGGTTGAACTGGCCTGTGCTAAGCGATGCAAAAAAACTAGCAAGAAGAGATGGGCAAGGGTAAAGTCCGATACTGATTCCTAGTAAAATAGGAAGTTTTACTGAGCTTTTCTTATCGTGGGTATGTTGACTGCAGCAGCTTGCTTTTTTTTCTTTTTTTAGAAGTAAATAGACCCCAATACTGACCATAGTTGAGGCTGCAAAAATCCTAATAACTTCAACAAAATATGAGTCTGGTTTTCCCTCTACAACAAAATGGCCAAAAATGTGAGTTAAGGTAGCAAGTAAAAATATAATAAATGCGTGTGATACAACAACTGAAATGCCTAAAGCAAAAGAGTCCCACCATTTTTTTTCTTGATCAAACATGAACGTAAACATTGCTGTTTTTCCGTGCCCAGGTTCTAGGGTATGAAGAGCACCTAGAAAAAAAGTAAGAATAAGTTCCCAGTGCATAGTGCCTCCTGTTTAGATAATTAAGATAAAGCTATCTTTATAAACTAGAGATTAATTAGTATTCTTTTCTAGAAGATTGTTGTGTACAAGTATAGGTACTTGCTAATTTTTTTTATGCTTTATCCCTCCGTTTTTATTTGTTGTCTTTGTTAAAAATAAAAAGCAGTTGCTTTTTTGACTTATAAGTTTAAGTCTAATTTTAGACTAACTTAATCTTATTTTTCTTGCAAGAACGTAAAAAAAATTTAAGTGAAATAATTGAAGCACCTGATATAAAGAGTAAATCAAGAAGCAAAAAAATGTTCGATAAGACGCTGTGATACTTTTAAATAAAATTTTTTTGACTTGTTTTTTTTTCGTTTACGGTATTGAAAAGAAGAATTCTAAAATTCAAAAATATTATTTTCATCTTTTTTTGAGAGAATGATTTGATCATTATAGATCTTAAATAACTTTGATCGTTTGCAATTGTCCTCAAGGTCATCTTTTTTATTTATTAAATAAGAATGTGAAGAATCAATACTACACCTTTTTGTTTTTATTCCTTCTTGTGTTACTATGTATCGAGGAGATACGAGTAAGGGGTAATTCTTTCTTTTTGAAAATATAGATTTCCCTAAGTTTAGCTCTTGAATATTAAATCTTAGTGCTTCAAGTATTGTGGGAGCAAAGTCAGGTGAATAGCTAATTATATGATTAACATTGCTTTTCATGTCAGGGTGCATCATAGAAAACAAAATTTTTTGATTGACACTATCCTTATTGTTTGTGATGTTTTTCCCTGGCTCGTCTGCTACTGCTATCAGTACAGTGTTTTTATAGGAACCTGATTTCTTGTAAAAATCATATATTTTTCCAAAAGCAAAATCGCTACAGTGAATCGAATTTAGGTGTTTGCTTGGAGAATATTGTGGACAGTCGGGAGACTTATAGTAGGTTGTGTGTGAACTGGCAAATTTTACATTTAGGTTGAATGTTTGGTTTTTATCCAGGTAGTATCTCGATCTACTTATAGTAAAGTTTGCAAGATCCGTGTCGTAGATACCCCATTCGTATGTTTCCAGTTGCGGATTTATTTTTAAAATATCAGGTTCGCCAAAAACTTGATCAAAACCAGAAAAATAAGAGCTTTGTTTATATCCTTTAAGCATATATGTTGCAGAATATAGGTATTCTTGCTTATAATTAAACTTTCTTAAAATATTAGGATAACAAGTAAGAGAGCCTCCGTCTTGGGGAAAGTCAACAAAATGATTGTTGGAAATTTCCGGTATGATCCCACAAAGATTAGAGACAATACCGTTGTGTGTTGGCCGCGTTGCGCTGTGGTAATTAGTGAAAAAAACCGATTCATCGTTAAAAGCATCAAGATGAGGTGTCAACCCTTTGAATTTACTACCACCTTTTTGAGTGTAATCAAGATTGAATCCTTCAAAATAAACCACTATTAGGTTGAGCTTTTTTGAAGGGTAAGTAATTTTTTCAAGGTCAACAGGTTTATTTATAAAGCCAATATCTTGCAAAATATTTTTTTCACGAACTGAAAGATTATGTTTGCTAGAAAAGTTTTTTATAGAAAGATAATCTTTATAATGAATATAAAAGGAAACTAAAGAAATATTGTGGAGGGCATCAGATTTGTTTTTTTCAGGCTCAATATTTTTACTTATTACAAATAACCCTTTTATTCCCAAAAAAATTATGAAGAAAAATGCAAGTGTATTTTTCGGTAAAGTCTTTATTGCGTGTATAGAAATGAAATATGTTGTAGGTAAGGAAATCATTAAAAAGAGAATAATTTTTGTTCCATACATTCGAATGATCATATTCGCAGAGTCCCAGTTCGCCCCTATCTGGTTAAACACAGCGCTATGAAAACCATGTCCAAACCCTAGAAGTAGAGTTTGCTCTATCATGCTTATCAACAAAGATGAAAAAACCTCAAGAAATAGAAAGATAACTGCAATTTTTTTGCTCCAAAAAGAAACTAAATATGGAAGCATTAAAAAAAAAAGCACAAGATTTAGATTTAAAACTCGGTAAACACTTGTAAAAATAACTTCTGTATTGCCGCTAGAATTGCTGAAATAAAAATAATATTTAGGGATTAAGGATAAGAAAAAAAGGAGTACAGTAACCCACAGTATTTGAGCTAAAGGTGTTAATTTTTTCAAATAAAACATAGTAGTTATTCCTAGCGAGAGTTTCTTATAAGGATTTTATAAGAATAGAATAGTAGTGTAAAATGATTAAAATTCAAACTTAATTTTAATAGGTCTTTTACACTTTAAAGAATTTTCTCTTTTTATGTGAAGATAGAAGGAATCTTTTAGAAACTATTTATTATTAAGTAGAAAATTTTTTGCTTGGAAAAGAAGATATGTGTTATTTTGAGTAGATAAAATTAAAATCAAAAGGACTTTCATATGTTACTGCTGCTTGACGCGATTTTTTCTTTTTTGTCTTTTTCTTTTTTCCTTTGTTGCTATCTTCTTCAGAATCATACTTTTGATCTTGATCTTGATTTTCTTCTAAAGTAAATGAACTTGTATCTCTTATTTCTTTTACAATATTATTGACCCACTTTAGCTTTATAGCATCACCAGCAAATTCCGTCCAGTCTCCTGTTACACTGTTTTTGTATAGGTCTTTTCTCCACTCTTCAATGGAAGTGTAATTGAACTTTTCCAATAGTGGTCCCATAAGCTTTTGTTCAATATCTTCCATGAAATCCAAATTCTCTCTTAAGTTAGAGGTGTTGCCGTGCGTCAAAGTGGATGGTTCATGAAATAGTAAAATTGCATTTTCTAAAGCAAAAGAGAGTTTAGCCTGAGCTGTTATGACTGCTGCCATACTTGCAGCAAACTCTTTGACAATCACATAAACAGGTGAAGGGCAATAATTTATGGCGTCAAGTAACTTAAACCCTTGGATAACAGACCCTCCTGGGCTATTGATAAACAAAAATATCGGGTACCCTCTTTTTTTGTTGTTATAAAAATTAATTTGTCTGATTATTCGATCTGTCGTTTCTCTGTTTATCGGCCCATCTAGGTGGATTTTTCTATCACTAACATTAAGAGTTTGCTTTTTAGGTTTGTAAGGCTTTTTCTCGTAAGAAGAGGTACTAAAAACATATCTGTTAAGTTCTCTTTCCTTTCTCATTTTTTCTATTTGTAGTGTGGTTTTTTGAATTTCGCTTTCAAGGATTTCATTTGAGATTCGAGCTTTTTTTCTAGATGCGTTTAACTCTAAAATCTCCTCGTCTTCTTCTTCTGCAGTTGCGGAGGAATCTTCCGATTGATCGTCGTTGTTTTCACTCAATTGTTCTTGGTCTGATCTTGTCCTTTTTGGTGTTTCTGTTGCTATATTTGTAAAAGATTGTGTTAAAAATAAAAACAAGATAAAAACTCTCAAATGCACCTGCATCATGTTTACCTTTATATTTATTGATAAGAAATACAATGTCACCCTTCAAAAACATATAATATATTTTTTTTGTTGGCTCAACGATTAAAGTTGTGATTTGTGTTTTAAAGGAAACCATACATTTTTAAAACACATAAAAGACAAGAGGTCCCATTGTCAAAGAACGGTTTTATTTTTTTATTTAATTTTTTCTTTCTTGTACAACTAACGTATATTTTGGAAAAATTTATTTAGACAAGAGAAAAATTGTGTTTGGAAGTTTGAGAGATATTTAAAATAATTTTTTATCTATTATAATGAAGTATAGGAATTTAAATTTTTGTAGCTCATTTTTTCTGTTTTCTTTTCTTGTTGCAGACTAAGAAAAAAATATCCATATGAATTCTACTGTGGTGAAAGAGTCTTCAACGAAGCCTCTTTTGGCTCAACAACCTTCATTTCATTTACTCTAGTTATTAGTGTTTGTATTTTTGTTGCTTCATCTTGATACTTTGTCTTTGAAGAGGGGGTGAAAGAATTCTTTGCTTGCTCAGTGAATCTTTTCTTTTCTACTATTAAATGTTTTATTATTTTTTCTTGGTCATTTGCTGTAAAACCCGAGTCACCCCCTAGTTCCATTAACTTGCTTCTTTGTTTAAGCTGCTCTAAAATTTCATTTTTTTCCTTAAGGTTGTGAGATTTTTTGTGTTTTGTAAGTTGTTGAATGATTGCATTTGAATCCTCCCATGCTCCCAATCTTTCATCTACTTTGGTTTGGTAATCTTTAATTGTTTTTAAAGGATCTGTGGAATTGTCCTTTAATTTTACATCATCAACCTTCTGGTTTAGATTCTTTAGTTTTTGTAAACTCTCGTGAATTTCTTTCAAAGGCATGCTACCTCTCATGCTATACTGCATTGGTTCAGCTAACTGTGAGCTGTAGTGAGCTTCTGAAGCTTTTGGAACTTCTGAATTTTTAGTCAAAATTTTTTGGGTGTCAGAATCTAATACGATGGCTTTTGTCTTCATCTGTTTAGTCAAAGTCTTATAGGACTTAAGATCATTCTCTTCTAGTTTTTTTATTTTCCCCAAGTACTTCAAATATAAGATATTATAGGTAGAAGTACTGTACAGGTAGTCTTTTGAATGGATTGAGATACTTTCAAGGTCTGTCATGGTATATAGCTTTTTTTCTTCTGGGAAGTTTGCCTGCCATGTTGTGTGCTTTGCCTTAACATCTAAGGCGCTTTTTTTTAATTCTTTTAGTGAATCTATTACTTCTATAATACTTCGATTTTTAAAAGATTTGGAAAGCTTAATTATTAGATTGTCGATGGTTCCACCATCTTCCCAGGTTTTTTTTAGTTTCTGGTTTAAGCGAGAATTGTTTTTTTGAAACTCACTTGTAGCCTGTGTTGCTTGTAGTGTCAGTTTTTCTTTCTTTTTTATCTCGTTGACTTTCAATCTTGCGAATAAGCCTCTTACTTGAGCTTGTATTTTTATCGTAGTACCATCTGGTATTTTTAGTGTTGTGTCTTCTGTTAAAAAGAGCTGTTTTTTTTGTGTCTCCAATCCTTTGGGGAAGGTGTTATTTCCTGAGGGAGCTGGGTTAGGTTTTGTTGGGGTTGGGAAAGTTCTTGTATTGCTAAGGGTCCCCCGCGGAGCTGGAGGTTTACCTAAAGTCCTAGTAGCACCAGGTTGTCTCTGCCCAAAAATCACAAGGTTCTGAAAACTAGTACTTTTTGTTTTGACTAGACTGAAGTCTTTCTCTTCTTCTGGTACTAGGCAAGCATAAAAGCGAAGAAATTCTAACTCGTTTTCACTTTGTCTATATTGTTCTAAAGCTTGTGGAATATTATCTTTTTCTAACAGGGGTATGGTAAGTTCTGCAGCAGCAATAGGGCTGCATTCAAAATCATCAGAAGTTTCTGTTAGTTCAAAATCATTGAGTGAGCCGGGGAACAAAGTGATAGTCTCTTCATAATTATTTGGATCTTCACCTTCTTCTAATAAAGACGGTTTTTCGCTAGTGGTTTTATTGATTTCGTCAATTGTCCGGGATGTTCTTCTGGTTTTACAGGAAAAAACCCACAAAAAAAGTAAAAAAGTAAGCAAATAATTAATGTTAAATCCTCTATACTTTAATTCAAACGAGTATAAGTTGTTTCTTTTGATAATTATAAACAATGTGTGCAAGTTTTGTTTAGTAGCCTATTTAATTTTATACAAAAAAAGTTATTCCAATAAAGGTGAAAATGGAAAGCTATGGATGTCTACGAACAAGTACGCACAGAATCTTGCGTTATGAAGGTTTTCTGCGCGACATTTGACATCTATGTACTGAAATTTTGTAGATTCTTAAAATCGATAAAGTCTTGGAAGAAATAAATAAAATGGTGGGCCAGGGAGGACTCGAACCTCCGACCTCACGCTTATCAGGCGTGCGCTCTAACCACCTGAGCTACTGGCCCATATAATTGAAAGAAGGTTTTATCTTTTTAGGAAGCATCTGTCAATTGTTTCCTCGCAGCTTTTTTTTGATGTTCCAGTTTCTGGATAAAAAAGTTTAGCTAAAATAATATGTTTTGTTTTTGAGTATTGAGGCTAAAGGGTTTTTTCTACATGAGGAACCTGCACCCCGTTTGTGGCTGCCGAGGCTTTGGGCGAGATTTCGAGCTTATTTTTTCTCTTTTTGACAGTAAGGACAAAAAAAAGTGCTTCTTCCGCCTTGCACCAAGCGAACAATTTTTTGTTTGCAGGTAAGACAAGGTTGCTGTTCTCTATCATAGACTTTTAGTTTTTGCTTAAAGTAACCAGGTTTACCGTCTGTATTAACATAATCTTTAAGGGTTGTGCCTCCATCTTTGATGGCTTTTCTTAAGATTTTCTGAATAGCAAGACCTATGGCTATGAAGTGCTTATTCTTGAGGTTTCCTGCGGGTGTTTCCGGGTGAACCCTTGCCTCATAAAGGCTTTCGCTTGCATATATATTTCCTACACCTACGATAATTTTACTATCCATTATAAATTTTTTGATAGCTTGCTTTTTGTGAGCTCCAAGCTGCATCAGTTTTTTTCCAAGATTCTTGTGTTCTAAGGGCTCTAATCCTAAGTCCTGAAAATATTTTTCTTTACCAGTGACGGCACCTTTTATTGCAGAAATCAGACCAAATCTTCGAGGGTCCACGTAATGTAAATATACTTTTTTTTGTTTGTTTTCATAAAATGAAAAAACAGCGTGGGTATGTGGGCGTAAAGGGACAGAGCTCACTTCTTGGTGAATGCTTCCTGTCATACCAAGATGAAAAACGATAGATCCTTTCTGTGTTTCCATCAATATGTATTTAGCTCTTCGTTTAAATGACAAAATGGGTGTCTCTAAGCAGCAGCTTCTAATTGTTTGTTGAGGAATTGGGTAACGTAAGTCTTTGCGGTGAAACACTATTTTGGTACAGGTCTTACCTGAAAATTTTAGGTTAAGTCCTTTAGTTATGGTTTCGACTTCAGGTAGTTCGGGCATGATTTTGCTTTCGTCTTTATTTCTTTCGACCTAGTTGTGGACAGTTATTTTAAATTCTTTTAACTTCTTTTTTGTTGTTAGATGTTTTCTATATAAGGGTTGGTAGTGTTATGAAAGATAACTTTAATTCTGGTCAAAACTACTACAAAGATGCGGGTGTTGATACGGAAAAAGCAGATCGCTTGGTTAGTTGGATCGCAGAAGAAAACTCCAAGAAACACTCAAAATGCGCGCTAAGTTCAAATATTGGTGGATTTGCAGGCTCTTATGATTTAGGGAGATTGGGTTTAAAGCAACCGGTTTTGATAGCTTCTACTGACGGTGTCGGAACGAAGCTTCTTATGGCGCTAGATTCTGGGCGGCTTGAATCTCTTGGGCAAGATCTGGTCGCTATGTGTGTCAATGATCTCTATACAAGTGGTGCCAGTCCTCTTTTTTTTCTTGATTATTATGCTAGCGGAAAACTCGATGAGTTAAGTTTTAAAGTTGTTCTTTCTGGGATTAAGAAAGCCTTGAATTTGTGCTCCTGCACTCTTTTAGGTGGAGAAACTGCAGAGCTTCCAGGTCTTTACCAGAAGGGGCACTTTGATCTTGCTGGGTTTGTGGTCGGTGCTGTCGAAAAAAAAGCGATGATTCGTCCTGAAAATGTAAGAGAAGGTGATTTAATTTATGTTTTACCTTCGTCGGGTTTTCATAGCAATGGGTACTCTTTGCTTCGCAAGTGGTGTTTAGAAAAACCAAATCTTTTCAACCAAGAAGTATTAGCAAAGCTTCTGACTCCAACAAGAATTTACTCCCGTCTACCTTTACTTTTTAAACAGTGCAGCCCAGATGTTATTCATGCTCTTTCTCACATTACCGGTGGGGGGGTTGCTGCTAACTTGTCACGGGTGATTCCAAAAGGGCTGTCGTGTTATCTTAATAAGTCAGTTATACCTACCCCTTTGTGGATGAAAAACTTTCTTTTAAACTTTTCTTCGGATATTTTTTCTTTTGAGTCGGTTTTTAATTTAGGTGTAGGTATGATGATTCTCGTTGCAAAAGAGCAACAAAGAGACTTTGAAGGTTGTTTGCGGGAGCACTTTTCTGATGCTGTCGTAGTTGGTGAGGTTCGATCTTCTTGTATAGGAGAAAAGAAAGTTCACTTTGTTTAGCCCTTGATTTGTTAAATGAGCTTGAAGTCTATCCTTCGTTACCTTTTTTTTACTTTTATATGAATATCACATATTTACTATACAAAACAAAATCTTATATTGATGCTAAAGTTGCGTTTTTTCTTTCCGAAGACTTATATCGTAATTCATTTTCAATAGGTGTGTGTTCTTATGCGAGACTATGATGACAAGCTATGTTTTATTGAGCGAAGTGTTTTAGAGCTAGGCTCTGAGGTTTATAAGCTTAAACAAGAACTTAAAACCGTTCGATTTAGTCATAAAAATATATTAGATCAGCTAAAAGCTTTGCGTTTGCTTTTGGATGATGGGGGAGTGATTTCTCTTGACGATTTTGATGGAGCTATTGATTTAGCAGAAGCTATGGCTATTGATTGCGAAGAGTACAACAATAGTCTTGGTGATATAAAATCTAAAAAGTATGGTCATTAAAAAATACTCTGACCTCTAAGGCCAAATTTTTTTAAGTTTCTTGTTGTCTCCAGGCTTATCTTGCTTTTTCTTATGACATCTTGAAAGAGTGTTGGTTCTTTTCTTCTATTCGTATCCAGAAAATCACCCAAGATAAAATGATGTACGTACATGCTGTTGATGATTCGAAAAGATTATTTTGAGTCATGCCATGAAGTGTGTTCGCTAAGAGTGACCAAAGCAAGCTTTGAAAAAGAATAGGAGTGTATACAAGATTTTTTTCGCAAGTCATTTTACAGTAAGATTTTAAACACGCAAAGGCCGTTAAAGCTGTAAACAAAAATCCAATTAGTCCGGTGTCTACTAGTATTTGAAGAAAAACATTATGCGCTTGGTACGTTTCAAGGTCAATATTGTTAGACGGATAAAACATACTCTTATATTCTTCTGTAAGAAAAAA
Organism: Pseudobdellovibrionaceae bacterium; assembly: GCA_002711925.1. Classification (GTDB taxonomy): domain Bacteria; phylum Bdellovibrionota_B; class Oligoflexia; order Oligoflexales; family Bog-1112. Next base: position 28,111 of record PASJ01000001.1, on the reverse strand, counting down.
ACTGCTATGACCAAAAAAAGGCCGAGATAAAAACATATTTAAATGACCCGTCCAGATCTGCCACCTCAGGTCCTTGGCAATATCTTCTGGACTTAGTCTAAGTGTATTCCATTTTTGGTTTAAAACGAGAAAAAATATTGCAACAAAGATAAGTACCAAAAAATGAAAGAGTCGACTTTGTCTTATGTTTTTAAAGTACAATATGGTAAATATACTGCAAGCAATACAAGCTATCGCAAGAGCTGTACGACTTTGGTTTAAAGCTAATATGATTATATTTGTCAAAGATAAGAGTATAAAAATATTTTTTATTTTTGCGGGTAAGAAGATGTCTCTTTTTTGGCAGATATATATGAAGCTTATAGAAAATACTAAAATTGCTAAGGATGTGCTTGCAAGTAATAAGGTGTGTGTAGAAAATAGCTTTACCCGGTAAGACCTTTGTAAGCTCAAATCAAATGTCGTTGGGAATTCAAGACTAAAGTTTGTTTGTCTTTGGAATAGAGCTAATGCTATAAAAAAAATACAAGCACAGATACAACCGTTTGTAATTGGTTTAAAAAAGGTTGCTGTGTAATTTCTATTATTTAAATTTTTTATTCTTGTTTTAAAAAATTCTAAAAACAATGAAAGTACAAAAAGTGCAACGCCTGTGATCATGAATGCAGATGGAAAGTGAGAGTGAAATATTTTTTTAGAAAAAGCTCTACTAGGCTCGTTTATTAATAGAAAGTGAGCTATATTCCATATGGGGCTTATTAGCCAAAAGCTAAGTGTTAGTAAACCAAGTTTTCTGAATTTTTTATAATCTTGATGGTCGGTCTTATTTATTAAAATATAGCTAGGCAAAAGAATGCACGATAAGACTAAAGATATAAGCTGTGCTGCAATTTTCATGTATATGCAAAAGGGCAGGGTAAAAATAAAAAGTATGCTTGTTGTTCGTATGATTTTGTTCATTGAGGAAGACCTAAGTACTAAATTTTTTGACAAAATGTTGTTGTGTATTCGATGTATTAATTAGCTGAGCCTTTATGGTAAGGTGTCTGGATAAATAATTTTCATCCTATACAAGCTTGTAAGTACCACAGGGACCAAGGCTAAAATAATTAAATTCATCAATTTTTTATATAAGATTTTCTTCATTTGGCATAGGGCTCTGAGAGAAAAAAATAAAATGAAAGTCCAAAGACTAATTGTTTGAAGGCGAGACGTCTCACTCCATGGCAGAGGTAACATGGTAACTATAAAAGGGATTGTTAATAAAAGGAAGCAGGTGGGAGTGATCTCTAAATGTCTCCTTTTAAAGCTAAAAAACAACAACCCTAAACTGCTAAAAAAAAGTAAATAACAGTAATAGTTGTAATAGCTATGAAGTCTGTATTTCGTGCTAAAAATTTCTATGATAACTTGGTTGTAGTTAATTATCATCAATAAAAATGCTGTTGCTAAGGTCGTTAGTAAGGTTTGAAAGAAGTCCGTTCTTTTTACGTAGAATTGATTAATAAGAACAAAAGATAGCACCATAAGTTCTGCGTAGCCTAATTCTAGTGAGGGGGTGCTAGCAAACACATGGGCGACGCCGATAACGGAAAAGATAATGTATTTGTTTATTGTTTCCCAATTTCTTAATATAAAGTTTTTATTTTTTCTTACTGTTACTCTGTATTTTGGTGTCTTGGCTTTTTCGGGGTGGGGGCTAAGGTTGTTCGGGTTTAAAACAGAAATACGGTATAAGCCATAGGGAAGAATCGCTGTTACAACCCAGGGCAAAGCCCAGAGTTTATAAGAGGCAAAAACGATTGGGAAGATACCAATTAGTCCAATAAAAAATGCTAAGAAATATAGTAGCGCCACACTTTTCTGGTGACTAAGCCCAATTCGTAGCAGCTGATGGTGTAAGTGATTTTTATCGGGTTTGAGAGGGTTCTTCTTGTTTAAAAGTCTACGCATAATGACAGTGCTTGTGTCTAGGATAGGAAGAGCTAGACACATAATTACTGAAATGAAGGGTATAGGGTTTTTTGGTGGTTGAAAAAGATTTAAGTCCATGTTGATGGATTTAGAGAAGACAATTGGTTCTGAGGGGCTGAAATTTATAAGACACATGACCATTAAAATACCAACCATAAATCCTAGCCATGTGCTTCCTCCATCACCAAGAAAAATTTTCGCAGGATGCATATTGAAGCGTAAGAATCCAATGAGTGACCCCAGAATAGGGATAGAAATATGATAGACTAATGAAAGGTTGTTTGTTTGTACTATATTGATGTAGCTTAAAGTTAAAATACTACAAAAGACTATTCCGCCAGCAAGACCGTCGAGTCCATCTATAAGGTTTGTTGCATTAATAGCTCCAATGACAACAAAGGAGGAAAACACAAAGCCCCAATAACTGCCCAAATAAATTTTGAGCTCTGGGGTTAGGAAGAGTGTATCTACAACAAGGTCTGAGGAGTATAGTGCTACAACGGTTACCACAAGTTGAAATAGTAGTCTTAGCTTTGCGCTCAAACTGTTGCAGTCGTCTAGAAAACCTAATAAGAAAATAAGCAAAGAGGAAAAATAAATGATATCTAATTCCCTTGGAAGAGTGTGAAGCATCATAATAGTAAGAACGACAAGAACGACAGAAAGGCCACCTGATCTTGGGATAGGCTCGGAGTGAACTTTTCTCGAACTTTTGTTCTCTTGTGTCGTTTGACAAAAGTCAGGCATATCGATAATACCTAAATTTTTTGTCAAACTAATAACAGCGGGCATAGATAAAGTAACCGCTGATATTGTGAAAAGGAAAAGTACAAATATTGACAAAATTAACATAAGTCCCCCCCTTTTATTTATACTAGCAAAAATAATCTATAGAAAGTTAGTTTTGAAAGAAAATTTTCATCTTGCTTTTTGCTGTTATTTTTTGTGGAAAAGAGTATTTCCTCTGGGCGTTTGTTAACGCTCATCGCTGCGCCTTTAAGGAAAAGTTTTCACATTCTTTTTTCTATATAGTTTTTTAAATCTTTTATTTATTTTTAAGCAGTGTTACTTGAAAATTAGTTTATTGGTAAAATGTTTTTTCTCTGATTTATTTTAAATAAATCAAATTTCCAAATAGCATAGAACCTAATGAATAAGACAATAATCTCAGCAAATAAAACAGAGAATAAAACTGTCCTTATGCTGACCTGGTGGCTCAGAGCTAAGCAGAGTAATATAAGACAATGTAAGCAAGAACCAACAACAACGCTGTAGTTAGCGTAGCCTTGATGACCTAAAGCTCCAACAAGCGGAAAACCTGTTAAGCTTGAAGGAATAACAAAAATTAAAATAACTAAAAAAATTCTATAAGCCTCTATACTCTCACTAAACATTTGACCTGATAAAAATTCAACTAGATTTGGTGCGATTATGTAAGCAAAACATACAAAAAAGAAGTTGAATAAAAGTGTCAGTAAAAAAATTTTTCTAAACTTAAATATATTCCGGCTCTTTGCAACATACGGATAAAAAACTTTTGCAATTGGCTGGTATAGCTCGTAGCTGGCTTGATAAAGTTTTTCTGCGATTGAGTAGTAGGCAACATTCGAATTATTTGTAAATAAACCAAGTATGAAAGAATTACTAGAAGTGTATAGTGTATCCGATGCGCGTGACAAGAAGAAGTGAGAAGCAGAGAAAAAATACGTTCTAATTGCATCAAGTTCAGGAAACATCAATTTTTGGCGAAATTTTTTGAAAATGATAAAGTACGATATAAGGCAACCCGCCAGCATTCCTGAGCCATTTAAAAGTGGAACTAAAAGATAATCTTTTTCTTCTTTAACAAAAAAAAGTATCAAAATAGTAAAAAAAACTCTAGAGCAGACATTAATTATTGTAACATAGTTCATTTTCTCAAGTCCTTGGAAATACCATATCGGCAAAAGCCCCTGTCCAATAGATTGAATAATACTGAAGTAGAATAGTTGTGAGTTTTTAGAGAATTTGTCGAAACTGTTTATTATTATAAAAGTGATTAAGCATGTGAATAAAATTAAAGTTATTTTGATTAGTAAAACCGAAGAAAAAATTTCTCTTACTTTTTTGGTGTTTTCCCGGTGGATCGATATATCTTTTGTTGCAGAGTTGTTAAATCCGAAGTCAATAAGAATAAAAAAATATAAATTAAATGCATGTGCAAACATAACCAGACCAAATTTTTCTGTTCCAAGAACTTTTAAAAGGTATGGAATTAAGATCAGCGGCAAGGCGTAAATAAAAATCTGTAGTATTGATAGTGAGAAAAAATTTGACAAAAGTTTTTTATTTTCTGTTTCGCTCATTATTTTTTTTATTTGACGTAAAAACAAAGGGGCTCCATTTTTTATGAAGATTGAAAGTTTTAAATAATGCGTTTAAGGTGTCTGTTTTTTCAGTTTTCTCACTTTACGACTTGTGTTATAGAGAAATATTAAAATTTTGGCTAATCAAATTTTATAGACAAAGTACAAAATAAAACCAACTCAAGAAAACGTCTAAATAGATTATAAACTAGTTAAAGAACAATATCTTTAAAGTTCATAAGGTTCAGCTTTTATATGCAAAAAATTTTTTTTATTTCTGGATAGGAACTCAGCTTCCAAACTTGTCCATCGATATAATAATGATATAAAACAGCTGCTAAATAGACTTTTGTTAGTGTTTGTACGATTGGTGCGTTTATGCTGGCGTAAACTAAAGTTGCATAGATACATCCGTATAGCATTGAAGATAAGAGCCAAAGGAAGCAATACTCCTTACTTTTCGATTGATTTTGGTAATGCATGACCCAACCTTGGTATTGAATGTTATGATAGATTGTTTCTATTGCAACGTGGACTAAAATTGATACATCTGTGCAGACAAGAAATGACCATACAGTAAAAGAACAGATGCTTGATATAAATAAAATTCTTGGAATCTGATTTTTTAATGTTTGTTTGCTTATTTTACATATCCAGCAAGAAAATATTAGCCCTAAAAAGATAAGTAGTAAAATTTCTGTATATTGGGGTAATCTTATTTTAAAATGGTTCAAAAGGATATAGTAAACAACAACACTCGAGTATGTGAGCCCTAACATTTTTTGCTCGAAGTATTTAAGTAACTTTGGTGTCAGAGAACAAGAGTGATAAGCTGCAAGAATACCGTAGTTTTGCTTGTATATATGCCACAAGCCCCAAAGTGACATAATATTCATTAAGTATCCCCATAGTTTGAGCTTATAAAAAAAGAAAACAAGAGCAAGAAAAAATAAGAACGCAAGGGAAAAGTACTTTCTACGTGATTTGGTTGAATGATCAAAGTGAGAGCGAGAAAAGGTTTGGAAAATATGAGGATGGTCAAATAATGTATAAAACATCAAAACAAGGTAAAACTCATTCTCATGTGCAATTAATGGGTCTTTGTTTTCAGTGAAAATTTTATATACGAAAAAAAAAATTAGACTAAACACTGTTGAGCCAATAAAAAAGAATAGATCATATTCTCGTGAAACTATCCATTTTTCCTTTTGTTTTTTCAACGCGGGAGTAGGGTGCAACAAAGATTAGGTGCCTTCATAGTGTAATTAATATATATTTTTTATAGGAACGGATTTGTTTAAGTTTACAATATAATGTATTTTATAAATTTACTATATATTAAATATTCGAATTTAATGGAATTACTATTTATTTCATAAGGAATGTGTAACGTGAAGATTTATACCAAAAGCGGTGATCAAGGAAAAACGTCTTTAGCAAGTCTTGATAGAGTTTCAAAAAGTAGTCTCAGGATTGAGGTTTATGGAACAATTGATGAGCTTATTTCTCAGTTAGGTGTGTTAAAGGATTTTATAAAACTAGAGCCTGAGCATTTAGAGAAGCATAAAAAAGTTGTTTTTAGTATTGAGGAAAAACAGCATCTTTTATTTCGAATGAATGCAAAATTAGCTTTAGCAAAAGTACCAGATAGATTACTTGATCCCAATGCTTCGCACCAAGATGTTTTGACAAAATTTGAGCAGGAAATTGATAAAATGAATGAAGATTTAACACCGTTAGCGAATTTTGTTATACCAGGTGGAGATCTGCGTAGTTCTCTAGCTCATAGTTGTCGGTGTATCTGTCGCAGGGCTGAGCGACTTTTGGTGAAGCTTTATGAGAAAGAAGATCAGCACATAAGTTTTATTTCTATAATCAACCGTTTAAGTGATTGGTTATTTGTTTTCGCTCGTTATCTTACCAAGATTTTTAATGGACAAGAAAATCTTTTTAAGTCTTAGTTTAAATGTTTTTTTTTGACTTTTTTTGATAGAAAGCCAAGTTAAAGATAATAAAAAATTTTATTTTAATTTTTAAATTCCGACAAATCATTAGTTCACATTATTGATTCGAGGAATTTATGTTAACCCTTCAGGAATTGTTAACCAAGGAAGCACAGCTGTCTCCCGAAGACTATAAAAGAGCTGAGGAGAGAGCAAAAAGTGATAAGTGCCCAATTATATTTACTCTGGAAAAATCAAATCTTATTGATGCAGATAAGCTATTAGACTTGTTTTCGCAGTATTACAAACTTGAAAAGATTGATCTTCAAAAAGTAACCATCGATCCAAAGATACTCAGTCTAGTCCCAAAAGATATCGCAAAAAAGCATTTTGTCTTACCAATCGAAAAGGTTGGTAATAATATTGTCCTTGCTATGGGAAACCCAAAAGATCTTCAAGCAATAGACGCTGTCCGTTTTAAGAGCAAGCTTTTGCCAAAGCCGGTTGTGGCTTCAGTTGTAAAAATACTCGATGCTATAGAAAAGTTTTACAGTTCAGTTGATTTAAAAGAAATGAAAATGAGTGGTTCAAGCTCAAAGACAAACGGTGACTCTGGAAAGATGAGAACAGTTATCGGAGAAGGTGTTGGAGACAAAGATGATGGTCCAATTATAAAATTGGTCAATGATGTGTTAATACAGTGTAAAGAAACCGGTGCCTCTGACATTCATATTGAAGCCTACGAAGAAAGTTTAAGGGTTAGACTTCGTATAGACGGTGCTCTAAAGGAGATTGTAAAGCCTCCTTTGGGTATGAAAGGTGCTCTGATTTCAAGAATAAAAATCATGTCTGGTTTAAATATTGCAGAAACACGGCTACCCCAAGATGGGGCAATTAATGTTACAGTAGGAAAAGATCCCATTGATTTTCGTGTCAACACTCTTCCGACTGTTCATGGAGAAAAAATTGTTATGAGGATACTTGATAAATCAAACCTACAAGTGGATATGACCCAACTTGGTTTTGAGTCGTACCAGCTGAAAGATTTTCAAGGAGCCATAAATAGTCCCAATGGAATGGTTCTCGTAACAGGGCCAACAGGTTCTGGTAAAACAACAACTTTATATTCGGCATTGCAGGAGCTGAATAGAGAATCTTCTAATGTAATGACTTCAGAGGATCCAGTAGAGTACAGTTTGTCTGGTATTAACCAAGTTCAGATGAAGCCTGATATTGGATTAGATTTCTCGGCAGCGCTTCGTGCTTTTTTGAGACAAGATCCTGATATTATTATGGTAGGGGAGATTCGTGATTTAGAAACGGCAGAAATTGCAATGAAGGCTGCTTTAACGGGACACTTAGTTCTTTCTACTCTACACACAAATAGTGCGCCAGATACAATCTCACGTTTACTTAATATGGGCGCCGCTCCGTTTAATTTAGTTGCAGCTTTAAATGGTATTACAGCTCAAAGATTGATGAGAAGGATTTGTTCTGAATGTAAGGAGGTTGATCAGAATGTAACCCCAGAGCTACTGACAGAGCTGGGTCTTCCTGAAAAATTTGCAAGTAAAGTTCAAGTCTACAAGGGAGCAGGCTGTGGTACTTGTGGCCAGTCTGGTTATAAGGGAAGAGTTGCTGTTCATGAGGTGTTGATTCTTAAAGAAGCCGTAAAGCGTAGTATCTTAAATGGTGCTGCTGCAGTTGACATTAAGAAAGTTGCCATGAAAGAGGGTATGAGAAGCTTAAGACAGTCAGCAATAGCGAAAATGATTCAAGGCTTAACCACTATCGAAGAGGTTATCAAGTCTACTTCCTCCGATAATGATTAGATAATTTTTAATATAGGCTTTCCGGTTATGACAAAATTTTCTTACAAAGCAAAGGACTCAAGGGGCAAAGAGCGTTTGGGAGAAATGGAAGGTGAGTCAAAAAAAGTGATTAAGACTAAATTGAGGGAAATAAAACTACAACCTATAACTGTTGAGGTATTAATTCCTGAAGGGCAACACCCTGCTTTATCGGAAACACCAATTATTGGAAATTTTGTGTATAAAGATGGGTATGGAAATATTCAAATTGCTTTAGGTAGCTCTGCTCCCACAACTCAAGATTTAGTCGTTTTTACTAAGCAACTTGCGACTATGATTAATAGTGGAATTCCTTTGATTCAAGGGCTAAGTATTTTATTAAAACAGCAAACATCGCGGTCTTTTGTTAAAGCATTAGCTAAAGTTCAAAATGATGTGGAAAACGGAGTTACTTTATCTGATGCCATGGGTCAATTTCCAGAAATATTCGATAGTTTATATATTGCTATGATACAAGCTGGTGAGGAAAGTGGTAACTTAGATTTAATTTTATCAAAGCTGGTAGTTTATATTGAAAAAGCTGCAACCGTTAAATCTCAAGTGAAGTCAGCAATGGCTTATCCTGTTGGTGTCTTAATTTTAGCTTTTGTGATTGTTACGGGATTATTAGTTTTTGTTGTCCCAACTTTTGCTCAGCAGTTTTCAGAGTCTGGTAAGGAATTGCCTGGTATAACCCAAATGATAATTGATGCCTCTAACTTTTTAAGTAATAATTGGTATTTTCTTTTAGGTTCATTGATCATTTTTTTTATAGTTTTTAAAATTTGGTTGGGTAGTGTAAATGGTCGTAGTACTTTTGATAAGTGGATTCTTAAAGCTCCTGTTGTTGGTCCTGTTCTTAAAAAAATTGCAGTTGGGCGTTTTTGCTCAACTATGTCCAGTATGCTTACTTCCGGAGTAAACCTTTTAGATGCTTTAAAAATTTGTGCATCTTCGGCTGGAAACAAAACAATTGAAGTTTTTATTGAGAGTGTGCGTACAGCCTTGGAGGAGGGGGATAAGTTTTCAACTCCACTGAGTAAGGGTGATTTATTTCCAGATATGGTTGTTTCTATGGTGGAGGTTGGGGAAGCAACAGGTGCTTTAGATGAAATGCTTGAGAAAATAAGTGTTTTTTATGAAGAGGAAGTCGACTCCGCAATTCAAACGATGCTTTCCCTGATAGAGCCTATCATGATTGTCTTTATTGGTGGTGTCGTTGGGTTTATTGTTGTTGCTATGTATCTTCCTGTTTTTGATATGGCGGGCACAATGTAGTTTGTTAAGTTAGTTTGTTTATCACCATCTCAGAAAAACCAGGTTTTTTTTCGTTTCTAGAAAAGTTTTAGTTGTTGGAATTTTTTGTTTTTTTGAAAGTTTTGTTATTTCAGCATTCTAGATGATTATTTTTTTATACATTCACCTCTATATGAAGGTTGGCCTACTATAAAATTTTGTTTGAGACTTTATTTTTAACTGACCTTCCTACAATGAGCTAAAAGCTTGTTATATTGGGCTTGACAAGGCATGTTTTACTTGCATAAATGTCTTACGGTTTTTGTTTTTCATAGGCAAAACAAGAGAAAAACAATTCGTTTATAGGTTTACTCCGCTGCAAAATTAACCTGAAAGGATAGTATTTGGAGATCATTAACAGAGCAACTGCAAAGAAACTTGAAAAAGTTCGGATAGTTGGTAGAGGTATAAATGAGATTATTCATATAAGTGAGGCGTTAGAGCAAGCAGAAGAGCAGGGCTTAGATCTTGTTCTTGTTAGTGATGATGTTAAACCTCCTGTTGTGAGAATCCAAGATTTCAAGAAAATCGAGTACGAGAAGAAAAAGGCTAGAAAAGGGAGTAAATCCAACCAAGTACTGAAGGAACTTCAGTTCAAAGTTAATATCTCAGAGCACGACTTAACTACAAAAGTTAATAAAATACAGACTTTCCTTTCTCGCGGAGACAAGGTGAAAATCATGATTCGTTTAAAAGGACGCGAAAGAGAAAATCCAGAAAGAGCAGAAGATTTAGTAAAGAAAATCACAGCACAAACCGATTGCAAGGTTGTTAGAATTCCTGGTCCTCAAACTATTGCCATACTTGAGCCTGTAAAAAAGTAAAAAATATGAAAAACAAAGAAAATCCGTAGAGTTTTTTTTTTTTTCAAAAAATTTGGCAGCTTAGCAAGATAAATATATCTTGTGCCCGCAATTTTTATACCTTACCTTGATTGTAAATCTTTGTCACCATGTTGACGTTCTCCAATTAATTGTTTCTAATAATAAATAGGTATTTCAAATTTAATAAGCCAGCAGGAAGCTGATTGTCTTTACCTCATAGTTCTAGAGCCGGATAGCTTGGGAACATGACATGATTGGGAGTCAGTTTCATGAAAAAAACGATAGAAAACAGATACCCTAACTCAGCAAAACTATTTCGTTTTTGTAAAGAAGCTTTAGAAATTAGATACCAGCGTAATGTGAAAGTTATCGATCAAGATGTTGGTGCTATTTTAGGTTATGATCCAGCAGATTGCAGTCATTGGAAAAAGGGTAAGAAAAATATTAGAGGTTTATTAACGCTACAAAGTATTGCAGACCATTTGAGTGTTGATGAAAGGCTCGTCTTTGACATCACAGCAGGAAAGATTGACCTTGAAGAAGCTGTCTTTGAGTACAGTGGTTACGGCAGTTTTTATCTTCGTGGGGCTCCTTTAGAAACTTTGAAAAAAGAATATTTTCGTAATCCTAAAAAATGGCGAAAAGACAGCTCAATTTCTTCGTTTGAAGAAATTTTTAGTGTAGATCGAAGCACAATTTCAGCTCTTACAAACAGTATTTTAGATCAAGGATCATTTTTAGAAGCGCCTATTTTTGTTCCTGAGATTTTTAGCATGTTCCCTTCGATTTGCCTCAAAAACGATGAAAGTATGACTGAGTCGGTAAAGGTAAGTAAACAAGAGGTCAGTGGTTTAGATCAAACGGTTGTTTCTTATAAAAGTTCTGACATGAGACCTTATATAAGATTTAATCTTTTGAAAGAGTTGTATAAGCACCTATGTGCTATCAAGCATAACCTCGTTAGTCACTTATGTTCTTCTCCTAAAGAAGTTATAGAAGTTCAAAGCAATATTTTTGCTGGTCTTCTTTTGATTCCAAGTAATTTCTTGAAAGCAGAGGTTGAGCGTGTAGACTCATCTAGAGATATTGTGCAGCAACTTGCAAAAAAGTTTTGGGTTTCTAAATCACTATTAAACAAAAGACTTGCTGATTTTATTGACAACGGTAATTAATTTATCGAAGCTTTTCGTCTTTGGCGATTGACTTCAAATAGAATAATACCAGCAGCAACAGAGACATTTAAAGAGTTCATAACGCCCCCCATAGGAATAGTAATCTTTGAGGTACAGTTTTTAGACCAATACGGGCTGATACCTTGATCTTCTGAACTAAGAATAAGAGCTATTTTCTTTTGTCCCTTAATTTGCTCGTATGGTTTGCACTTACTGTCAACTACAGAACCGATAATTTCAATGTTATGTGTTAGACATAGTTCTTTTATTTTTATCGGTGTAAGCTCTAGGTGGGGAATGATAAAGCTGGCACCGAGACTAGAGCGTATTACGTTGTGGTGATATAATGGTGGAGATTGGGGTGTTGTAACAATGAGGTCAACACCAGCAGCATCTGCTGTTCGCAGAATTGCTCCAAGATTTCCCGGTTTTTCTATTTCGTCAATAATTAAAAGGAAGTTTGCTTTTTTAAATAGGTCATCATTTTGATTTGAAGTTTTCTTTTCAAACAGTATACACAGACCGTCAGTTTTTTTTCTTCGGACCATTTTTTCAAAACAAGCTTCGGATAGTTGGTAGTGGTTTGTCTTTTTTAAAATAAGGGTATTATAGAGTATTTTTGCTTGATCTGACAGGTATGGTTGACAACAAAAAATTGAATTTATAAGGTAGTTAGCTTTTAAAGCACAGTTTATTTCTCTTATTCCTTCGACAAGAAAAAATTTTTCTTGTCGAAGGTTTGTTGACTTTGATAGTTTAACCATCTTTTTTAGTAGAGGGTTTTGCAGGCTTTTAATAATGTTTATTTTTTCATATTTTTTTTTCAAGTTGATAACCCAGAGCTAAATATTGCACAAGCTCCAGATGGAAGCTTTCTTTCGGACTTATCTTCACATATGAATAACTCAAAAGCAGTTTGACACTCTGCTTGAGGAAAAGACTCTTTCAGTAAGTTTGTTAGAGTTATTGGGGTATATCCAGGACTATGTGATGATAAAACAATAAAGTATTTATCTTTTCTTAAGATTTTTCTTAATTCTTTTAGAAGCCTTGGAAGGTGTTTTTCTATTTTCCAGATTTCGCCTTTTTGTCCTCGTCCATATGTTGGTGGGTCAAGGATTATCCCCTCGTACTGAGAGTTTCTTCGAATTTCTCGAGCCACGAATTTTACAGCATCATCGCATATCCACCTGATCTTTGAATTGTTTATTTGAGTTTTTTCTAAATTATCTCTAGCCCAAGAAATACTTGTTTTAGAAGCGTCGAGGTGGACTGTTTCACATGAGAATTTTTGTGCTAAGTGTAGGCTTAAAGATCCTGTGTAAGCAAAAAGATTTAGGAATTTTGGTCTTTTAATTTCACCAAGTGATATTGACATACTTTCGATGTGGTTTTCAATTTGCAAATGTTCTGGAAAAATTCCCAAGTGACCAAAGTCAGTCATTTTGAGAATGAAAGCTTTATTTTTTTGGTGTATTAGCCAAGGTGTTATTGATTTTTTTTTGAAGTAAATCCACTTGCCTTGTCCTTGTGGGCTTCTTTCATATTTTGCATCGCACTGTTGCCATGCTTTTTTGCTAAGCATAGGTGACCAGGGTGCTTGGGCTGATGGTCGATCAAAAATATAGGGACCAAATCTTTCAAGTTTGCGAAAATTACCACTATCTAACAGTTGGTAATCGTCATTTTTCTTAAAATTTTCTTTAATCATAGCAGTAGCTTAAAAAAATAGTTTGATAAGTTTCTCAACAAGAAGGTTAGTTTCCAATGATAGCATGTTTCATATCAATTAAAAAGTAAATTTTATTTGAAATTAGTTTTAAAAAACGCTGGATTTACTTTTTTACCATGCATTTTACTTAACAAATTTCTTTTTTCTTGTGAGGCTTTTCTTCGAAAAAAAGTATAAATGAAGTCTCGTTGCAGCTTACTTAAAAAGCTACAAGTTAGAACATATGTTCAATGGAGAAAGTAAAGAAATGATCAGTAATCTTCCAAGAAAACAGTTGTGTCAGGCTTTGTCAATTCAACTTCCAATTATTCAAGCAGGTATGGTGTGGGCCTCAGGAGCTAAGCTAGCTGCAGCTGCTTCTAACGCAGGAGCTTTAGGAGTTATTGGAGCTGGTTCAATGGATCCCGATCTTCTAAGACAACATATCCAAAAATCGCGGTTACTGTCGAATCAGACTATAGCTGTCAATATTCCCCTTTTATATCAGGGCGCAAAACAACAACTTATAACTGCTTTAGAGGAAGGTATCCAAATTTTTATAACGTCGGCAGGAAACCCTAAAACGTACACCCAATGGTTAAAGCAATCGGGTGCTGTCGTTTTACATGTTGTTTCATCACCATATTTAGCTGAAAAATGTGAGGATGCAGGAGTCGATATTATTATTGCCGAGGGGTTTGAAGCAGGAGGTCATAATGGATATGACGAATTAACAACTATGTGTTTAATCCCCCAGGTTGTTTCAAAGGTAAAGTTGCCTGTTGTTGCTGCAGGAGGCATTGCTTCTGGTGCTCAGATTGCAGCTGCATTTTCCCTTGGTGCTTCGGGTGTTCAAATTGGTTCGCGTTTTTTAGCGACTAAGGAGTCAAGTGCCCACATCGATTACAAAAAGATGCTTTTAAAAGCATCTCACGATAGTACTAAGCTATGTATGAAAAGTTTGACTCCAGTAAGATTATTAAAAAATGCGTTTTATTATCGTGTTAATGAGTTGGAGCAAAGAGGGGCAAGGCAAGAAGAGCTCAAAGAACTTCTTGGTAAAGGTCGAGCTAAAAGGGGTATGTTTGAAGGGGATCTTTTAGATGGAGAGTTAGAAATAGGTCAAGTGTGTGCTGATATCAATGACATTCCAAGTTGCCAAGACTTGGTTGAAAGGTTAGTAAGAGAATATAACTCATGTGTAGCTAAGACATTCTCCTAGCTGTTTTGTAAAAACAAACATAAAGAAACATTATCATGTATAATTTGCCAAGAAAGAAAAAAGGCTGGATGAAGCTTCAGGTTGTTAAAGTTGTTGAAGAGGTAGAAGATACGCGGACTTTGTTTTTAGAGGACTACGAAGATGGCGGAAGAGTTATTGACTACATTCCTGGACAATATCTAACCTTTCGTTTTGATGATTTGTCAGAGCGTCCGATTGTGAGATCCTATAGCTTATCAAGCTGCCCACGTGAAACAGATTATTTGACAATCACTGTTAAACAAGTCGTTGATCCTGTTGTCAGTAAGTACTTGTGCTGCGAAGTTAAAGAAGGCGATGTTTTAACAGCTCGGGGGCCTATCGGTCGTTTTGTCTACGAGTCGCAAAAAGATACAAGTCACTTAGTTCTGGTTTGTGCTGGCAGTGGCATTACTCCTTTCTTTAGCATGCTAAAAGAGTTTGAGGAAAGCCTTGGCTCAAGTGACTCTCCCCAAGAAATTACTTTAATAGCTGTATTTAAAACTAGAGAAGATATAATCTTTAGGAAAAAACTTGAGGACTTGGGAAAACGTCAAAGAATAAATATTACCATAGCTTTAACAAGGGAAGATCTGCGATCGGAAGGTTATCTCTACGGTCGTATCACAGGGGAGATGGTTGAAGAAGTTTTTAAGAGTGATTTAGGTGGTAAGACGTATATGGTTTGCGGCCCTGGTCCTATGATGGAAAGTATTAAAGCTTTTCTTCTTTCGCGTGGTGTAGGAAGAGATTGTATAAAAGAAGAGTCTTTTGATAGTTAGTTAGAAATAAGGGTTTTTTTTCTTGTTTAGTTTTTGGTTTCTTGTCTTCAATCTTTAATATTTGTTTTTTTCTTGGCTCTGGTATAAAACAAGATTTTCATCCGATAGTATTCATTGCATATACTCAAAAATATAATAAACTTTATAAAGATAACTTAGCATGAGAAAAGACAGAGTTCCATTTTATGTAGCAGTTCTTTTAAACATGAATATTATGATTGGAGCTGGTATTTATTTATCACCTCCAGAAATGGCAAAAGTTGCATACGGTTGGAGTTATCTTGGTTGGGGGGTTGCTGCTTTAATTTTTCTTCCTGTTGTCTTAGCAGTTATGAAACTTTCTTTACTTTTTCCAAAACAATCAGGCTTATATGCATACGCACAAACTCTTCTGGGCCCAACTTTAGGCTTTCTCTGTGGTTGGTCTTATTTTCTCGCTTTTACCAGTGCTGAAGCTCTGCAAGCTGTTGTCTTGCGAGACACTTTCTTAGGCTGCTTTGCTTGTGAGCTTGTAGGACCCTTTGCATATTTTTTGGTGAATTTTTCGATTTTTTCTTTTATTGCTTTTATTTGTTTGCAAAGTTTAAAAACTATTGGTCATATTCAAACGGGAGCGTCTGTATTAAAATTTTTTCCTATTATTTTTATTATCAGTCTTTTGATTCTTATACCTTTTGTTGACTTTGGTCAGCTTTCAGAAGAAGGTGTTAGCTCAGTTCTACAAAAGAGTGACCCTGGTTTTATGACATCTTTGATCAGCATAGTTCCCCTGGCTATGTTTGGGTACTGGGGATTTGAATCTTGTTGTAATATGGCTCACAGAATAGAAGGAGGAGCAAAAAAATCATCTTTAGCTGTGCTTGTTGGCTTTTTTCTCGTATCTGCTATTTATACACTTTTTCACTTTCAAATTTTAAATATTATGGGACCACAAAACTTGGCAACTGAAAAAGTTGAGGGAGTAACTAATTTTTTAGGTTTGTCTAACTCTTATTTTTTTCAGTTTGGTACTTACGTTTTTGTTGTTTCTTTAGCTTTTTCTTATTTTAATGCAATCTTGTCTGAAGTTGTCTCTTTTAGCTTTTTGTTGCAGACAATGGCAAAGGACAAAGCGTTACTTTTTTCAGAATTCCTCAAGAAAAACAATAAAAATAAACAGCCTGTTTATGCTGTTTTGTTCAATTGTTTCGTTGCTTTTATCTTTATGAGTTTCATAGAAAATAAAAGCGTTTTAATTTGTTTTAGTAACATAGGATCTTTAACTGCAGTATCAATATGTTTGTTTGCTTTGTTGAAGTTTTCATATGTAGAAAAAAAGATAGGAACTTTCATTTTAACTTTACTTGCAATGGGCTCTTCTGTTGTTATCGCATATTATAGTATTCTTGGAATAGATAGTTTCTATGACATACTTTCATATATCATTCTTGTTGGTCTTGGACTTGTTTCTTTTTTATATGTGAAGTCAAAAGCCAAGAGCCTTTCCGTCTGATCTTGTGTCTGAAACTCCTAGCCAGAGTTGGTTTTTAAAATCTCTTTGTATAGCTTGTATATCCCCTAAGTAGCGAGTCGATATTTTTGTATCATACCCTAAGGTTTGAAGCTTTTTGATTGTTGAGCTTTGTAGACTATCTTTCTCATAAAAAATAGTATCAGGCATATACTGATGATGGAAACGAAAGGAATGGACAGCATCTCTAAGAGTCATTTTATATTCAATAATATTTAATATCATTTGAACGATTGCTGTTATAATTCTAGACCCGCCTGGCGCTCCAGTAACTAGAAGAAGCCTGTTTTCTGAGTCGAAGACCATTGTTGGGGACATGGAAGACAGCATTCTTTTTTTCGGAGCAATAGCATTAGCAGCCCCTCCAATAAGTCCGTAAACATTTGGTTTTCCTGGACTGATGGAAAAGTCGTCCATTTCATTATTCATAAGAATTCCAGTTCCTTTGACAACTACCCCGGAGCCAAAAAGATAGTTTATTGTTTGTGTGCTGCTTACAGCTTGTCCCCATTGGTCTACAATGGATATGTGTGTTGTAGACTCAGATTCATAGTTAAGTGGACTCAATTTACCTAGGGATGTAGAAGGAGTGGCGCGGCTTGAATGGAAGGAGTTCCTAAGACTTCTAGCATACTTTTTAGATAAAAGTCCCGTTCTTGGAACACTTGTAAATTCAGGATCTCCTAAGTATTTAGAACGATCATAATATGCCCTTCTCATGGCTTCGACGATAAGATGTATACTTTGAAAGCTATTGTGACCGGATGAGTGTAAGTCATCGTTTTCTAGTATATTAAGAATTTGAGCAATGTGAATCCCGCCAGATGATGGTGGTGGCATAGACTTAATTTTATAGCCTTTATAGCTTGATGTAATAGCTGAGCGCTCTTTTACTTTGTAGCTTGAAAGGTCTTCTTTTTCCATGATGCCGTATTCTTTAAACTCACTCACAATAGCCGATGCTATTGATCCATGGTAGAACACCTTCTGCCCATTTTCAGCAATAAGCTGAAGAGATTTTGCTAAATCTTTTTGCTTTAATGTATCGCCAGTTTGAAGAGGTTTATTTCGGGGAAGAAATATTTTTCTGCTTTCTGAAAACGTCATCAGTACATTTTTTCTTTTTTCGATGGCCCTTGCTAGTGATGGGTATACTTTAAAACCATCTCGAGCTAGGTCAATTGCTGGTTGCACTAAGTCTTTGAATTTTAACTTACCAAACCGTTGATGACTTTTGACTAGACCTGCCACAAGGCCTGGTACTCCAGCAGAAAGGTGACCATTTAAAGATGCGTTAGCTAGTGTTTGATCTTTATATAAGAAAGGAATAGCCTTACCGTCTGCGGAGACATACATATTTGCATAAGATTTTCTTGGAGCTTCCTCTCTAAAGTCAAGGACTGTGGTTTTTTGTGTTGAAGGTTGGTGGTAAAGTAAAAAACCTCCTCCGCCAATGCCAGTTGACTGAGGTCTAACAACGGCTAGGACAAATGAGGCACAGATAGCAGCATCAATTGCATTTCCCCCTCTTTTTAAAACTTTTAATGCAGCTCGAGAAGCAAGAGGGTGTGCAGTGGCTACCATCGCATTTTCACCGGTAGCTTCAAATGTTTGACGCTGTCGACTTTCGTGTTGATAAAACTTTCTTTCGGTGCTGGCACACGACTGGATCATAAGACAAAAAAGGTAAGAGAATAAGACATAAGTTTTCATACTGTATGGCCTCTTTTTATAAAGTTAATAATTTGTACTCCATGGCGCGTTCTCCCTTTTTACTTAACTAATTATAATTAATGGGGAAAATTAAACAATAAGAGATAATATTTACAAATGCCTTGAAAGGGCTTATAAGAGATGAGCTTTTTATTGTTAAATTTATAGCAATAAAATCCTGCGGAGAGTTGGCTGAGTGGCCGAAAGCGCTCGCTTGGAAAGCGAGTATATGGGAAACTGTATCGAGGGTTCGAATCCCTCACTCTCCGCCATTCAAGCTCGTAAAAAAATGAGAAAACCTAACCCAAAAATCTTAATATAAAATAATCTTATAATCTCCACAAAAATTTTCTATTATACAGATTTAAAGTGGGGGGTTATATTCAAATTGTTTTATTTGTGAAGAGTTTATGAAACAATAGGTGGTTTAAAGAGATGACAGACAACAAAATTAAATCTAGCATTGAATGGCATGACTCAAGCGAAGAGTTTGATCAAGAGATGGATTCAAGTTTAAAAGACAAGCACAGGTCTGACGATGAGTTTACTTCCTTATTGAAAGAAGAGGGGGAAGTTGTTCTCAAGAAAACCCCTCGACTTGGTGAAAAGGTCCAGGCTTTTATCATTAGTCTTAATGACAGAGGTGATGATATTTTGCTTGACTGTGGGTCGAAAGAGCCAGCATCAATTAGTAAAAAAGATTTATGCGATGACAAAGGAGTTTTAAAATATAGAGTGGGAGATACCATAGAAGCTTTTGTTATCAGTGTTTCAAACGGTGAAATAACTCTTAGTAACTCTCTTTCACACAAAATTGCACAGGAAAATTCACTTAGAACAGCTTACGAGAATCGTGTGCCGGTGAAAGGTAAGGTTGGCTCTTTGAATAAAGGTGGATACAATATTATTCTTATGGGCAAGTCGGCTTTCTGCCCTATTTCACAAATTGATCAAAATTATGTGGAGCATCCAGGTGTTTTTGTTGGCAAGCAGTTTGACTTTTTGATTCAAGATTTTAGTCAATCTAAAATAGTTGTTTCAAGGGCATTGCTTCAAAAGGAGAAAGCGCTAACTATTATCAAAAAGCTAGAAGAACGACTTGAAGAAGAAGACAAGATTATCGTAGAAGGAGTAGTTGTTCAGCTAAAAGAACCCTTTGGTGCTCTGGTTGATGTTGGAGGCGTGATAGGATTTCTTCATGTTTCGCAAGTACGTTATGGTCATTGTGATAATATTGCTGATGTTTTGTCTGTGGGTCAGAAAATACGCGTTTGTTTGTTAGCTGTTGAGGAGTCTAGAAAAGGCCTTGCTCCGCGCGTTTCTTTAAGTATGAAGTCAGTAGATCCGGACCCTTGGCACACTATCCATGAATCTTACGAAGTAGGTGAGTCCTACCAAGGAAAAGTTGTTAAGTATGCAAAGTTTGGAGCTTTTATTGAACTTGCAGAAGGGGTTGAAGGACTCTTACATTTATCTGAGATGTCTTGGACCAAAAAGATCAATAAAGCAGAAGATGTTTTAAAAATCGGTGACATGGTTCGTATTAGACTTTTGAACATAGATCAAGACAAGAAAAGGTTATCCTTAACCCTAAAAGCAATAGATGATGATCCCTGGGCTAAGATTACCTTTGAGTATCCTAAAGGCACTGAGCATGAGGGTAAAATTGAGCGTTTAAAAAATTTTGGTGCTATAGTCGAACTAAAAGAAGGTGTCACAGGTTTGTTGCCAACAGGGACACTAAAGAAAGCTTTTGGTCATTCTTATAGAAAAAAATCAAGTCCTCCTAACATTCTAGCAGTAAAAATTAGTGAGATAGATCAGCAAAACAGGAAGATACTTTTGACCTTACCAAATCTTGATGAAGACGAGGAAGTTAGTAAAGATTATCAAGAGTATTTAAAATCCACAGCAGAAAAAGAAGCTTCCAAAACTTCAGAAACAACTGATAATTCATCTTATATTGGATCTTTTGGTGAGCTTCTAGCATCAAGGATTAGTAAAAAAGACTAGTTTGTTTTTTCAGGGTCCCAAGCACAAACAAAATTAAAAGATTCTTCCACAATTCTTTGTTGCTCTAACTTGTGGGCTTTTCCGGTTCCTTCCGCTGTGGTTCCTGAGTGTTTACGTCCAACATATTCAAGAGAACATGTTTCAGAGATTATTTTTTGTAATCTAGGTTGAACAAAATTCCAAGCTCCCATATTCTGAGGCTCTTCTTGTATCCACTTAAACTGTGTGACATTTGGATATGATTTTAGTACTTTGTTAAGTTCTACTGTTGGAAAAGGGTAGAGCTGCTCCACTCTCATAAGAGCAGTATTTAATGTGTTTACATCTTTTTTGCTTTTTCTCTCTAAAAGTTCATAATAAATTTTTCCACTACATAAAAGAATATTTGTAACAGATTTTTTATCTTTTACACCAGGGTCGTCTAGCACTTCCATGAAGGTATCCTTACTCAAGTTTTCTACCTTAGAAGTGACTTCAGGATGTCTCAATAAGCTCTTGGGAGTCATAACCACAAGTGGTTTCTTAAAATTACGTAGCATTTGTCGACGTAGAAGATGAAAATATTGACTTGGAGTTGTTGGAATGCAAACTTGAATATTGAGGTTACCGCATGTTTGTAAAAAACGCTCCGGGCGTGCGCTTGAGTGTTCTGGTCCCATACCTTCATGCCCGTGCGGTAAAAGAAGGACGATGTTACTTGTTTGATTCCACTTTGCTTCAGAAGCAACAATAAACTGATCGATGATGATCTGTGCTCCATTTACAAAATCACCAAATTGCGCTTCCCACAAAACAAGTGATCTTTCACTTGCAACGGAGTACCCAAATTCAAAGCCAAGACAAGCTAGCTCACTTAATGGACTATTAATTATATTCACTGATCCTGGGCTTATTTGACTAAAAGGCTCGTAGTCTTTTCCGGTATTGAAATCAAAGAAAACTCCGTGACGGCTACTAAATGTTCCTCTCATGCAGTCTTGTCCAGACAGCCTGATGGAGAAACCGTCTTTTGCTAGAGTACCAAAAGCTAAAAGTTCAGCAAAAGCCCAGTCAATTACTTGACTTTCTTTATTTTCAACCATTAAAAGTCTATTTTTAAGAAGTTTTTTTAGTTTAGGGTTCGGGGTGAAATCTTTCGGGTAACTTGTCAATTGTTTTGCAACATAAACAAGATCTGTATGCGAGCATGATGTTTTAATTTTCATAGACAAGTCTGCTCGAGATACTTTTTCATAATCAAAGATTGATTGTAGCTCTTTTGGAATTTTTTTATTGATAGAGAGCTTTCTTTTTTTTCCATGTACATTAGTATAAGCTTTTTGTAGTTTGTCTTTTATTTTTTGTGATAAAGATTCAAGTTCATGTTCTTGGATTATGTTAGAATTTATTAAATATGAGCTGTAGCTTTTGAATACGGAGGGGTGTTGAGAAATTTTTTTGTATAGTTTAGGTTGAGTAAATTTCGGTTCATCTGTTTCATTGTGACCATAACGTCGATAACCTACAAGATCAATAACAATATCGTGTTTGAATTTTTTTCGAAAATCTGAACAAATCTTCGCAACCCAGATAACAGATTCAGGTTTGTCTGAATTGACATGGAGAACTGGTGCTCTTATGGCTTTAGCAATGTCGGAGCTATAACTACATGATTTCGAGTCTTCTGGATTTGTTGTAAATCCAATCTGGTTATTTGTAATAATATGTATTGTCCCACCTGTGCTATAGTTTTTTAATTGGGATAAGTTTAGTGTTTCAGCAACGATACCTTGTCCTATAAATGCAGCATCTCCGTGGAGCAAAATGGGAAGTATTTTATCTGCTCCACCATGGCTTTGCTGTCGACATTTACTGAAACCCTCAACAACAGGGTTAACGGCTTCTAGGTGACTCGGGTTTGGCGAAAGATATAGTCTTAGTTTTCTATTATCTTTTGTTTTTATTGTATTTGCATAACCCATATGATACTTCACATCGCCGTCGATGTCGAAAGGATTAAAGTCACTTTCTTCAAACTCTATAAGCATTTCTTCGTAAGGCTTTTCTAAAATATTGGTTAAAACATTTAGACGTCCCCTGTGCGCCATGCCAATATTGACTTCTTCAACATCTTTGTTAGCTGACTCATTTAAGATAGTGTCAAGAAGAGGAATTAAAGATTCGAGTCCTTCAACAGAGAAGCGCTTTTGGCCAAGATATTTTGTTTGCAAAAAATTTTCGAAAATCTCAGCTTGAGCTAATTTTTCAAGAGCTCTTTTTTTTGAGTCTTCTGATATTTCAGGGCTGTTTTGACAAGACTCCATTTTTTTTTGAAGCCACAGTACCATTTCAACATTGTTCAATTCACGAAAGTCTGCACCAATATAGGACGTGTAGGTTTTTTTCAACATCTTGAGTATGTTTTCGTAAGAAATCGACTCGGAACCAAAATTTGATGGATGAAAAACTTGGTCATTTGCTACATGTTGTAGTCCATTTTTTTCAGGTGATAAGTCTTCATGGTAAAGTTGCTTATTGTCGTTAAGAGGATCAGTTTGTGCTGACAAATGACCAATTCTTCGGAAAACATTGATAAGTGACTCAATTTTTGCATTGTCTTTGCTTGTTTGTGCTTGTGCTTCAGTTTCTTGCTTAGACAATGGTTTAGGGCTTAGTTTGAAGTCTTCACTGGTTGCTAAAGCAAATTCATATCCTTCAAAAAAATCCTTCCAGCTTTTGTCAACTGCTTCTGGAGATTTTTTATATTGCTCATACATGGTTTCAATATATTTTATATGATTCCCGTGAGCATAACTGTATTTTTCTGACATGTCTAACAAACTCCATTAAGTCATCAATGAATACCGAAAGTAGCTTTTTTTTTAGCTATGAATAGCTTGTGAATATACACTCAAAGCAGCCTCTTTTATAACCTCAGAAAGAGTGGGGTGAGCATGGACACTACGCGCCAGATCTTCGCTACTTGCTCCATATTCAAAAGCAACAACTGCCTCACCTATCAACTCTGATGCACTAGCTCCTAATATATGAAAGCCCACTATTTTGTCTGATTTTTTATCCGAAATAATTTTAATAAGCCCGTCGGTTTCACCCATTGCTTGAGCCCTACCATTAGCTTTAAATAAAAATTTTCCAATCTTATAATCAATATTTTGTTGTTTGCATTCTTGCTCATTTAAACCTAAGCATGCTACTTCTGGCCATGTGTATATAATATTAGGAATAGCACGATAATTCACGTGTGCGTATTTGTCTGCTATAGCATCAGCAACAGCCATTCCTTCTTCAGATGCTTTGTGGGCTAACATTGGTCCTTTTATAACATCACCAATGGCATAAATGTGATTTTGTGACGTTTGCCACTTTTCATTTACGATTATAGCTTTTGTTTTTTTATCTTGGTCCAGTTCGATTTTTTCTATGCCTAAGCCTTCTGTAAATGGTTTTCTTCCAACGGCAACTAGAATTTTATCACCTGTAAATGTAAGTTCTTCATTATTTTCTAGGCAGCTTACACTTCCCCCTTTGGGTGTGACTTTACTTGAGGTTACCGAGCAGGAAAGCCTAAAGGTCACTCCTTGTTTTTCTAAAATTTTTCTGAGACGATCCGAAACATCGCGGTCAACTCCTGGTAGAATAGTATCCATGGCTTCAATTACCGTCACTTCAGATCCTAAACGACTCCAAACACTACCAAGCTCGAGACCTATAGCACCGGCTCCAACAACAATTAGTTTTTTTGGAACTTCTTCAAATCCTAGTGCATCAGTTGAATCAACAATAATGTTATGATCGAACTTTGCACAAGGAATTTCAATAGGAAGACTGCCCGAAGCAATCACAAAGTTTTTTGCAGTATACTCTTTGTTGTTGACAATGATTTTGTTTTTATCAGCAAAGGATGCTTTGCCGATTAGGGTTTTAATGTTGTTTTTTTTAAAAAGATAAGTAACTCCATTATTCATATTTGTTACGATTTTACTTTTTCTTTGCATCATTTGATTTAAATCAAATTGTGCTTCTTTTATCTTGATGCCATGGTCTTTTGCTTCATGTTTTATGGAGTGGTATTTGTGGCTAGATTCAAGTAGTGCTTTACTTGGTATACAACCAACGTTTAAACATGTGCCACCTAAGGTTTTATCTTGCTCTACACATGCTGTTTTAAGTCCATTTTGAGCACAGCGAATGGCACAAACATATCCCCCTGGCCCTGACCCGATAACGATAACATCAAATTCAAAGTTTTCTGCGTTCATTCCTTAAACTCCAATAATTAAGCGACATGGATCTTCTAAGCATTCTTTTATTTTTTTGAGAAACCCGACAGCTTCTTTGCCATCAATAATTCTATGATCATAAGAAAGGGCCAAATACATCATAGGTTTAGCCTCAATAGCTCCTTCTGGGCTTACAACCGGTCTCATTTGAACCTTATGCATACCTAAAATAGCTGATTGTGGGGGGTTGAGGATTGGTGTTGACATGAGAGAGCCAAAAATTCCTCCGTTTGAAACAGTAAAGGTACCACCTTTTAGATCATCAAGGGTAATTTTGTTATTTCGAGCTTTCTCAGAGAATAAAGTAATTTGTTCTTCAATTTGAACGATGGAAAGTTTTTCAACATTACGTATAATGGGAACCATCAGTCCCTTCTCCGTAGAAACAGCTACCCCGATATCACAATAGTTATGAGAAACAATTTCGTGTTTCTCGATATAAGAATTTACAAGGGTATATTCTTCTAATGCAGCAACTGAGGCTTTGAGAAAAAAGCCCATAAATCCAAGTTTTACTTGGTATCGTTTGTGAAAGTGTTCTTTGTATTTAGCTCTCATCTCATTGATGGCTGTCATATCAACTTCGTTGAAAGTTGTCAGAATTGCTGATTCGCTTTGTGCCGCTAATAGTCTTTCTGAAATTCTTCTCCTAATCATTGACATCGGTGTTCGAGTTGAGAGGCGTCCAGTATCAGCAACTTTATTTTCTTTTTGGTGTTCTAATTGTGGTTTTTCAATGGCTTGTGAGCTTGGTGAGGAGTCAGCTGATAGAACTTGTAGTACATCATTTTTGGTAATTCTATTGTTTAAGCCTGTGGCAGGAATATTCGCTGTGTCCACTTGATTTTCTTCTAGAAGTCTTCGAACTGCAGGACCATTATTTTCCTTTTGATGGGAAAAAAGTTCTTTCTGGTGTTTCTTTTCTTCTGTTGAGTTGTCTGGTGATTTTATTTCTTGTTGTTTGATTGCTTCAGGTCTTTTGTTTTTTTGTGAGATGATTCCAACGAGCTCGCCTACTTTGACAACCGAGCCTTCTTCTTTTGCTATTTCTAAAACTCCTGCACTTTCTGCAACAACTTCTACTGTGGCCTTATCTGTTTCAAGTTCAAGCAGAACGTCATCCACTTCAACCCAATCGCCATTGTTTTTGTGCCATGCTTCGATCATTCCCTCTTGTATACTTTCTCCAACTGAAGGTATTTTTATTTCTGTCGTCATATTGTCTTCCTACGTAAGCTCGTTACTAATAAATACTTTATATAATTATTAAAAACATGGTAAGCATTTATCTATAATCGGTTTTATTTCAATTTTTTTTCTCTACATAATCTCTAAAAAAAATAGTTGTTAAATAATTCAGCCATATTTTTTCATCACTGGACTTAAAACTCAATAGCTAGGTGTATTTTTTTTTTATATATAGCACCCACCTAAATAGAGCATATAAAGATTATTTTTATAGGATTTTTTTTTTTCAAGCAAAGTATCAATTATTAAAAATCATGTAGTTAATTTGAAATTGCTCTAAAATTTTTTTTTGTATTTTCTAAAATTATTATTACAAGTAGTTGTTATTCTAGAGAAACAGAAATAAATTTTTTGTTTAATAATATTTTACTATTGTTTTTAGAAAAAACTTAGCTAGGCACTATCTACTTTAATAGGCAATTTTTTTAATCCAATTGCTTGTTGCAAACAAAAGGTAAAAAATGATGACTCTAAACTTCTTGAAAAAATTATTTAGAAGGATCACTATGCACTATAAAGTGTGTTGGAATAGAAAGGTTTTTTTTAGGTAATGGCTAAAAGCATCGATTTTTTTCGTATAAAAAAAGTTTATTGCACAAGAGAAGACAAGATTATTGAGGCTTATTCAAAGACGGGGGAAACGTTTCGAAAGATCATGACATTGATGACGATTCTTTGTTTTTTTTGCATTCATACGATGCTAGATTCTTCAGATAAAGATCTTTTGATCACATCGGCTTTAGCGCTTCCTTTTCGTCTTGGTTACATATCTTTCCAGCTTTTTATTGTAGTTGGTCCAATCATTCTTCTAATACTAAGAATTTATTTGCAGATTTATTATGAGCACTGGAAGCTTCTTGAGCGTGTCATGTCAAAGAGAAAAATGACAAAAGTCCCTATTTTATCATTCCATGATCATCATTTTTTAGACAGTATGAAGCTTATTATTTTATATTTAATGATTCCATTTGCTATGGTTTTTTTTGTTATAAAGTCTGCTGCTCTTCCAAATTGGGGGAATAAGATGGCTGTTGTTACTTTGTTTATGACATTAGGACATTTAATTTTTTTGAAGCGATCTAAAGAAGGGCCGATGGTTATATATAACATTGCCCTTTGTTCCTTACTTATTTTTTGTTTGGTGACACTCTTTTACTTCTCTCATTTACCTTCCCATCAGTTGTTAAGGCCCCTTTTTTTAAAAAATGAGAATCTCTACCACTGTAATTTAACGGAACATTTTTTAGAAAAAGCTAATCTAGAAGAGTCAGATCTACAAGAAGCGAAGCTTTGGCGTGCCAACCTTAAGGAGTCTAGTTTGCAGTATGCCAATCTTTTGAAAAGTCAACTTTGGAAAGCAGACCTTCAAAGAGCAAACTTACAAGGAGCTATTTTAAACGAAAGCTATCTTTTAGAGGCAGATTTATCTTTTGCTGATTTAAGTCATGCTCAGTTGAAAGATGCATACTTAAAAGAATCTAATCTTATAGGGGCAAAGCTGGAAAGAGCCTACATGCGAAATACAAACCTTGATTTTGCAAAGCTTGCCTATGCCGACCTGAGTGATGCCAACATAAAAGGGGCTCGAATGAGGGGTACGGATTTAAGGCTTGTTAAAGGTTTAACACAAAAAATGCTCGACAAAACACGCGGCGACTCTACAACAAAAATACCTTCTTATCTTAAAAAGCCCGTTTCTTGGGTGGTCGATTTACAAGATGAAAATGATGGTATGGACTAAAAAATCAAGAGAAGTAAGAAAAATCAATGCTTTAAACGTTTTTTTATTTGACTTTTCCTTATCCTTTATTGTTTTATAGCAAACGCAAAATCTTGGTGTTTTTTGTGGAGTTTATTTTTTATTTAATTTAAAGCACAAAAATTTAAAACTGAAGGGTTTTTTATGAAAATTAAAATTATTGTGATTTCCAGTATGTTAAGCCTTTTTGGGGCTTTTGCTTTTGCTGAAGAGCCGGTTAAAAAAACTAAAGCACTTCCAACCGCAGCAGGAGATGGCTTAACCTTGCCGCCCAAGGTTATGCGAGCTCGTCTTGTTGGTTCAAGTACTCTTGGTAACACAAAAAGTTTCGATAAGGATGGTGAAGAAGTCTCCACCGGAATGACTCTCAAAGCTACCGGAGGGGCTTTTGTTCTTGAATACGGAGTTTTGAAGCATCTTTCTCTACAGCTTGTTCAAAAATATGTTGAAA